>JAAYEH010000059.1 GCA_012728855.1 Rhodopirellula sp. | reverse complement strand
TCCATCCTCGCAGGTACGCGTCAGTCGGATGAACCTAAAAGAATGCACTTGTGCCGTCGGCGCCGCGCCCACGTTGCCGAAACAACCCTGCAAACCCTGTTTGCTGAAGGAAGTCGAATATGGACAAGAGAACCATAGCGAGAAGGCAGTTTTTGGCGACGTCGGCTGGTGTTGTCGCCGCGACGGCGGTTGCCGGAGGCAGGGCTTGGGCCGATTCCAAGGCCAAACCTGCCGGGTTGGCCGTCCTTGGCGGCGAGCCGGTTCGCAAGAACAAGAGCTGGCCCGCCTGGCCCTACGTCGACGACAACGTCGTAAACTCCATCGTCAAGACGACGAAGAGCGGCATTTGGTGCCGCATTCAATCTCCGCACGGCACCGTTCCCACCTGGGAGATAGAATTCGCCAAGCTCGTCGGCGCGAAGGGCTGCGTCGCCACCGGATCCGGAACCCAAGCCCTGCATACGGCGGTCGAGGCGCTGGGGATCGGCCCCGGCGACGAGGTCATCACCTCCCCTTATACCGATCCCGGCACCATAGCTGCCATTCTGGCGGCCCGGGCGCTTCCGGTCTTGGCCGATCTCGATCCGGAGTCGTATCAGATCGACCCGGTCGAAGTCGAAAAGCGGATTACCCAATACACCAAGGCGATCATGCCGGTCCACATGATGGGCCAACCGGCCCATATGGAGCGATTCCTCGAAATCGCCAAGAAGCACAACCTCAAGGTCATCGAAGACGCCTGCCAAGGGCACCTTTCCGTATATCAAGGCAAGCCGCTCGGCACCATCGGCGACGTGGGATGTTTCAGCTTCCAGACAAGCAAGACGATCTCTTGCGGCGAAGGGGGCGCGATCGTCAGCAATAACGAGGATCTGCTCGACAGATGCTATACGGTCCACAACCACGGAACGTCCCGCCGCGGCCGGACCGAAGTGGCCGGCCCGAAGTATCGCATGAACGAACTGGAAGGCGCCATTCTGATGGGCCAACTGCCGACGGTCCGCGAGCGGTTCGAACTCCGCAACAAGAACGCGAATTACCTCCGCGAGCAACTCAAAGGTTTCCAGGGACTCGTTCCCCAGAAACTCTACGAAGGGACCGAGAGCGGCGCCTGGTATCTATTCCCCATGTCGTACCATAAGGAACATTTCGCCGGCGCCAGCCGTGCCACGTTCCTCAAAGCGCTATCGGCGGAAGGGGTCGATCTGAGTCCCTATATCTCCAATGGACTCCACCGCGAGCCGTGGATCGAGAATGTGCTCGGCAACCGCGTCTATAAGGAACTGTTCCCCAAGGAGCACCTTCAGGCTTATCGCGAACACACAGCTTGCCCCAACTGCGACCGCGTCTGCGATGAAATGGCCATGCTCTGGGCGTCCGGCCCACTGCTCGGCACGCAGGAAGACATGCGGGAAGTAGTCGACGCGATCATGAAGGTCTACGAAAACCGCAACGAGTTCGCGAAGGTTTAGCATCGGCGAATGTGATTCGTCACCGGCTGATCGGACCTGGCCTTCGCAATCCCATTTTCCGGATGCGGGAAGCCAAAGTGGTGGGTTTGATGCCGAGCAGCACGGCAGCGCCCCGGGGGCCGTAGATTCGCCAACCGGTCTCGTCCAACGCGGCCAGCACGTTGTTGCGTTCTCGCCGATCCAGTTCTGCGTAGGTGACGATTTCCCGCCTGGCAGCCGCGCGGAAATCGCTGCCCGTCGGCTCGTCCGCAGGCCGAACCGCCTCGCCGGCAAAGTCCAGGTGGAGACTGCCGTCGCCAGACGTGATCACGGCCCGCTCGATCACGTTCCACAGCTCGCGAACGTTGCCCGGCCAATCGTGCTGCTGGAGCCGGAAGATGTCGGCATGGGTGAGCGGCGGACACGGGCGGTCGAGCTTGGCAGCCGCATACTTCAAGTAATGAGCGGCCAGAGGCGGAATATCCTCCTTGTGCTGTCGAAGCGGTGCCACCTGGAGAGGAAAGACATTCAGGCGGTAGTACAGATCCTGCCGGAAATGCCCCTCGGCCACGTCTTTCCTCAAATCGCGGTTGGTTGCGGCGACGATTCGCACATCCACCCGTCGCGTAATCCCTTCACCGATACGTTCGAACTCGCCCTCTTGCAGCACACGGAGCAGCTTGCCCTGCAGAACGTAGGGGATCTCCCCGACTTCGTCGAGCAAGAGTGTGCCGCCGTCGGCCAACTCGAACCGTCCGGCACGATGGTTCACGGCGCCCGTGAACGCGCCGCGAACGTGTCCGAAAAACTCACTCTCGTACAGGTCGCGCGGCACCCCCGCACAGTTGACCTTGATCATCGGGTGGGTGCGGCGATGGCTCCGCCTGTGGATCTCCCTCGCCACCAACTCCTTGCCGGTCCCCGACTCTCCCAGAATCAGCACACTGGCGTCGGTGGGAGCCACCAGATCGATCTGCTTGACGAGGTTCGCAATGGCTGCACTCTGTCCGATGATCTCACCGAACGAGTTGGCATGCTGGTCCTCGCCGGGGGACTCGATGGAGACGAAGTCCGTTTCTGAAATAAGGGAGACTGCCATCACTATCAATCGTAACGAGAATTCGTTGCCGGACAACGACCTTTTGTGAATCACGCCGTTTCGTGATCGTCCCTGCTTAGGGATGCCTGCGTAAATCACTGTCGCAGCACGAATTGCGGCTCGGCGCGCCAGGCCGTCTCTGGCACGGGGATTGCCTGAGGGGTAATTCCCGAAACTACTCATCTGGTCGATGACCAATGATTTGGTCGATGGCCAATGATTCGACAGAAAAGGAGCAAACAATGAGCCGACTTCAACCCGTCCAGCGGGATCGAACCGACGGCAAGACAAGAAAGATCCTGGACGAAGTTCAGTCCAGTATGGGCATGACCCCAAACCTCTTCCGGATTATGGCGAATTCTCCCGCCGTCCTGGAAGGGTTTGTCTCGCTCCGCAACTGCCTGGAGAACGGCGTTTTGGAGCCCAGCCTCCGCGAGCAAGTCTGCCTCTCGGTGGCCGAGGCAAACCGCTCGGAATACTGCGTGGCCGGTCATGCGGCCATCGGCAAGACCATCGGACTAAGCGACGAAGAGATCATGGACGCTCGCCACGCTCAATCGCCCGATAGCAAAGTGCAAGCCGCGCTGGCCTTTGCCTGGGAGGTGGCGGATCACCGCGGCGACGTCATGGATTCCGACATAATCCGCCTTCGCGACGCCGGCTATACCGAGGAGGAGATCGCCGAGATTATCGGCCTGGTGGGGCTCAACACTTTCGGCGATTACTTCGCGGAGGTTACCCAGCCCGCGTTTGATTTCCCGAGGGTGCCCGAACCGGCACATGCCTGAAAGAAGGCCCGTCAGTCATGCCGCCCGGGAACAGGGGCGGCATGACTTTACGTCTCCGTCCCTGCGTACTCTCTATCACGAAGGAAGAATTTCAATGATGAACACACGATATAAGACCATCGGCATTAACGACATGAAGATGTTTTACCGCGAAGGAGGGTGTAGGAGTTGCCCGACGGTTGTGCTGCTGCACGGGTTGCCGTCCTCCTCCCACATCTTCCGCGACCTGATCGGCAAGTTGGAAGATCGCTTTCACGTGTTAGCGCCGGACTATCCGGGATTTGGCAACAGCGACTGTCCCGATCGGGAGAAGTTCGAGTACACGTTCGACAACGTGGCGAAGAGCGTGGAGCGGTTTCTCGATACGCTCGACGTCACGCGTTGCAGTTTCTACATGCATGGCGCCGGGCTCCCGATCGGACTGCGGATTGCTACTCGTCGTCCCGAGTCCGTCGAATCGCTGATCGTTCAGAACGGCAACTGCTACGAAGAGGGCTTTACCAAGGTCTGGGAGCCCGTCTTCAACTTCTGGAAGAATCGGACCGACGATACGGAGCAAGGGGTCCGCCGTTGGTTCACTCGCGACTGGCTCATGTGGCATTACCAGGACGGTGCCCGCGACAGGGAGCGGATCAATCCGGACACGTGGAACATCGACTTGGCGCACTGGAGCCGGCCGGGGGGCGACGGGATCCTGATGGATCTGCTCTACGATTATCGCAAGAACGTCGAACTCTACCCCCACTGGCAAACGTATTTGGCGGACCATCAGCCGCCGACATTGGTTCTCTGGGGTCGAAACGATTCGATCTTCTCCCAAGAAGGGGCCTTGGCCTACCACCGCGATCTTCGCGACGTGGAACTGCACCTGCTCGATACGGGACACTTCGCTCTGGAGGAGTGCTGCGACGAAATCGCGCAGCACGTCCGGGCATTTGTGGACCGCGTCCTCACCACCGTTCGCACCACCGCGGCGAGGGTGCCCGTGGAAGCGAGCATTGCCTCGCCGGCGGCTGGCGGCAGGGCGTGAGGGCGTCAAAAGACAACCACTCGCCGATCCGACCGGTTGCGATGGACGAGCGCCGTGCCGCCTCGGTCGATGATGGCGATGTGCATGGGCTTGGCCTGTAAACCGACCCCCTTGACCACCCATTTCCTGCCGTATTACACTCGGCCCATGTGGGAAATCAAGTTTCCTGTCATGAGGGCCGTTCGATGACATTTCGCATCACGCTGGCGATCGTTGCCGCATTGGCGGCCGGCGCAGTCTCCATTTCCCGCGGACAGGAGAATGCCCCGGCGGAACCGGAGATGACGATTGTCAACGTCTCGTCTCACTGCGATTGGGCGTGGTGTCACTCGCGGGCATGGCACGAAGCTCGCTACGCCGAGATCCTCCGTCACGTCCTCGAGATCATGCGGGATCATCCGAACTATGTTTGGCAGTTGGAGACCGAAAATGAACAACTGCGGCCGTTCCTTGAAACGGCGAAGCGCGATTGGCCTGGGTTCGCCGACGAGTTCTGGCAGCGGGTTCGCCAGGGGCGGATCGAGATCATCGGCGCCGTCAGCAACCCGCGCATCAGCGAGGTTTACCCGGAGACGTTTGTCCGCAACCTCGCGCTTGCCAAGGAGTACTTCCGGCGGCACGCCCCGGGGATCGACCCGAAGGTCTACCATGCCGTCGACCTGATGTGCGGCCACTGCCAGATGCCGCAGATCCTTTCCGGGGCCGGTTACCGTTATTTCATCTTCTCGCGGCCGGTCGATCAGCAGGTCGCCTTCTGGCGCGAAGGGCTCGACGGCACGCGGATGCTGACGCTCAGAAGCTTCTACGCGACGACCCCCCGCTGGGAAACGTTCGGCAAATCGGTCGAGGGTTTCGCCGGCCTGCCCGTCTGGCGATTCGCCATCGGCGGCGACGACGTGCTCCCCAGCGAAACGCTCGCCCTGGAGGCGGCCGACTGGAACCCGGCCAGGAAAGTCCTCGCCACCAGCGCCCGCTATTTCGAGGAACTCGAAAAGCACGCCCACCGGCTCACGCAGTTCGCAGGCCCGCTCGATTCATTGGAGTGTTATTCGTCGTGCGGCCTCCACGGCAATCAGGATCTCTATACACGGACCGCGCAGAACGAAGACCGAATCCTCTCGGCCGAGCGGGCCCGGACGATGGCCGCGGCACTGGCCGGCGTCGAACCCGCCGCGGACTTCGATTCGCTGTGGCACGATCTGCTCGCCTGCACCGGCCATGCCATGCAGTATCTCTGGAAAAACGACTACGCCGAACGGATGCAAACGGCACACGCGACCGCCCGCAAGGCCGAAACGGTCACGCAAAATGCCTTGGCGGCGATCGCCGGCCGCGTCGAGCCCCGTGCCGAATGGGGCCGTCCCCTCGTCGTTTTCAATTTCCATTCGTGGCCGGTGAGCGGGCCGGTCGAGGTGGAACTCAACGGCAACCCGGCCGCTGCGATGCTCCGCGACGACGCGGGCTGCGTTATTCCGTTGCAGTCCTGCGGCGACAACGGCGCGAAGCAGGTGCGGGCCGCGTTCATCGCCAAAGACGTACCTGCCTGTGGCTACCGGACCTTCTATCTGGCAGTTTCCGGCGGTCCGGCCCCCGCGGCGGCGACGGACGCCGACAGCGGCGGTTCGATCGAAAACGAACACTACCGCGTCGAAACTGAGTCGAACGGCACCCTGCGCATCGTCGATAAGAATCGTCGAGCCGCACTTGGTTCAACGCAAGGCGGCAGTCTCGGCGATCTTGTCTTCTACGACCTGCCGGTCTCCGATAACTGGATGACGAACGGTCCGGTCGGCGACTGCCACGCATGGAATCCATCCGGCGAGGCTTTTCGGCGGACCGTCGGGCCTGTTTTTTCAGCGCTGCGGGCGAAAGGAACGATCGGGCCGCACCGGCTCACCCGCGAAGTCCGGCTCTGGCGATCCTCGCGGCGGATCGAATACCGCATCGAGATCGACGCGCGGGCGGGCTGCGGCATGTTTGCCCTGCGGTTTCCCGTCGGACCCGGCAAGGTGACGGCCGGGATTCCGTTCGGGGCGGAGTCGCGCGACCAGTTCGACCGCGAACCGTTTCGGGGCGAGTACTTCGTCCGCGGCTATCCCAAGGGTTATTACGGCACGCGCTGGACCGACGTCGCCGGCGACGACTTCGGCTACGGCTTCGTCTGCCCGTGGGGAATGTATACCGGGTATGCCTATGACCGCGGCGGCAATGGGTCGCTCGAATTCACGTTGCTCCGCCTCCGATCGGCAACCAGGCTCTTGCGTTCGCCACCGGAACCGTCCGAACGCACGCCGGACGCCGGCATGTTGGCAGACTCCATCACCGGCGAAGGTCGCCACGCCTGGCGATGTGTCCTGGTTCCGCATCAGGGCACATGGCGCGAGGCAGCCACGTTTCGCGACGCGCTCGGCGAGCACGTTCCGCTAAGAGCATGTTGGGGCGAGAGCGCGGCGGGGCACACCCCCGCCCTGAAGAATCTGCCCCAGAGCGATTCGCTACTGGAGATCTCGCCTAAGAACGTTGTCCTTTCCAGTCTCCGCCCGCTTACCTCCGATCGCGGTCCGCAATGGGAAGTCCGGTTCTATGAAACGGCTGGCCGCGATACCGACGTAGTTCTCCGGTTCGGTCGCCCCATCGCCGGCGTCCGCGAAACGAACTTGCTCGGTGAACCGACCGGCGAATTGGGCGCGGTCGAACTGGCGGATCGCCTGGTCCGGGTGCGGCTACCCGCCTGGAAGATTGCGACCTTGCGGATCGTGCCGCAGTAAGGTCTATAGGGCGGTTTCGCAGGCTTCTTGGATTCGGAAGCCGTACGATTCTCTGGTGATCAGTTTCAATCCGATCCACCCACGTGTCTTGGTTCCCCGGGAACCGGACTCCCCTATTGGCGGAGTTCGCGGGAAGCGGCGGTGCTTGGTTGCTGCGGAACCTTCTGATCCTGCGACGGTTGGATTGATCGCAGTGGGAGCACGCTTCTCCCCTTCTGCAATTGACCAATGACAAATGACAAATGACGAGTTATGATGATTTCGGCCCCACTCAACTCCGGAGACCCCGTCGATGCCCAATCCGTACCTGAACCGCCGTCGCTTCCTCGAATCCGCCGCAGCCGCCCTGGCCGCTCCGATCATCGTTCCGGGAACCGCCTTCGGCGACAAAAAGTCGCCGCCGCCCAGCGAGCGACTGACGGTGGGGATGATCGGCCTGGGGATGCAGGCGGACGGCTACCATGTCACGACCCTGCTCGGATTCGACGACGTGCGGGTCGTGGCGGTCTGCGATGTCGATACGAATCGCCGCCGTCATGCCAAGCGGCGCGTGGACGGGCGATACGGTGCCGAGGCGTCGGCGGGCTGCGCCGAATACGGCGACTTCCGCGAGGTGCTCGCGCGGGCCGACATCGATGCCGTGCTGATCGCCACGCCTGACCATTGGCACGCCATCCCCGTCATCGAGGCCTGCAAGGCCGGTAAGGACGTCTACTGTGAAAAACCGCTTTCGCTGACGATTCACGAGGGCGTGCGGATGATCGAGGCGGTCCGCAAACACGGACGAGTGTTCCAGACCGGCAGCCAGTTGCGGTCCGGCGGCGAATTCGCCCACTACCCGAAGGCGTGCGAATTGATCCGAAACGGCCGCATCGGCAAGGTCAAGCGCGTGTACGTCAACGTGGGCGGGCCGAGCGATTGGTGCGACCTGCCCGAGGAACCGATGGAACCGGGCCTCGACTGGGATTGTTGGCTGGGACAGACGCCGCTGCGGCCCTACAACTCGATCCTCAGCCCGCGAGGCATGCCGAAGAACTGGCCGATGTGGCGGCTGTACCGCGAATTCTCCGGTGGCGGCTTCTCCGACATCGGCGCCCACGAATTCGACATCGTACAGTGGGCGCTGGGCATGGACGGTTCCGGTCCCGTGGAAATCATCCCGCCCGAAGACCCCGCCACCAAATCCGGCGTCAAGTTCCTCTATGCCGACGGCACGGAAGTGATCCACGGCGACCGCGGCGGCCTGGTGTTCGAGGGGACCGACGGCAAAATCACGCTCAATCGGGCTGAAATGCGATGTGAGCCGGAAAACCTGGCCGAAGAGCCGTTGGGCCACGGCGCTGTCCGGCTCGAACAGTCGCCGGGCCATCATCGCAACTGGATCGAGTGCATCCGTTCGCGGAAGCGGCCAATCTGCGACGTGGAAATCGGCGTCCGCTCGGTTACGATCTGCCACCTCGGCAATCTGGCCTATTGGAATCACCGCCGTCTGCGTTGGGATCCACAGAACTGGCAGTTTGTCGATGACGCCGAAGCCAACACATGGCTCGACCGCCCCCGCCGCGATCCCTGGCAGTTGCCGGAAGCATGACTGGTCGATCCCGCCTGGTAGATCCCGCTTGCCGAGCGGGATCTTGCGTAGTGTTGCGGGCTGCCGGCGCGCAGGTTCTACTCGGCAAGCAGAACCTACCGCGTGGTTGATTTCTTCCGCTTCTGCGTCCCGCCCTGCTTCTCCTCCATCAGCGATTGCTGCCATTGCTGAATAATCCGCAAGGCCTCCAGCGGCGCGGTCGTGTTGAGATCCACCTGCCGGATTTCATCCAAGAGCGGATGGTCCGCGGCGCCGAAGAGCGTAAGCTGGAACTCGTTCCGCCGTTGCGGTTGCGGCCGCGCGATCTTGGCTCGGCCTTCCGCGTCGAGATGTTCCTCCTCCAACTGGGCCAGGATATCCTTCGATCGCTCGATCACGTCGCGAGGCACGCCGGCCAACCTCGCTACGTGGATTCCGTAGCTCTTGTCGGCCGCCCCCTCCACGATCTTGTGCAGAAAAACGACCTCGTCGTCCCATTCTCGCACGGCGACATTCAGGTTTCGTATGCCGTCGAGCGATTTCGCCAGATCGGTTAACTCGTGATAGTGCGTGGCGAAGAAGGTGCGGCACCCGATATGGTCGTGCAGGTACTCGACCACCGACCAGGCCAGCGACATTCCGTCGTAGGTGCTCGTGCCGCGGCCGATCTCGTCCAAGATCACCAGGCTCCGCCCGGTGGCCGTGTTGAGGATCCTGGCCGTTTCCGTCATCTCGACCATGAACGTGCTCTGGCCACGGGTCAGTTCGTCGCTGGCTCCCACGCGGGCGAAGATCCGGTCGGCGATTCCGATCGTGGCCTCGCGGGCCGGCACGAAACTGCCGATCTGGGCCAACAACGTAATCAAGGCTACCTGCCGGATATACGTGCTCTTGCCGGCCATGTTCGGGCCGGTGATCAGCAAAATCGTGCCCGACGGGCCGCCGGCCAATGCATCGTTGGGAACGAAGGTTCCTTCCGGCTCGATGATGTCGAGAACGGGATGCCGTCCGTCGACGATCGCCAGCACAGGCTCCTCGACGACCTTCGGCCGGCAATAGTTGCGCTCTCGCGCCAATTCCGCCAGCGCCACCAGCACGTCAAGATAGGCCAGCACGGCGGCGGTCGCCTGCACCTGCCGCCGCGACGCCGCTACCGCGTCGCGCAGCTCGACAAAAAGGCCGTACTCCAATTCCTTCGTCTTCTCGTCGGCCGTGAGCACCTTTTCCTCGTGCTCCTTCAACTCCGGCGTGATGTAGCGCTCGGCGTTCTTGATCGTCTGCTTGCGGATGAAGTAGTCGGGCACCTTCTCGCGATGCGCGTTCGTTACTTCGAGATAGTAACCGAAGACCTTGTTGTATCCAACCTTCAGGTTCGAGATGCCGCTCCGCTCGGTCTCCTCCGCTTGGTAACGGGCGATCCACTGTTTGCCGCCCCGCATCAGATCCCGCAGGGCGTCCAGTTCCTGCCGGTATCCGTCGCGAATGAATCCGCCGTCGCGCGCCGAGAGAGGGCAGTCATCGACTAGCGCCGCATCGAGCTTGGCGCGCAATTCGGGACAAAGATTGATCTGCGATTCCAAACGGCCGAGCAGGCCGCTTTTCCGGGCGGAGAGCTTCGCTTTCAGCGCGGGAAGGCTCCGCAACGTGCGGCCGAGGAAATTCAGATCGCGAGGGCTGGCCCGCCCGGTGCTCACGCGGGCCAGCAAACGTTCCACGTCGTAGACCTGCCGCAGCGTGTCGCGGAGGGCGGCGGCCAGCGCTGGTTCGGCGACGAACTCCTCGACCGCCCCGAGCCGTTGGTCGATAGCCGCCGCGTCAGTCAACGGATTGGCGACCCACTCGGCCATCAGCCGCGACCCCATCGCCGTCACGGTCCGGTCGAGCACGGCCAGCAGCGATCCCTCGCGACGTCCCTCGCGGATCGTGCGGCTGATCTCCAGGCTGCGGCGGCTGGCTTCGTCGATCTCCAGCGTGGTGCCGGTGCGATAGGGCAGCAGCCGGTCGATATGCTCCAGCGAACTTTTTTGGGTTTCCGTCAGGTAGTCGAGAATCGCTCCCGCCGCCCGAATCGCCTGGCCGTCGCCCGCGCTCGCGTCAAAACCGAATCCTTCGAGGCTGGTCGTCGCGAAATGCTTTCGCAACGCGTCGCGGGCGGAATTCACGGCAAAGGCCCAGTCGGGCCGCCGCGTGACCATCATCTGCTCAGCCAAATGGGCCGGCAGCGGATCGGCTGTTTCAGCCAAAAGGCATTCGGACGGACCGATCCGCGCCAACTGATCCGCCACGCTTCGCGGCGGCACACTCGTGGCCTGAAAACGGCCGGTCGATAGCTCGACCCAAGCCAAGCCCGCCGGATCGCCCGGCACGACGGCCGCCAGGTAGTTGCTCGTCCTCGGATCCAGCAAGGCATCGTCGGTCAGCGTGCCGGCGGTAACCACGCGCGTGACCTCGCGCCGCACCAAGCCCTTTGCTTTCTTGGGATCCTCGACCTGATCGCAGACGGCCACCCGCAGCCCGGCCGCGATGAGCTTGGCCAGATAGCTCTCGAGTTGATGATGGGGGAATCCGGCCATAGGGACCGGATTTTCCCCCTTGTCGCGGCTGGTGAGGGCGAGATTCAGGATGCGGGCGGCGTCTTTGGCGTCGTCGTGGAATAACTCGTAGAAATCGCCCATCCGGAACAGGAGAATGGCGTCGGGGCAGGCCTTCTTGGCCTCCTGGTACTGCTTCATCATCGGGCTGGCGGAACTGCTCATCCCGGTAATGTTAGCAGAGTGGAGAAGGAAGCGTCCAGGGGGCGGCGTCCGTCATTGACTGGGCGACAAGCGGACTCCCAGCAGCAAACGGCTTTTGGCCGTTTCGCGTTAACCCGGCGCTAGCGAAGCCTCTTGATCGTAACCTCTCCGCGATCACGGACCTGCGTTTTCAGTTCGTAACCGTTCAATAATGCCATGCCGCTGATCATGACGTGCTCCGCTGTCGCCCGCCGAAGCGAGTGACATACCGCGAGCCCACTCGCACCGTCCAAATCTGCGTATCGGGAACCCGAGTGCGCAGTCGATCACACGCCGTCAGTTTGTCCACATCGATCTCGTACACCCCGCTTTCGATGTCGATGGCGGCGAACTTGCCGTCGTCGTCGGCTGTAACTTCAGGGCGGACGTTGTTCTCGTAAATGGCATCGCCACGCCGGGCGAATTCTTCTTTGCCGTAGCGACGTTTGGTCGACCCCATGATTGTTCTCCCATTTGCTCCCGATACGCCGCGCCTACGTAGTCTATTTTACCGCCCCTCTTGTGGTCGGTTATGGTGCCGAGGGTTGCTCCGCCCGGAAATCCGCTCTAAACTCGATGCCGCGGATGCGGGTCGGTAGGGGGCCGCTTGCCAAACAGAGCCTGTGTGCCGGCAGACCGCAACACGAAGCAAGATCCCGCTCGGCAAGCGGGATCTACCAAGTCCTAATCATGCCCCGTTTCTTGGATCCATGTTGCCTGTGTGCTCTGAACAACCGATCGTGAATGTCGCGGCGCGGGTTTCGACGCTGGCGCAACAAATGCCGGATGCGGTCGCCGTGGTCGAAGCGATGGGCCGCGACCGCCGGGGCGAGCGGCAGTACCGGAAAATAACTTTCCGCCAATTGGATGAGGACAGCAATCGCATCGCGGCCGCGTTGCGGCGGATGGGGGTGATGCCGGCCATGAGGCTCGCACTGCTGGTGCGACCGGGTATCGACTTCATCTCATTGGTCTTGGCGCTGTTCAAAGCCGGCGTCGTCATCATCCTCATCGACCCGGGGATGGGAAAACGCAACCTCGTCAAGTGCCTCTCCGACGCCGAGCCGCGGGGTTTTATCGCCATCCCGCCCGTCCAGGCCGTTCGATCACTGCTCGGGCGACGGTTTCCGGCGGCCCGATTCAACGTCACAGTCGGGCGGCGCTGGTTCTGGGGCGGACCCACTCTCGATCAACTGAGACGGGAGCCGGCGGCGGGGTTCGAGCCGTCGCCAACCACGCGCGAGGATCCGGCGGCGATCATCTTTACGACCGGCAGCACGGGGCCGCCGAAGGGCGTACTCTACGCGCATGGCAATTTCGACGCCCAGGTGGAAGAGATCCGCGACTTCTTCGCCATCCAGCCCCGCGAGATCGATGTATCCTGCTTCCCGCTTTTCGGCCTGTTCAATTGCGCGATGGGGGTCACGGCCGTGATTCCTCGGATGGATCCCACCCGTCCCGCCGAGGTCGATCCCGTCAACATCGTCGAGGCGGTCCGTGACTGGAAGGCCACGCAGGCATTCGGCTCGCCGGCGCTTTGGAACCGAGTCGGCCGGTATTGCCGCGATCACGCGATTCGACTGGAGACACTCCGCCGGGTGCTGTCTTCCGGGGCGCCCGTGGCGGCCAACGTCCTTCAGGCGATGAAGGACAGTATCCATCCGGAAGGCGACATGCATACGCCCTACGGCGCGACCGAATCGCTTCCCGTCGCCTCGATTGCCGCCAGCGAAGTGCTCCGTGAAACGGCCGCCCGGACGCGCGAAGGGGGCGGGGTCTGCGTGGGCCGGAAGTTCTCGCGAATCGATTGGAAAGTAATCCGCGTCGTCGACGGTCCGATTCGCTCGCTGGCGGAGGCCGAAGAAATGCCGCCCGGCGAGATTGGGGAGCTGATCGTACATGGGCCCGTGGTTACGCGCCGCTACGTCACCCGAATCGAGTCCAACGCCGCGGGCAAGATTCCGGACGGGGAGGATATCTGGCATCGAATGGGCGACGTCGGGTATCTCGACGATCGAGGCCGGTTCTGGTTCTGCGGCCGGATGGCCCATCGCGTGCGGACTGTCGATGGACCAATGTATACGATCCCCTGCGAAAGCATTTTCAACCAGCATCCGGATATCTACCGCAGCGCGCTGGTCGGTGTCGGCCCGGCCGGTCGGCAGCGGCCGATCATTGTACTCCAGCCACATCCGGGACGGATGCCGACGGGCGACGAGGCAAGACAGAAGCTGCTCGATTCGATCCGGCAACTGGGGCAGTCGCATCCCCTAACGGCGAAAATCGAGGACTTTCTGCTGCATCCGTCGTTTCCGGTCGACATCCGACATAACGCCAAGATTTTCCGGGAGAAACTGGCCGTCTGGGCCGCCGCGCGCGTGGGCGCCGACAGTTAGAGTCTTTGTTCGTAACTTCTACGCGCCGTGCGCGCATCGTGGTGGCCTGACTCTCTGAGTCGGGAAGTATTGATAGACCCGATCGACCCGACTCAGAGAGTCAGGCTACGTTGGGTTGCGAGCCCAGCCCGCGTTATGAGCAGGCAGCGTCCCGGAAGGGACTGGTACTGTCGCTACAACCGCGCATCTCGCCGAGAGTCTCGATGTGCGACGGAGCCAGTCCCTTTTCCTGGGCTGCCTAACTTGCGGTTTTTGTTGTCGGATTCCTGCCTGTCGGCAGGCTTTCCGTCCTGGGCGTCGCGGTCAGGGCTGAAAAGCCTGACGTACGGCGTTTTTCTTCGTATTGGCAGATCACGGCCTTTCTGATACCGTATTGCCCGTGTCGCGGCCCCTGGCTCTCGACCCTCTCGAGACGGGCTGACCGTGGCAGACGGCGCAGGGGTGCGCCGAGGAAATGATGCACAGTTTTGCGGTCGCAAACGGCCGCGACCGGCCGACAAGGAAGGAGGCCAGCATGACTTCCGGCCAGAAGCAAGAGGTAGGGGTCCACATCCGATGGATGATTCGGCGCGATATGCCCGAGGTGCTGAAGATCGAGTCCGAGTGCTTTGAATTTCCCTGGTCGGAAGACGAATTCATTCGCTGCCTCCGCCAGCGGAACTGCATCGGCATGGTCGCCGAGCATGACGACCGGGTCGTCGGCTTTATGATTTACGAACTGAATAAGATGCGGCTCCACGTCTTGAACTTCGCAGTGGCAGCCGATTTCCGCCGCCAAGGCGTGGCCACACAGATGGTTTCCAAGTTGGTCGGCAAACTCTCGGCGCAGCGGCGTACGCGGATCACGCTTGAAGTGCGGGAAACCAACCTGGACGCTCAGTTGTTCTTCCGAAATGCCGGTTTCCGAGCCACCTCCGTGCTCCGCGGCTACTATGAGGACACCCCGGAAGACGCCTATTTGATGCAGTTCCGTTATCGACCGGAACGCGTCGAAGTGGAATCCACCAACCGCATCGCTCGGTTGGCCGGTTAGCCGCGCCGTGCGCACTTCGTTGCCTACACTGCTTGGGATGGAATGGGCGTCTCATGCCAGCGCAGCACCATCCCAAGTAGTCATGTTCCTGATAGAGATATCGTCGTTACCCTCAACGAAGGCAAGTCCACGATCGCCAACGACGGCCGCTCCGACCGGTGCAACGCCCCAGGGTTGATCACTAGAGTTCCCCCCGAAGCCCGGACCTCCGCGGTATGGGTGTGCCCGTAGCAGACGAGGTGCCACTCGCCGCCGGCGATGCATTGTCGCAAGCGGCGCTCATCGTCGCCGTGGAGCAGTGCGATCTTGCAGTTCTCCAGTTCCAACGTGCCGAACCGCCCGTGGCAGGTCTGGCCGGCCGCGAGGATCGCCTCGCGGAGCAAGTCGGGAGAGTCGACATTCCCGAAAACGAAATGGCACGGCCAGACACTGAGCAGACGGATGATGTCGGCCGACCCGATATCACCACAGTGGAGGACGGCCGACACTTCCAAGCTCTCCAACATCCGAACCGCCTGTCGGGTGCGATCCACCCGTCCGTGAGTGTCACTGAGAATTCCGATCCGCATGGCGCCTCGCTCCTTCCCTGAAAGCCGTTTTAGCAGCCCGGCTGTTTGGGAACAGCCGGGCTGCTGGAGTCGTTCGGAACATCACTGTAAAGGAACCGCTCTATTTCGGCGATGCGGCTCTGCAACTTGGCCATCAGAGAGGATTCGTCGGGAGCTTCTGTCAGAACCGTAAGCACGGGCCTCCCTTGCGAAATCCGCGTGCCGACGTCTGGGATATCGGCAATTTCCGCCTCGGCTTCGAATTCGCGGCGGATGACCAGATCCTGTTTCGCGTACACAATCGCCTTGCCGCACCAGTTTCCGACTGTCTTCTCGGAGCCAGAAAACGGCTGTCCGCGGCACGCCCGCGCATGCAGCGCCACCGCTCGGCAGCCGAGTGACCGCTCCAGAATCTCGACCGACGCCGTGTAACGTGGATTCACTTCGATGGTCCACACGTTCTCATCCGCCAGAACGGCGTCGACGCCAAACATCCCCACGAGTCCGAAACTGCCGGTCAAGACGTGCCCGATTTTCACGAATTGATCGCGCGTCCCTGCCGAAAGCGGCAGCGGTCCAATCGAGCCGGCGTAGGCGAATCCAGGGGCACCGCTCCATCCGCATCCAACAAGCTGTGCGGCTACCCCCAGAAGAACCGCCTCGCGGCCGAGTGCCACGTAAACCGCCGCCACGGACCGGCCGGCAATTCGCCGCTGAAAGAAGTGGTTTTCGTAATCTCCCTGGCCCGACCACGGATGGATGCCGGCTCCGCCACACCCGCGATAAGGTTTCCGCAGCCAACTGCCGTCCTTAGGCACGCCGCCGGGCGACCGCGACAGTGACGGCACTAGCAATCCGGCCCGCGTCAGCATTTGGTGTACGTTCCCGGGATTGCGCACGGCCCGGAGCACCTTCGCCGAATTGCCATACAAAACACGCGCCCGAGCGATTTCCGCCACGAGGTCTGGATGATTCTCCAGCCCGCCGGTATACATCCAAGGACAAGGTGGCATGGTGGCTGCAGCCTCGGCCAGCCCGCCGGGGTACTGCGCGACGACGGACGTTTGGCAGCAACTCCGCAGGTCTCGATCGCCGAACAGGTCGGCGGCGTAGACATCGAACCCGGCGCGGCCGGCGGACTGCGCGGCCGCTCGCACACTAGCGCCGAGGATCAGCAAGCTCTCCGTCACTTTTCTAGTGCAAAAACTGCTGGCACCAGAAGATCGTCCCGGCGGCGGTCCGGTACGCGGCCACTCCAATGCGCCGGTAACTCCGGTTGAGAATGTTGGCTCGATGCCCGGGCGAACTCATCCACGATTGCATCGCCTCGCGGCTGTTGGTTTGCCCCATGGCAATGTTCTCGGCCACGGCCTGGCGCGTGTGCTGAAGGGATTGGCGACGCGTCATCCAGGCGGCATGGTCGCGGGCGGAGTTAAGCAAGTTGGGACATACTTCCAGCGGCGGCAGGCCGTGCCGGGCGCGCTCGGCATTGGTGAGGGTCACGATATTCCGCTCGATCGGGATTAGTCCTTCGTCGTCGGGAGAGAATCGCGGGTCGTCGGCGTTTCCGACGAAAAGGGCCGAGACGCAGAGGGCAAGTGTCGTTGTCATGAAATCGTCCTCATGGCTTCGATAGAATGCGTGGACTGCGGTGATTTTGCGGTTCGTTTGCCCGATAACTTAACGACTTGCTTGCGGTTTGCAAGAGAACCCCCATTAGGACTTGCTCAATATCCCTCGGAACAGCACTCCGAATTTCAGCAAGATTCCGATCGAGGGGACGCCCGGGAGGTTCCGCTTGCCGAGCGGAACCTGTGGGGCAAGGTTCCGCTCGGCAAGCGGAACCTACTAGTTGAACTGCCCGGTAGAATTGCTATCGTTTGTCCAGGAGCAGCGGGCAACACTGGCTCGAGGCGCGGGCCCTCGGCAGTTCCGCGGGTGTCGAACCACAGGTATCGGGAGATTGGCACAATGGCCATGTACATCGGGGAAGCTTTGGCGGGGGAAGGCAACGAGATCGCCCATATCGACCTGATTGTCGGAGACAAGGACGGTCCGGTGGGGGCCGCGCTGGTCAATGCCCTGGCCCGTCAGAGCGAAGGTCACACGAATCTGCTGGCCGTGTTGGAGCCGAACCTGGCGGTCAAGCCGGCCACCGTCATGGTCACCAAAGTGACAATCAAGGGGATGAAGCAGGCCGTCCAGATGTTCGGTCCGGCCCAGGCCGCCGTGGCCACCGCGGTCGCCGAATCGGTCGCCGAAGGCGTCATCCCGCAGTCGCAAGCGGAAAACCTGGCGATCGTCTGCGGGGTATTCATTCACCCGGACGCCGACGACGACAGAAAGATCTACGAGTTCAATCTCGCCGCCACGAAGGACGCGATTCGCAACGCCATGACCGGCAAACCGACCGTCGAGGAGATGCTCGCGGGCAAGGATAAGGCCAAACATCCGTTTCGCGGGTTCTAGCAGGTTCCGATTGCCGAACCGGATCGCACGGAGCACGATGATCTGCCGACGCACAGGTTCCGCTCGGCAAGCGGAACCTGCCTGGCGAACTACTTCCCGAGATTGGCGGGCCACGGAGTGTCCCGCCTATCGCTGAAAGACTTCTTCATGTCCAGTCGCGCCATCCTTATCCAATTCGACTGCGATTCGCAGCCGAGTGTGTTCGACGGCGTCGTGGCGATCGACTCCGGTGTCGACCATCTGCTGCCGCACGCCAATGTCCGGCCGGAGAATGTCCGCGAGTTGGTCTACGGCGCAATCTTCACCCGCGCCGTCTCCGAGTTGCACCGCACGGCGATTTTCATCGGCGGCAGCGATGTCGCCGCCGGCGAGGCGATCCTCGCGGCAGTGCGGAAGACATTCTTCGGGCCGATGCGAGTCTCCGTGATGCTCGACGCGAACGGCGCCAATACTACCGCCGCAGCCGCCGTCCTGGCCGCGGCGGCGCACGTCGATCTCCGCGGCGCGAAAGCGGCAGTGCTCGCCGCCACCGGCCCGGTGGGCCGCCGCGTAGTACAATTATTGGCAGCATCCGGCGCGGAAGTACGGGCCGTTTCGCGCAACCAGGCTCGGGCCGTCGCAGTCTGCGAGGCGGTGGCCGCCAAGCTTCCGTCCGCCCGACTATCGCCTTGCGCCGGTGGCTCGATCGAGGAAACCGAGCGAGCCGTCGAAGGGGTCGACGTGCTGGTCGCGGCGGGGGCCGCCGGGGTGGAATTGTTGCCGGAGAAAACCTGGCGGAATGCGGCCGGCCCCCAAGTGGCCGTCGATCTCAATGCCGTTCCGCCCGTCGGACTGACCGGCATTGAAGCGACGGATCGCGCCGCCGAGCGCCGCGGGGTTGTCTGCTACGGGGCGATCGGCGTGGGCGGGATGAAGATGAAGATCCACAAAGCCGCCATCCGGCGATTGTTCGAATCGAACGATCAGGTACTCGACGCGGAAGAGATTTTCGAGATCGGTCGGTCGGTCCGCTGATTACCGCAGGAAGCCGACGAAAAAGCTGAAGCTCTGGACATCGTCGGCATCCTCGCGTGAGATCGGAAAGGCCAGATCGAGCGCGATCGGGGCCGGCCCCATGGCCGGAATGGTGATCCGCAATCCGAACCCCGGGGCGACGCGGTACTTGTCGGTCCAGTTGTCGATCGTCGGCTCCACCGTGCCGGTGTCGACGAAAACCACGCCACGCAGCGAATCGTCGGCCGTGATGGGAAACATGTATTCGGCCGAAGCCAGCGCCATGAATTCGCCGCCCACGATCACACCCATGTTTCGCGGGGAAGCCTCACGGAAATCGAAGCCGCGGATCGTGGTAAAACCGCCCGCGAAGTAGTGCTCGTAGATAGGTGTATCACTGCCGCTGTACGCCACCTTCCCGCCCACGTTGAGCACATGACGGCCCGAGCCGTCCGGGCGCTGGTTCAGCAGGAAATACTGGCGGTAGCTGATATCGGCTCGTGGATATTGAAAACTGCCGATGACTTGCTCGGCGCCGATCTCGAAGAGGTGCCCTTCGGTCGGCAGGAAGGCACTGTCGCGTGTATCGTGAATCAGGCGGAGTTCGAAACCGTACAGCGCGTTGCTGCCCAACACTTCGTTCAGTTCCGGGATGTTGGCGATCGGGTCGAACACCTTGATGTTCGCCCCGCGAAACGCCGCCACACCGGTCAAGTCCGGTGAAAACTGGTACGTTCCCGAAACTCGGCCGCCGACCCGCTGCTCGTCCCACTCGCGGTAGCGGCGGTCGTAGTAGTAGGCGCTCAATCCCAAACCGACCGAAGTGTCGAGCAAATAGGGTTCCTGGAAATTGACCGTGTATTTCTGGACTTCAGTACCCGGCACCGCCTCAATTCGGAATCGCTGGCCGGCGCCGCGGAAGGCGGTGGCATTGCGTACGTCCTCCCATCCGCGGGGAAAGCGGGTCCAGTCGAAATTCTGCTCGTCGATGACGATCGACCCGATGAGACCGGCTTCCGAATTGACCCCGGCGCTGAACATGATCCGGCCGGTCTGCGTTTCCGCCAATTGGGGATTCAAAGGCAGGTACAACGGTTCCTCGTCCGGAGGTGTGCCAAGCAGATTGTCCACACTCGGGTCGTCGCTAAACAGCGGCCGCGAAGGCGGCAGCACACCCAGCGCTGGATAGCCCGGCGGTGCGTACTGGGGCTGTGCGTACTGGGGCTGTGCGTACTGGGGCTGTGCGTATTGGGGCTGTGCGTATTGGGGCTGCGGAACCGCGGGATTTCCGTAAGGGATCGCCGGCGGCGCGGGCAGCATGGGTGGGGCCACTTGTGCCGACGAATTTGGGGCAATCGGCTGCTGGACGGTCGTCGTTAACGGCGGCGCTTGCTGGTAATCCTGGCGAACCGGAGGCGCAAACACCGGTGTCTGCCCCACGCCGGAATTGAGCTGCGGAAACGCAACCCCTCCGCTCGCACTGTACTGGCCTCGGACCACGGTAGGCGACTCGAGTTGTTTCGGCGACACTCGCGGCGCGGCTTGGGTCGTTGCGGCCAACCCACTGTTGGCCGTCGACCGAGATGACCAGGATTGGGTGAATTCGTCGGGCGGGATCGGTCGCCCCGCGCCCCATGCCAGTCCTTGTTGTCGGCGGCGGTTCGGCTCCGGGCTTTGACCTCGAATGATGGCGGGCGGAAGCCCCGGCAACTGCATCCCTTGCCGCGGCAGCGGCAAATTCGGCAATTCTTCCCCTTCGCTTCTCGCTCCCTGCTCCCCGCTCCCTGCTCCCTGCTCCTCCGCCCAACGGCCATTGATGTTCAGGTCGATTCTCCGAGCTTCGCGCTGCTGCCCGTCCGGGCTCTGGCCGCGGAAGCCGTTGGGCCGCTGAGGGCTCTCGGCAATGTTGGTTTCCAGGTCTTCTGCCGTAGGCGGACTGAAAACGATCTTGGGCGACACGCCCTTGGCCGGGTCCGACTGAAACAGCCCCGAAGCCTTCAAACGCCGCTCGCTGGCGCGTAGCTCGCGGATATCGACGATGTCGCCCGGTTTAATCGACATGCGGTTGAGCACCGTATTGAGCTTGGTATGGGCGTACTCGCCCTCGATCTGCACATTGATCCGACCCACCCGGTATTGCTCGCCTTCGTCGATGTTGTAGACGAGGTCGAGTTGGCCCGGCTCTTCGAGAAAGCGCGGATCCGCCTTGATATCGGCGAAGACGTAGCCCACGGAGCCGTAAGTATCGCGAATCGTCGCCAGATCGCCCCGCATTTCCGCCTGATTGAAGAACTTGCCCGATTCGAGTTTCAGATCGCGGGCGAGTTGTTCGGTGGAAAAGGTCGAGTTGCCGATAAACGCCACGTTGCGAATGGTATAGCGAGGCCCTTCGTCGATGGTGAACTTCAGCGTCAGCCACTCTTGATCGTCGTCGAATTCAAGTTCGCGGCCGACGCGGGCCCGGAAGTAGCCCAGGCTGCGATAGTAGGCCGTGAGGCGGTTCACATCTTCCGCGATTTGGTTCGGATCGACTTCGCCCTGAAAGATCCAGAGGATGCCCGGTTTCGTCTTGATCTGGGTTCTCAGTCGAGCGTCGCTGGCGATCGTGTTGCCTTCGAACGAAGTCCAGAAGACCCGCTGCTTGGTTCCCTCGTTGATGACGAAGACGATGCCTTTGTCATCGGGCTTGACGCCCTCGAACAGCGTGACCTGCGCCTTAGGGAATCCTCGCGTGTGGTAGTATTCTTCCAAACGCCGCCTCGCTTCCTCGACGGCGAACACGTCCATCGCGTCGCCGGCTTTGACGGAGGCCTCCTCCTGCAGCGCCTTCTTCGTGAATTTCCGGTTGCCGACGAACTTGACGTAATGGACCAGCGGCCTTTCCAGAACCTCGAAAATCACCAGACGCCCGCCGGGCGCCTTCTGCGTGTACGGTTTCACCGTGATGAAGAGTTTGGTGCCGTTGAGTCGCCGCACGTCGTCTTCGACCACCTTCGGATCGTAGGTTCGGCCCTGTCGCGTGTGGATATTCGGCAGGATCTTCTCCAACGGGACACGATGGTGCCCCACCACCCGAACCTGAACGACGTACTCCTCCTCGGCCCTGGCGGGCGGGAAATTCTGAGCGGGCGCAACCGCTTGCAGTTCCGCTGCGAGAATCAGCCATGCAGCGAACAAGAAGCCGGCCGGACGGCGGATTTGCATACGGAGATCGGCCATAGAGCCTGTTCTGCCTAAATTGGAGTCGCACAAGACGAGTAGGGATTCGGTTGGGCGCATCCGGCGCCATGGAAAAGGCGATCGCTGCCAGGGACGGCCGGGCGAAACACCTCAAGGCCGCGTAGAAATACCGAAACTCAGAGCTTCGGGCAAGGCGAATTCCCCCGCCCCCCTGAAAAAGGCAACGGCCCGCCAGAAGTCCGACCTGTACGATTAGCCTGGGTATGCCTGCGGTTCGCGATTAACCGCACCCCCCGATGAGACAGAGCTCCCTGGTGGAATTTTTTCTCACAATGATCCCGATCCTCCCGTATCGGCGGTTCGTTGACCTCTGGTCTATGGGCACCGACACTGGGAGTAGCGCAGAACCCGCGGACAAATTGAACAGAAACTCGACGGAGGTATCACTATGGATTACCTGCCCGTAGCGGCAGGACAATCCCCTTCGTATTTACTGGGCAAATTGCTTGTGTGCCAATACTTGCCGATGACCAGGGGTGGGGCGATCTGAGCGTTCACGGAAACCGCAACCTCGCCATGCCGAATATCGACTCGCTGGCCCGCGACGGCGCTATCTTTGACCGGTTCTTCGTCTGCCCCGTCTGTTCGCCGACGTCGAGCTTCCGATGCGGCACATGGATCCCGAGAAGCCGGGCAAAGAGGTGATGGATGTGCGGTATATCAGGGTCACCTTGTTGGGCGAGCTCGGCCGGCACGTTCACTGAAACTCGATGGTCGACTCGTCCCCGCCAATGAGCAGGCTGAAGTCGGGCCGCCGTTGTCCGGAGAAGAGATGCCAGAACTCGGCGATGGCGGCGTCCGGGTCGTCGGCGTACGCCTGTTGAAATGCGCTGGCTTCCTCGCCCGCACGGATGACCTCCGAGAGCGAGGCGACCTCAGCGAAGTGGTTGCGGAGGTCGGGATTGTCGGCGAAGATCTGTTCGATTTCGTCCCGCTGCGGGTGATCGTTGGCTACCGCAACATGGCCATCGTAACCGACCTGGAGCCGAATCTGCGCACTGGTATCAATGCCCGCGTCGCGAAATGCCTCGCGGAGACGAGCGTCGAGAGCGTCTTTACGCTCGTCACGGTAGGTGCGGATATTCTCGATGTTGACGCTGCCGTCCGCCCGTCGCGGAACGCCAGGAAACAGACGGCCAACCAAGTCGGGAGGTTTCGCTGAAATCGCCCCACCAGAGAGGGTTAATTCGTCTGCGGTCGACTGGTTGCAAGCGTGAGGCTCCGCTTGTTGCGGCCCCACTGAACCAGTCAAGCGAGCAGCGGCTCCAAGAACCGCCTGCCCTGCCGACTGGATCCCGATGCCCCAGATGCCCACACGCAACTCCTTGCCGACCAGAGTGCTCCCCCCTGGTTCGTCGGCACCTTATCGGTAGTTTGAGCAGGCGAACTTAAGTTTCGATCGGAAATTCGTAGCCTGACTCTCCGAGTCGGGTCTGGCTTCCAAGACCCGACTCGGAGAGTCAGGCTACGTCCGAGCGGGTAGATTTCCTTCTGCCGCTCGCCTTGTCGCGGTCGCCCGGCTGTTTCCGCAGGTTTGCCTTGCCCCCCTTGCCATTTTGAGCCAGGAACTTCAGAATACGATCCCGTCATCGACCGATGGTCCGTTTTCCTCGAAATCCACGGGATACCACTATGGCCGACCAACCTCGAGTCATTCTCTCCGGATTCGCCGACGAGGCTGCCAATCAGAAAACCGCTGTCCAGCAGTTCGCGGCATTCGCCGCCCTGGGACTGCAGTATTACAGTATCCGGTTTATCGACGTCGGCGAGGGGGTGAAAAACGCCATGAAACTGAGCCGATCGGAAATCCAGAAAATCCGGCATCTTCAGGATGAATACGGTCTGAACGTTTCATCGATCGGTTCCCCGATCGGCAAGGTCAAGCTCCTTGACGTCGAAGACGGGACGAAAAACGCGTATATCCCCTTCAAGAAATACCTCACGGGCGACGTCAAGAAAGCTTGCGAATTGGCACACGCCTTTGAGTCGAAGTTGATCCGGGGATTCTCTTTCTACCACCCCAAAGGAACCGACCCGAAAGAACATATCCCACAGGCCGTGGAGCAACTCGGCCAAATCGCGGAGCTGTGCCATCGTTCCGACCTGACTTACGGCGTGGAAGTCGAGCCGAACCTGGTCGGCGAGAACGGCTATTTGCTGGCAGAAATCTACCGGCAAGTGAACCATCCGGCGATGGTGCTGATTTTCGATGCCGCCAATATCATCGTGCAGGGCTTTACGGCCGGTGAACTGCTCGAGCAGTTTCAGCTCATGAAGCCGGGGCTGGGCTGGGTCCACATCAAGGATTACCACAACCCTAAGCCGGTTGCCAAGGGCGGCCACGTCGACGAGGACATGCTTGCTAACTTTGTCCCGAGCGATAAAGGGGACAGTGCCCACGAGACGCTACTCCGCGAGCTGGCTCGTTTCTTGCCGCAAATGGAGCGCAAGCTTCGCCGCCGCGGCATTCCCGGCGTGTTCTTGGATCTCGAGCCGCATCTCAAGGGGGGTGGCCAGTTCGGCGGATTCAGCGGCCCGGATGGAATGGGCGTCGCGCTGCGGTCCTTGTGCCGGGTTTTGGACTACGTAGGTATCGATTACCACATTCGAGATTTCGACGACATCAAGGCGGCACGAGGGTTCTGATCAGGCCCGCGAATGGAGCAGATCGTCCTCTGTGGCTGCGTCCGCGAGGTTCAAAGCTTGCGCAAGGGGCGCGATCGTCACGGTGCCTTCGCTGGATTCCCACTGGGGATGTTTGGCCCGGCCGAGCAACCGGCGCCCGGTCAATATCGCGTATTGCGCTCCCCATACCAGAGCAATCGACAAGCTCGCTAGCGCGCCATACAGCGTCGCGTCTCCCGCGGCGCGGGCCCAGTAGGCCCAGAGCAGCCCGCCGCTCAACATCAGTGCCGCCGCAGTGAGAAACAACTTGGTGCGGGTGGCGCTGTCGATCTTACGTCGCGCATGGTGGTGGATTGCAGTTTGGGCGGAGAAATTGGCCAGATCCCGCATCGCCGCGAAGTCCAGGTGCTTCTCCGGAGCAACGGTCCGAGGAGAGAACTCCTTGGGCTGAGGCGTATCGGGGCGATCCGCCCCGGGAGCCTCTTGAGAGAGCGTGGGTTGGATGGGAGCGGCAGAGCTTTGGCGGACTGATTCCCGGACCCCCTTGGGCACCATCGGGCCCCTGTCGGCATTTGATTGGCGGGATCGTGCCAGCAGTTGTGCCATGTAGGAGTCGACGGAATCCTCTTCCTCGAAATGGGCGATTGGCGGAGGGCTCGACTTGCGGATGATCGGCTCGGCCAAAACGGGCTCTTCGTCCGTTTCGGCGAAGTCCGGCACGGTTCCCATGCGGCGAAATACTTCCAGGCTGCTCAGCGGCGAATTGCCGGAAACCGATTCGAACTCGACTTCGTCGGGAATCCGCGTTTCCCAGGGAACGCCGCCGACGTCGAGATCCTCTTCCGCGCGGCGATGCTCCTCCACGCGTTGCTGTTCCGATTCCGAAAACGCCGCTTCGGCTTCCTCTCGCTCACGCCGCCAGGCCTGGCGGCTTTCCTCCAGGGCCGCACGGGCAGACTCCAACACGTCCCGCTCGCGGTTGAGAGTCTCGACTTGCCGCTCGAGATCCTCCGCCGCGCGGCGATGTTCTTCCACGCGTTGCTGTTCCGATTCCGAAAACGCCGCTTCGGCTTCCTCTCGCTCACGTAGCCAAGCCTGGCGGTTTTCTTCCAAGGCCGCACGGGCAGACTCCAACTCGTTCCTCTCGCGGTTGAGCGTCTCGGCTTGCCGATCGAGTTCCGCCGCCGCGCGGCGATGCTCTTCCACGCGTTGCTGTTCGGATTCCGAAAACGCCGCTTCGGCTTCCTCTCGCTCACGTAGCCAGGCCTGGCGGTTTTCTTCCAAGGCCGCACGGGCAGACTCCAACTCGTTCCTCTCGCGGTTGAGCGTCTCGGCTTGCCGGTCGAGTCCCGCCGCCGCGCGGCGATGCTCTTCCAATCGTTGCTGTTCCGATTCCGAAAACGCCGCTCCGGCTTCCTCTCGGTCACGTAGCCAGGCCTGGCGGTTTTCTTCCAAGGCCGCACGGGCAGACTCCAACTCGTTCCTCTCGCGGTTGAGCGTCTCGGCTTGCCGATCGAGTTCCTTCGCCGCGCGATGATGTTCTTCCAGACGCCGCTGCTGCTCGTCGTCGAGCGCCTCGCAGCGCCGTTCGAACTTCGATAGCTCTTCTTGGAATCGCCGACGCTGTTCGGCAATTTCTCCCTGGATGCGCTCAATCTCCTCGTATTGCTGCTGCACATATTGCGACCGGCTGTCCAATTCCTGCCGCCGAGATTCAAGTTCGGCGATTGCCGACTCTTGCGTGTCGAGAGCCTGCGTTGCCTCGCTATTGAACTCGGCACAACCGGAATCGCCTCCTTCCGAGGGCGCGGCAATTCGGCCGCGGGCTGTCGGCAACACTTCGAGTTCAAGCTGGCCAACGCTCAGGCGATCCCCAGGCAAAAGTTCAGAATCCGTGAACGCTTTACCGTTCAGCAGCGTATCAGGCGCCCAGCGACGAATCACGGTCCGTCTGGTACCGCGAATGAGGAGGCAATGTAGCGGCATTACCCCTCTTGAGCGGATACGGAGGGTGCATTGCGGGCTAGATCCAATAGTACACTTTCCGGCCCGGATACGCACCACCTGACCATTGCGAGAACTTCCACAAATTCGAAGAACCAAATCGTCGCTGGCGGTATCTAATAGGTTGGCAACGGAACTGACCATTGGATCTCTCGTCGGTCTTGGTTTCGTATTGCTGTTCGGGCTCATCCGGAGACATTCGCTTTGCGGATTGCGCCACTGAGGGATTTACTTTGCGATTGAGGAGGGGGCAACGTGGTAAGCGCATCGCTGCCAGTCCAATGGGGAAGATGGAAAAAACGGCTGTATATCTGTGCCGGTTTTGTCGATTATCCGAAAGCGATCTACGGGGCCGACGTCCTGGCAGGAAGTCGGTCGCAGGCACGCCCGGTGGTGGCGGAAGTGTCCGGTTTTGCAGTGGGGCGTGGGGAACCGCAGAAGAAATGTTCCGTAGAACGGCACCCTGGCCCGTCGCCGGTGTTGAATCGGTTACGGAATTCGCGCCGTTGGAGGGGAAAGCAAAGTTTTTTTGAATTTTCTGCCCCCCTCCGACCACATTCGTACTATAGTTAGGTTGCTGCCGGGGCGTACCGGCGGTCACCTGGGAACCCATCGAAGGAATCAGGCAGAGAAGAGGTAGTTCGCGACTGGCTCATTTTTGGCGCAAGTCCTTTAATGAAGCTAGGATCGGACTCCGAGGTGAAACCCTATGAGCCGTAAAGACGCGATTACGAACATGCACCAGGTGCTGATCAAGCGGCGCGACGCGCTGCGGAAGGCCCTGGCCGGCGACCTCAGTTTATTGAAGGAACTGCGCGCCCAGAGTTCCGGCGACCTGATCGACGCCGCCTTGGATTCAGTCCAGGACGAGATCAGCAGCCAACTCGCGGAGGTGGAAAGCCGCGAATTGGCCCGCATCGAAGTCGCCTTGGAACGGATGCGGCAAGGCGAGTACGGCGCCTGCGAGGGGTGTGGCATCAGCATTCCTATGGCGAGGCTGAACGCTCTTCCTTACGCGACGCTGTGTATCAAGTGTCAGCGGGAAGCGGAACGCGAGGGCTCCTCGTCGCGTGGAGACGTGGATTGGAGCAGGCTGCTCGACAACGGTTCGAACGACATCGATCTTACGATCAGCGACATCGAACTCGATGTTTCCTGATTCCGTTGATTTCCACCCGCAACGTGGGTAGACTGCTGAGGATTGCCGTCATTGGTTCCCGGAGGAGTCTGCCTGCAATGTTAGAATATCTCCGACGACAGAGTCCGTTCCGCGGTGGACAGGGAGCGTGGCCGCTCGGCGTGGGTCTAGCGGCCGCCCTGCTGTTTGCCAGTTCGGGGAGCGGCGACTGCCTGGCTCAATCCGTCACCCCGGCGGCCTTGGGCCGTGCGGGGATTCTGCCACCGGAGAAGCGAGAAGAACTCTACCGGCAGTTGCGGAGTGAGGCGGAGATTCTCAAGACGCAGACGAACGTCGTCAAGACGGTAGCGAAACTCGTGGGTCCAACGGTTGTCCACATCGAAGCCGATGTAGCTCCCCGCGTTGCACCGCAGTTCGGTTCGAGCCGGCAACGCATCGAGGAAGCCGGTTCAGGGGTTATTGTCGAGGTGGGCGCCAATCTCTATATCTTGACGAACCGTCACGTTATCGACGGGGCCGAGGCATCCGGGATCCGCATCACGCTCGCCGACGGCCGGCAGATCCGCCCGCAACGGACTCTCGTGGATCCGGAGACCGACACCGGTGTTTTGGTTGTTTCCGCACCCGACCTGGTCGCCGCTCCGGTCGGCGATAGCGACGAAATGGAAATCGGCGATTTCGTCCTCGCGGTGGGAAGCCCGTTCGGGCTGAGTCACTCGGTGACCTACGGGATCATCAGCGCCAAAGGCCGTCGCGACCTGGAGTTGGGCGATTCCGGCGTCCGGCTGCAGGACTTCCTTCAGACCGACGCAGCCATTAATCCCGGCAATAGCGGGGGACCGCTGATCAATCTTCGGGGCGAGGTGATTGGAATCAATACGGCGATTGCCAGCAATTCAGGAGGAAGCGAAGGGATCGGTTTCTCGATTCCAATCAATATGTTCATGGCGGTCGCGAAGCAGTTGATTGACCAAGGCAAAGTCACCCGCGCCTTTCTAGGCGTGACGCTCGATCGTGACTTCGGGCCGGCTATGGCCGCCGAACTGGGGCTCCCGCGGCCGCTTGGTGCGCGGATCATCGATCTGACGGAGAATTCGCCCGCAGCCACTGCGGATCTCCGCCGAGGCGACGTAATCCTCCAGTTCAACAGCATTTCGGTCGAGGACGACGCGCACCTGGTGAATCTCGTCAATCTGACGGAGGTCGGCAAGGAAGTCTCATTGCTCGTCTTCCGGGAGCGGCAGACGAAGGTTGTCAAGGTGCGCGTGGGCAACCGCGTGGATTTCTGATCCGGACGGCAAAGCCTGCGTCGGACGCAATCGAGCCGGTCGCAAACTGGTGGAGCACGTCCTCTACCGCTGACATTCGCCGGCAGCGTTTAGATTGCGAATGATGGACTCGATGACTCGCGGCGCATCGATGTCGAAGGCCACTTCCATGTTCTGTCGCCAGGCGGGCCTGCGGCGGCGGTCGAAAACCGTGGCGCCCCTCGTCAAGTCTCCCGTTGTCTCGACGTCCCCCGCCATCTCTTTGCTGTCGAACAAGTCCGGTTCGAGCAGCGAGGTCAACGCGACCGTATCGTGCAAGTGAATGCCCTCGATTCCAACTTCCTGATGATACGCACGAAACGCGGGGGGGAGGACTTTTCGCAAGAACGCACCGACCCGTTGCGACTCATCGGGAAGTTGATTCAACAGATCAAACGAGAGCAGGATGCGATTGGTCACATCGAGAGGAACGAGTGTCTTTGTCGAAGCGGAACGAAAGACCGTTCTGGCAGACTCGGGATCACAGAAGACATTGAATTCCGCCGCCGGAGTGATATTTCCCGGTCCGGAAACCGTTCCGCCCATCATGATCACACGGTTGACCAGATAGGGCAGTTCCGGGTCGCGCTGAAACGCTCTTGCCACATTCGTGAGCGGTCCGAGCGCCACGAGAGTCACCGATTCCGGCGCGGCGCGGACTTCGTCGCAGATTAACTTTTCGGAGGGGTGCGGCGTGCGGAGTTCGGCAACTTCAAAATTGCAGCCTCCCAGGCCGTCGATCCCATGCATGAAACGACCATCCACTGGCAGACCGTGATCCGGAGGCGAAGCGGCGCCAATGCGAGGCCATCGCGGCGGATCCAACTGCTCGATGATCGCTTGGACATTTCTCGTCGCCAGATGAGGGGGGACGTTTCCGCCCACGGCGGTAACGGCCACCACCTCTAGTCGCGGGTCAAACAGGGCAATGCAGAGTGCGACCGCATCGTCCAGTCCCGGATCCACGTCAAGGATAACCTTTTTGGCCATGCCACTGCTCGTATCTCAAAGTCGCGTGGGAGTTTCCGCTGCCGCGCGATTGTAGGGTCCGTGGATGCGTCGGACAAGAGGAATCCCCCACTCCCGCCCGATGCGAACGCTATCCTCCCGGCCTTGTTCCGGGTAGACTCGGAACAACGTGGTAGCCAGATCTGCAGGATCCCTGAGCAACATCATCATGATTGAAACCGCTGTGCATCTCGCGGAGGCCGGGCAGGATTTGTCGATGGGCCAAATGTCGGCAGCCGTTGAGTCGATCATGGAAGGGAAGTGTACGGAAGACGAGATCTCCCGCTTTCTCGTCGCCTTACACACTAAGGGAGAGACGGTCGCGGAAGTGGCGGGTGCCGCGGTTGTGATGCGCGAAAAAATGACGAGGATCCGGACCAGGCACACGAAGGTGATCGACGTGGTCGGCACGGGAGGCGATCGGTCGGGCACGTTCAACATCAGCACGGCGGCGGCTTTGGTGACGGCGGCGGCAGGGCTTCCGGTAGCGAAGCACGGCAGTCGCCGCTATAGCAGCAGGACCGGTTCAGCCGACGTGCTGACCGCTCTGGGAGTGAACGTCGAAGTCGATGCCCAGCGAGTGGAGGAGTGCATCGATACCCTTGGGATCTGCTTCTGTTTCGCTCCGTTTCTCCACAAGGCGATGAAATATGTCGCACCGGTCCGGCAGAAGCTGGCGATGCCGACGATCTTCAACATTCTCGGCCCGTTGGTCAATCCCGCTTCGGCGCCGTTCCAATTGCTCGGAGTGGGCCAGCCCCGCTTACAAGTGCTTCTGTCGGAAGCGTTGGCCCTGCTGCCAACCCACCGAGTCGTTGTCGTTCACGGCAGTGACGGCTTGGATGAGGTTACCCTCAGCGGCGCCACGTACGTGACGGAAGTGATTGGAGCCGGACTCCGCCAGTTTCAGTGGACACCGGCGGATTTCGGTTTCCAGCCGCAAGGGTGCGATGGTTTGAGAGCGGAAGGGCCGCAGCAGAGCGCCGCCATTATTCGCGGAGTGCTTAATGGTCAACCCGGCGCAGCGCGAGATATCGTGGTGATGAATGCAGCGGCGGCATTATGGACTGCTCGCCGCGCGGAGTCGCTCGGCGAAGGGGCGCGGATGGCATCCGAATCGATCGATAACGGCGCCGCTGCCTCGCTACTGGCCCGGTTGGTCGAATACACGAACCGCCCGCCTCGCTGAAGGTCAAAGTCATCACCTGCTACTCTCGCCCAGCCGCGACACATCCGGGCGTCCGGAAAGCCGAGCCCGGAGCACGCGGCCGATGAACACCGGGCTGCCCATCGCGGTCGGCGCAACCCGATCGTGGATGCGTATTTCGACGCGCGATTCGCTCGTGCCTGCCTCGCGGGCCGACTGCCGGACAAGGCGGGTGAGCCCGTCGATGGCGAAGCGGCTCGCCTCCTGAAAATCGGCGAACCACGGCACGTCCGGCAAACCGGCGAGGACATAGCGGCCGTTGTCGCCCGGCGATATCTCCACGTGCCTCCTCACGGAAACGCAACTGGTGATTGCCCCGATGGCATTGGCCACGTCGGCGTCGGGAGGAATGACGGCCTCGGTTTCCAAGAGGGCGGCGGCTTCGGGGAGGAAGAGGTGAACCGGGGCGCCGATGCCAATCACCGGGTGCTTCAAACCAACGCGAATATGCACGTCAGCGGTGCCGCCTTCCAGCCAATTGTCGAGGATCGCCGCCGCGGCCGGCGAGTCTTCCAAGTCACTCAAAGCCGGCTTGCTCGCGAATTGCATCTTCAGTAGTTCGGCCGCCAGACGGCGAATGACGCGGCGGGAGATCCAGTCGGAAAAAGCTTCCGGCGACATGCCCAATAGCCGACAAAACATGACGCACAAACGCCGGGAAGCCTGCGCGTTCCAAAGAGAAATGCGGCCGGCCGCGTGAAGCACGTCGGTCGGCGTGAGGCCTGACCGTTCGACCGTGTGTTGGCTTTCCAGGCGGTGTACCTCGACGAATTCCCAGCGGCGTGCCCGCAAACGCACCGCCAATTCTTCCAGGCTATGCGGTCGCTCGGCAAGCAAGTCCAGGATTCGCGACTGTTCGGGCGTGCAGCCGGCGTGCCGCGCGCGACCGTTGAGCGATAATAGCTCCATCGGCCGCGTCGAGCCGCGAAAGCGGTCGAGGTGCTCTTCCAGCCAGTCGAGTGCCGCCAGCGCGTCACCGCCGCGGTAGAGCCATGAGACGGGAACGACTCGTCGCGGACCAATGGTCGGTTCGCCCTTGTCTACGGCAATGAGGCTGTCGCCGCCCAAGCCGAGCGTCCGCATATCGAGAGCCCGGACATGGGTGCGCCATCCGCCGACGGTCGCCCCCTGCTCGCAGGTCGCCACGTGGCCACCGCGGATCGTCGCCGTGTCGGTCGTGGTGCCGCCCATATCGACCACCACGGCATCCGGCAGCCGAGCCAGGTGGCACGCTCCCGCCACACTGGCTGCCGGACCGGAGAGAATGGTTTCAATCGGACGGTCTCGCGCCACCGCCAGGCTCATCAACGAACCGTCGCTCTTGACCACCATAACCGGGGCGGCGACTCCTCGATGGTGGAGCGAAACCTCCACGTCAGCGAGAAACGACTGCAAGCAGGGGATGATGCTGGCGTTGAGGGCCGCGGTGACCGCCCGAACCCGGTAGTTCAATCCCTCGGAAACCTCATGGCCGCAGGTGACGTGCAGGCCCGTCTCCTCGATGAGAATCGCCTTGGCTGCCAACTCGTGGGCCGGATTGGCATGGCTGGCATAGCCGGCGACGGCAAACGCTCCCACCTCCTGCCGCTGGAGCATCTCGGCCGCCACGCGGCGGATCTGGCCGGGATTGATGGGCGCGATCTCGTGGCCGTCGATCTCCAGTTTCCCATCGAGTACGGCGACCGGCCGGTAGGCAATGTGCGACGGCTGCCACAGCCCGTAGGGAGGGAAGATCAACAGCCCCACCTTCTGGCCGCGACTTTCGACGATGGCATTAGTGGCGAGAGTCGTGGAGATGGTCACCAGATCGACTTCCGCGAAGCGGCCGGGATCGAACTGGTCGAGGGTTTCTTGGATGCCGATGGTGAAATCCCACTTCGTCGTCGGCGCTTTCGCCTTTTCAAGCACCGCATCCCCGGCAAAATCGTAGAGGACGGCGTCGGTGTACGTGCCGCCCGCGTCGATCCCCAGGCCCAGCCGAACGGGTTCGCCTCGGTCTTGATCCGCTAAAGTCTCATCGAAAACAAGCGTGTGGTCGCGTCCGGCGGCGGTCTCTTCGGCCTCCCAGACCGGCGCCGCCTTCAGCGACTTGGAGAGGGCGTCGTAGGCGGTCACGTGGTGCGGCGGCACGAACAAGATTTCCGCGGTCGAATGATGGGCGACAAGGAGCTTCTCCAAGAGTTGGCGCGACCCGGGAATGTCTTCGTATTGCCATCCGAAGGCATCGGCCATCGCACGGGCGATCTCGGCGTAACGGCTCTTTCCCTCGGCGCCGGTGTCGATGAAGGCCGCCCGCTGGTAGTTGCGCTGCCAGCTTGTGAGGAAGCGGCGAATCGCTTCGGCGTTTTCCTCGCCGTAAGCGGCGACGAGTTGGGCCAGCGTGTAGCAGTCGGGACCGCAGTGAATTTTGCCCTCGCCGGACTGTGGCTGGGCTTTCCCTTCGACCCAGCCGGCGGAAATGTAATAGGTGCCGGGGTAACGGGCGAACTGGTCCCGGTAGGCCGCGTCGGAACCAAGGAACAGCGCGATGCAATCGTTCACGCGGGGGATCACCAGGGGAACGCTGCGGGCATGAATCCCGACGCTTCCCATTCCGCAGACGCCGTAGCCGATGACGATCCGTTCACCGCGGCCCAGGGCCGACGCCTCGTCAATCGCTTCCTGCAATCTGCGCCGCAGTTCGTGCGGGCGGTCGTGGAGTCCGCCGGGCAGGAAAGCGGTGGTGAGCCGAAGGCCAAGCCGGCGGGCGATCGGTTCGAGATCGACGGCAAGCACGCCGCAGGCTATGACGTGGATCGAATCATTCATGTCGGTGGCGAGGCGGGCGAGAGAAGCGAGCAAGGGCAGCGTAGAGACAGCCCTTCATTGTCGCCGACATAGCCGATTCTTGGCAAGAGAACTGCAATGTGTAAGGATCGACGAAGAAACGGCTGTCGCACACTCATCGGGGGTATGGAGCGCAACGGGGTCGGGAGTCTTTTTCCGTATCGGCCTCACCGCCGCTTTGCATATCCAACGTGGTCCGCGGCCGATACGGAAAAAGACTCCCGACCCCTTCCTGGTTGCGACAGTCGTCCTAGTGCCGATGCTATGGCATGGCAGCGGCGGAAATCACCTCTCCGCCCTGGCGTGTGCCCAGTCCGCGCCAAACGCCCAACTCCACCGTATCCGAGACGGACCGCACGGAACCGTCCATCAACAGCGCATTGACGATACCGGGGTGGTAGCCGCGGGCGGTAATGGCGGCGTAGGTCGGCTGGCTGGTACTCCGGCCTTCCTGCACGGAATTGTAGTCGATGTCGTACGTAGCGCCCGCATAGAGGTAGGGGACTTCAGTATTCGGCGTGAACACCGTGGTGACGCCGCTGTGGTGTACGCGGCCGTCGGGCCATTCCGTGTGCCCGGTATTGTCATTGGTGGCCGGGCCAAGTTTGTGGTCTCCGCCGCTGAACATCGCCACCAGTGCCGCGGGCGTGGAGGGAGGCGATGGGCCGGGGTCGTTCGTGTTGCGAACGTAGGATGTGAACGCTCTCACTTCCGCCGCGGCCATGGTGTTGCTCAGGCCGTCGCGGAAGTCGGCGTCGCGCGTGCGGCTGTTGACAAAGAAGGCTCCGTCGCCTCCTCGGTTCGCCGCCGGGTCGTAGACCAGCCACGACCCGAAGTTGAACCCGTAATTCTGCGGATAGACGTAGGGCGCCCCCGATTTCGTTCGCACGGTATCATTGATTTCACTGGGACAGAGATAGATCGGGATCCGCATCGTCGGGATACCGCCGGCCAACTGCGCATCCCAGGCAATGTCCAACCGCACCTGCTCGTAAGCACTGGCCTGCTCCAGGAACGGTAGAAGGCGGCCGTGGATCGACCACGAACCGTTGTTTCCGCTCAACGCGACGCCCGGCGTGATACAAAAACTGGGCGGAAAACAGCGGTTGCTGTCGAGGTACTGGTGCAAGGCCAACCCGATCTGCTTGAGATTGTTCTTGCACTGAGACCGCCGCGCCGCCTCGCGGGCTGACTGGACGGCGGGCAGGAGCAGGGCAATGAGAATTCCGATGATCGCGATGACCACCAGCAATTCCACCAGAGTAAAGGCGCGAGAAAAGCGGGAAACCCTGGGACTCATCAAGTTCTCCATCAACGAACCGCCGTGTTGTCTTCCGTATCCTGGCGAGAGACCTTTAGCACTTCGCGCGCCGCGCCGTGCGGACGACCAGCGGTTTACTTAAACTGCTTTCTTACAAGAGTTTATGCCGATGCTACCGGAAAGGGACGTTCCCAAGGCGTCGTTTTTTTCGCCATTGGTGTCGGTAAAACCGACAGGTGGGTCGCAAGATGGCGGTCTGTTGAGTCGGGCTCAGGGGATCGCTGAGTCGGATGGCGAACTGCCAATTCGGCAGCCAAATGTCCCGTCGCCGCTTTGGCGCTGCCAGCGTGGCGGTCGAGAACCAGGACACGCCATCCAAGCACCAGCATAACTCCTTTTTCTACAAAATGTTGCGCAGTACTGGAGGCAATTGGCGCGCCGATTGCGTTTCCCGTCGCCAAGCGCACCGGGTGCGCGGATTTGGCAGCCGATTTGCCCGATGGCCCGGAAAGCGAACCGGGCCGTCTTTCCACGGATTTTCGATTTTCAAAACTTCGGAGGCGAGCAAGCAATGGCGAAGAAGACCGCAACTCAAGAAAAGAAGAAAATCGCCGCAGGCGAATTCAAACTTCAGCCGTTGGGCGACCGCGTCGTGGTCGAGCGCGAGGCGGCAGAGGAAGTCACCAGCGGCGGCATCGTGCTGCCCGACACCGCCAAGGACAAGCCCGCTCGCGGGACGATTGTCTCGCTCGGCAATGGGCGGCTGCTGGAAGACGGTTCCCGTGCCGAGTTCCAGGTGAAGGTCGGAGAGCGCGTGCTGTTCAGCTCGTATGCGGGCGAACAGTTCAAAGTGGGCGAGCGCGAGCTGTTGCTGATGCGTGAGGAGGATATTCTGGCGGTGATCGAGTGAGCCGCAGGCCCGGTCGGGCCGGTAAGACCGAAGAATGAACCAAACCAGTGGCGGCCTTCCGGCTCGCCCTATCTGACGAAGGAGATGATAACCAATGGCCAAGATGATTGCTTTCGATCAGGAAGCCCGCGATGCCTTGCGTCGGGGCGTTTCCAAACTGGCTCAGGCGGTCAAGGTCACCCTGGGCCCGCGCGGACGGAATGTGATTCTGCAGAAGAGCTTCGGTTCTCCCACGGTCACCAAGGACGGCGTGACGGTGGCCAAAGAGGTCGACTTGGAGGACGTGTACGAGAATATGGGCGCCCGGATGGTCCGGGAAGTCGCCTCGAAGACCAGCGATGTGGCCGGTGACGGCACCACCACGGCGACGATTCTCGCCGAGGCAGTCTTCAATGAGGGGCTGCGAGCGGTCGTCTCGGGCGTGAACCCCATCCAACTCAAGAGCGGCATGGAAAAGGCCGTCGCCGACATTACCGAGCGGCTTAAGAAAATGTCGATCGCCATCAAGACCAAGAAAGAGATGGCTCAGGTGGCCAGCGTCGCCGCCAACAACGACGAGGAAATCGGAAACCTCCTCGCCGAGGCGATGGAAAAGGTCGGCAAAGACGGTGTGATTACGGTCGACGAGGGCAAGAGCCTTGCCACCGAGGTGGAATGGGTCGAAGGCATGCAGTTCGACCGCGGTTACCTCTCGCCGTATTTCGTTACCGATCCTCAGAAGATGGAAGCGGTTCTGGAAGACGCCTACGTTCTAATCCACGAGAAGAAGCTCTCCAACATCAAAGAGTTGGTACCGGTTCTGGAGGCAGTGGTCCAAGCCGGCAAACCGCTGATGATCGTGGCCGAGGACATCGACGGCGAGGCCTTGGCCACGCTGGTGATCAACAAGCTTCGCGGCACCTTCAAGTGCTGCGCCGTCAAGGCGCCGGGATACGGCGACCGCCGCAAGGCCATGCTCGAGGACGTCGCCATCCTGACCGGCGGGCAGGCCCTGTTTGAGAGTCTCGGCAAGAAGCTCGAAAATGTTACGATTGCCGATCTCGGCCGCGCCAAACGTATCGTCGTCGACAAGGACAATACGACGATCATCGAGGGCGCCGGCCGCAGCGAGGAAATCAAGGGTCGCATCGAGCAGTTGCGCCGCGAGATCGAGAACACCACCAGCGATTACGACCGCGAGAAGCTGGAAGAGCGGCTGGCCAAACTTGCTGGCGGTGTGGCCAAGATCAACGTCGGCGCTGCTACCGAAAGCGAAATGAAGGAGAAGAAGGCCCGCGTGGAAGATGCCCTGCACGCCACCCGCGCGGCGGTGGAAGAAGGCATCCTTCCGGGCGGCGGCGTAGCTCTCTTGCGAGCTTCGACATCGGTCAAGCCTCAAGGTCTCGGCACCGATGAAGAGGTGGGCTACAAGATCATCCTCCGCGCCTGCCGCGCACCGTTGACCCAGATTGCCGCCAACGCCGGCCAGGACGGCGGCATCGTCTGCGAGAAGGTCTCCGAGGCCAAAGGCAACAACGGCTACAATGCCGCAACCGGCGTCTACGAGGACATGGTCGCCGCCGGCGTGATCGACCCCACCAAGGTCACTCGCACCGCGCTACAGAACGCCTCGAGCGTGGCCACGTTGCTGTTGACCAGCGATGCCATCGTCGCCGAGAAGCCGAAGGAAGAGAAGGCCGCCGCCGGTCATGGCGGTGGGCACGATATGTACTAAGCCCAAGGGGAGGAGCAACCGGTCGGTACACAGTTTGCCGACGACGGATGGTCACCTCTCTTTCAAATTCCTCTTGATCAGCCCGCCGGCCGTGGAATTCCGCGGCCGGCGGTTTTTTTGAACTCAAACTGTAAGCGGAGTTGAAAAGGGAACTGGCTCCGAGCGTGGTTTTGGCCTGGAACTGCCGAGGAAATGCCTGCCGCTCGGTGCCTGCCCCCTGGTATATGGTTCTTTCTGACAAAGATGTAGAATTTGTACTTTTCCCCATTGCAGGCTTTTCAACTCCGTCTACAGTTTTGAGTAAGGAACCATGCCGGAGCTTCTGGTCGACTGCGTTTCGAAAGAATATCCCACGCGAGGCCAGCCGCTTTGCGTCCTCCACGCGGTCTCTCTGGAACTCGATCGCGGCGACGCCGTTGCCGTGGTCGGCCCGAGCGGTTCGGGAAAGAGCACCCTGCTGCACATCATCGGTACCTTGGAGCCGCCTTCTTCGGGGCATATTTCGCTCGGTGGCGAGAATCCGGGCGAGATGGACGAGTCGGCACTGGCGCGATTCCGCAATCAGAAGATTGGCTTCGTTTTTCAGGACCATCACCTGCTGCCGCAGTGCTCGGTGCTGGAAAACGCGTTAATTCCTACGGTCGCCTCGGGCGCGACGCGCGCCGAAGACATCCAACGCGCCAAGGACTTGTTGCACCGTGTTGGGCTGAGCGACCGGTTGGACCATCGGCCGGCCGAGCTTTCCGGGGGCGAACGGCAGCGTGTCGCGATTGCCCGGGCGCTGATCAACCAGCCCGCCCTGCTGTTGGCCGATGAGCCGACCGGAAACCTCGATCGCACCACCGCCAATCGGATTGCAGAACTGCTGCTGGAACTGCAGCAGGCCGAGCAAATGATGCTGATGGTGGTCACCCACAGTGTCCGGCTTGCGATGCGGATGAGCCGGCAACTGGAACTGGACCAGGGCCGGCTCACTGCACCGACAACACCGTTGGTTTGAGACTGCTGAAAAAGGGGACAGGCACGGCAACTTTTCGTGGTTTGGCTTGAAAACAGGTACAAGATGTTGCAGAGCCAGTCCCCTTTTTCAGCAGTCTCGGTTTAGACGCACCCATCGCTTTGATATTCCGTCCGCATGACCCGACTACGCCTGATACTGCTTTCGCTTCTGCACTACCGCCGGATGCATGCGGCCGTGGCGATCGGCGTGATCGCCGGAACCGCGGTGCTCACCGGCGCGCTGCTGGTGGGCGATTCGATGCGGGGAAGCCTTCGTCACCTGACTTTGGACCGTCTGGGGCCGGTCGACTATGTCCTGGCCACCGACCGCTTCTTCCGCGCCGAACTGGCCGACGAGCTGGCCTCGCAGCCGGCTTTCTCCCAGCGGTTTGCCGCCGCGGTTCCGGTGATCCTCCTTACAGCCAGCGCCGAGCCCCCCCGCAGCACGCCGGCACGGCGGGTAACTGAGGTCACTCTGGTGGGATGCGATGAGCGATTCTGGAATCTCGGGGGTCAATGGGCGGCCGGGCCGCTCCGGGGGCGCGAGGTGGTGCTGAACCAACCGCTGGCAACGAGCCTCGGCGTCACGGTCGGCGATCGCATCCTCGTGCGACTGCCTCGGGCCGTGTCGGTGCCGGCGGAAAGCTCGCTGGGCCGCAAGTCCGAGACGATCGAGTCGCAGCCGGTCATCGTGCGAGCGGTGATACCGGCCGATGGGCTTGGCCGCTTTTCATTGCGGCCCAACCAGCAGGCGCCCCTGAACGCCTATGTCTCGCTGGACTGGCTCGCCAACCGTCTGGACGAGCCGGGCCGGGCCGACGCGATCCTTGTCGCGGGAAGAGACGCAACCACGCCGCCGCCCGAGGCGGATCGTTTTCTCCAAGAACTCCTTCGGCCGCGTGCGGCCGATTATGGCATCCGCGTGAAAAAATCTTCGCACGGATACTTCGACATTACCAGCGATCGACTGATTCTTCAACCGCGACTCGTCGAGGCGATCGAGGCGTCGTTGCGAGGTTTCCTGGTGCGGCCCGTTTTCACTTACCTTGCCAACGCGATCGAATTCCAGGGCCGCGCGACCCCCTACTCGACGGTCGCCGCCGTCGACTTGATCGCCAAGCCACCGTTCGGCCCATTTGCGGCGACGCAGGGCGACCCGATCGTCACTCCGGCATCCGGCGAAATCGTGCTCAATGCATGGGCCGCCGAGGATCTTGGCGCTCGGCCCGGCGACGTCGTGACGATGCGGTGGTTTGAACCGGAAACCCACGACGGCCGCGTGCGCGAGCAGAGCGGTCGTTTTCGTGTGTCGGCGATTGCCGCCTTGAAGGGCGCGGCTGCCGACCCGGGGCTGACGCCGGAGGTGCCCGGCGTAACCGATCAACTCTCCATGTCCCAGTGGGATCCCCCCTTCCCGTTCGAGGCCGCGAGGATACGCGACAAAGACGAAAAGTACTGGGAAGAGCATCGCGCGACGCCCAAAGCCTTCGTGTCGCTCGCCGCGGGCCGAAAGCTCTGGCAGAGCCGTTTTGGCCGGACAACCTCGTTGCAGGTGGCGGCCGGCGACGGGCTCGATGCGGCCGCGCTTGCCGACCGGCTCGAGATCCCTGCCGCGGTCGGCGGTTTCCTCTTCCAGCCCGTCAAACGACAAGGGCTGGAAGCCTCCGCCGGAGCGACGCCGTTCAACGTGCTCTTCCTCATGCTCAGCTTCTTTATCATTCTGGCGGCGATGTTGCTGGTCGCCCTCCTGTTCCGCCTGGGGATCGATCAGCGAGCGGCGGAGGTGGGTACTCTGCTAGCGCTGGGATTTCGCTCGCGGTCGGTGGCCGGCAGTCTGGCGAGCGAAGGCTTGATCGTGGCGTCGTTGGCCAGTGTGCTGGGTGTTATCGCGGGCCTCGGTTACGCGGCTTTGATGATTGTCGGGCTGAAAACCTGGTGGGTCGGAGCGGTGGTCGTGCCGTTCGTCGATCTCTATGTCAGCCCGTTGAGTCTGGCATTGGGCTACGTCAGTGGAATCGTGATTTCGGGCGGGACGATTCTGTGGGCGGTGCGGCAGACCCGCAAGGCTTCCGCCGCGACTCTTCTGGCGAGCCGCGGCGGCGTCGGGACTGGACTGGCAACAAGAACTTCGCGGTGGTGGACGTGGTCGGCCGCGCTCGTTCTGCTGGTGGCGGTCGGCATCGGCCTTGCGGCCGTTTGGATGAGCGAGGATGCTCGTGCGGGCGCGTTCTTTGGGACCGGCAGCCTGGTTCTGGCGGCGTTGCTGATGCTCGTCTGGGCCCGATTGCGCAGCGGGGCAACGGGGCCGGCCGTGGCCAGGGGCCGCGGAAATCTACCGCGTTTGGCCGTCCGCAACGCGGCGCGTCACCCCGGACGAAGCGCGCTGAGCATCGGACTGGTGGCGGCGGCCTGCTTTCTGATCCTCGCCATGGGCGCCTTTCACCTCGACCCGCTCGGCCGCGCGCCGCAACGGTCCAGTGGCGACGGCGGTTTTGCTCTCGTCGCGGAAACTTCGCAGTCGGTCTACCAGGATCTCAACACCGCCGCGGGGCGGGCGGAACTGGGCATTGGGGACGAAAAATCGGCCTTGCTGCAGTCGGCCCGGATCGTGCCGTTGCGGGTGAAAGCGGGGGACGACGCCAGTTGCCTGAACCTTTACAGGCCGCAGCAACCGCGCATCCTCGGCGTGCCGCGGCCGATGATCGAACGAGGCGGATTCGATTGGGCAAGTTCCGGCGCGGAAAGGGCCGACGAGCGCGCCAATCCCTGGCTACTGCTGGAGAGAGAATTGCCTGCCGACGCCAATGGTCCGCCGCGTGTGCCGGTCGTCATCGAGAAAAACACGGCGATGTACGCCCTGCAACTTTGGAACGGGGTGGGCGAAACGTTCGACGTGAGCGACGGTTATGGCGGAACGATCCGCCTGGTGGTCGTGGGGCTGCTCAACAACGGCATTTTCCAGGGCGATCTGCTCATCAGCGAAGCCGCACTGCTGCGGTTCTTTCCCGACACGAACGGATACCGTTTCTTTCTGGTCGAGACCGATCCTCTGCAAACCGATGAGATCACGGCGGCTCTGAACGAGACGCTCGGAGACTTCGGCGTTCGAGTGGAGACGACCGGCCGGCGGCTGGGTCGGTTTCTGGCGGTGCAGAACACCTATCTCTCCACCTTCCAGAGCCTCGGCGGGCTTGGGCTGCTGCTGGGAACGCTGGGCCTGGCAGCGGTGGAACTCCGCAACGTGCTGGAGCGACGCGGAGAACTGGCCTTGCTGCGGGCTACCGGTTTTCGCCGCCGAACGCTTGCCTGGCTGGTTCTGTTGGAGAACGGCGCCCTGTTGATCGGCGGCCTGGCGGTCGGCGGTCTGGCGGCGCTGGTTGCGCTTCTGCCCCATATCGTTTCCGGCAGCGCTTCGATACCGTGGATGTCGATGGCGGCTACGCTGCTGGCAGTTCTCGCGGTCGGGCTTGTCGCCGGACTGGCAGCCGTCCGTGCCGTACTGTCGGCGCCGTTGCTATCTTCGCTGCGCGGCGAGTGATAGGGCGGGTATGTCCTCGCCGAACTCCTCGACACACAGAACCGGGTCATTCCGGGATTCAGTCGCGACGATTGCCTCCCGTTCACGGCCGATGCGGTCCGGCACGTACTCACCTGGAAGACCGCTGAACTGCCCGAGGCACAGCGCGAGACCGACAAGAAGATCCGGTTTATCCTGAACAGCGCGGACCTGTTTTCGTATCTGTCCGACCCGGCGCCTGGCTGTCTTGCCGGGTGTTTAGAGGAAATCTCATACCGGTAGTTCGTAGCCTTTGCGGCGAGGCCTCGTTGTTCGCACTCTCGCAGCGACGGCAACTCCTTCAAACCAAAACTGCCTGTTTTAGTGCCGATCAGGTTTGCATTCGCCCGTCGCACATCAGAGAATGCGACAAGATGGATTCAGGTCGCAGGTCTTGTTGTACAGGAGCATCCCACCATGGCAAACGTTTCCCGCCGATCATTCCTGGCTGCTTCCGCCGCGGCTGTTGCAGGGGGAAGTTCCTTGCTGAATTCCGCTTCGGCGGCCGAGGTGATTCCCGGATTCGACCAGACCAAGACCGACTACGATCGGACCAGGCAGTGGAGGCCCTTCAGCGACCGCAAGATCCGGCTGGGCATCGTCGGCCACGGAGTCTGCCGATTCGGCCTGGCCTTTGATCTCCAGCATCATCCCAACGTCGAGCTGGTTGCAGTCAGCGATTTGTTCCCAGACCGCTGTGCCGATATGGCCCGGCAGGCGAAATGCGAGAAGACCTACCCATCGCTGGAAGAGATGGTCAAGGACGATTCGATCGAGGCTATCTATTGCGCCACCGACGCTCCCGCCCATGCGAAGCACGCCATCCTCTGCATGGAGCATGGCAAACACGTCGCCACGGCGGTTCCGGCTTTCCGCGGCGACATCGAAGACGCCGAGGCTCTGCTTGCGTGCTGCAAGAAGAACAACGGGCTGGTCTACGCGATGTTCGAGACATCCCGCTTTCACGACGACCTCTACGCGATGGAGAAGCTCTTTGCCGCCGGCGTGTTCGGCCGCATCGTCTATTCCGAGGGGGAGTACTGCCATCCTCACTCATTGGGCGCACCCTCGATCGGCTCCTACAAGGACTGGCGAAAGAAAGGGTGCCCGATGTGGTATCCGACGCACGCCACGGCCTACTATGTGGGAGTGACTCATCGGCCTCTTCTAGACGTGTCGTGCCAGGGCACTCCGCACTTCGACGAATCGAAGCGGACCCCCAACGCGATTGGCAACGTCTTCAGGTCGGAAGTTGGACTGTTCCGCACGGCGGAGGGAGGGCTCTCGCGGATGATCATCTGTTCTTCGCAGGGCGAATACCTGGAAGCGGGCCGGATTCGGGGCGAGTATGCCGGGTTCAACAAGACCTTTGTCGGCGACGCCACGGGCAAGAAGCGTTACGATGAGGCGATCGACAGCGGCCTGCAGATCCAGAAATACGCCTTGCCGCCGGGGGTCCAGCCGGGCGGACACGGCGGCTCGCACGGCTACCTCGGCGACGATTTCATCGACGCCATTCTTCGTGGCCGCAAACCGGCCGTCGACGTGATCGACGCGCTGAATATGACCGTTCCCGGCTATTACGCCCACCTGTCGGCGATGAAAGACGGCGAAACGATGAAAATCCCACAATACTCGATGTAGTTGCCGGGCTCGCAAATTGCCTTCGGGATCGAAAAGATCTTCTCAATACAATCTGCCTTCTTGCGGTTGGCGAGGCCCTACTCCCCGGATATACTAGAGATAGCCGATCGGATCGGTTCTGCCGATCGGGCAGTGCGTCGGTCCGTGCGACAATGAGGTGGCAGGCATGTCGGTCATCCCTTTCACGTCAGTCTACTATCCCGAATCCGACGGAAAACCGACGGGCGAAACGGATCTACACCGCGAAGAAATGTTCCGCCTGATTCACTCGCTGCAACGGTTCTACGCGGGGGGAAAGGTCTACGTCTCCGGAAACCTGCTCTTGTACTACGAGCAGGGAAACCCGAAAAAGTTCGTTGTGCCCGACGTCTTCGTGGTCAACCAGATCGAGCCGCATCCCCGTCGGGTCTACAAGGTGTGGGTGGAGCGGAAGGTGCCGGACGTGATCATCGAGGTCACGTCGCGGAAAACCAAGAAGACCGATGCGACCAAGAAGCCGGATCTCTACCGGCAACTGCGGGTGCCCGAGTATTACCTGTTTGATCCGACGCAGGACTACCTCGATCCGCCGCTGCAGGGCTATCGGGCGGCAGGTGAGCAGTACGAACCCGTGGCACCGGATCCGCAGGGATCGCTGGTGAGCGAGCAACTGGCGATGCGGCTGGAGGTGCGAGACCAGCATCTTGTGCTTTGTCGCCTGGACACCGGCGAACGTCTGCTGACAGACGAAGAGGCCTGGCAACGTTCGGAAGAGGCCAGGCGGGTTGCGGAAGCGGGGCGGGAGGCTGAGGCCGAAGCGCGGCGTGCCGCCGAAGCGGAACTGGCCCGTCTCCGCGAGGAGCTACGCCGCTCAAGATCGTGAGATGACAACTCGCACGGCGCGTCCAGGGAAGCTTCCACCAGCCCGGCTGCGAGGAAGCAGCCGGGCTGGTGTGCCACGGTCCTACTTCACATCGGCGATCTTCACGGCGTGCCTTTCCTCAGCCGAGATCATGGCCGCCTCGAGCACCCGCTGGGTCTGATACGCGTCGGCGAAGTCGGGAATCGGCAGCGTCGGCTCCTCGCCGGCGATCACTTTGAGGACGTCGAAAGCCTGGTTCGTAAAGCCGTGCTCGTAGCCGATAATGTGGGCGTCGGGCCACCAGTTGGCCACGTAGGGGTGGTCGCCACCGTGGGTACACATGATCGTCGTCCAGCCCTGCACGGCGCGAGGCCGCGTGGCGTCGTAGAACTCCAACTCGTTCATGCGCTCGAAGTCGAACTTCAACGCCCCCTTCGTGCCGTTGATTTCAAAGGTGTTGCGATTCTGATTGCCGGTGGCCTGCCGGGCGGCCTCGAAGCTGGCCACGGCTCCGCCGGAGAAGCGGGCGAGGAAGAGAAGGGTGTCGTCGACGGTGACGTCTCCTTCCTCGTCGGACGATTGCAGCCCGGCGGTGATCTGCCCCGCCGCCACGCCTCGCAACAGCTTGCGGCGTTTGATGAACGTCTCGGCCACCGCGCCGACCACTTCGGTGATCTCCTGGCCGGTGACGAAGCGGGTCATGTCGACGATATGCGCGTTCAAATCGCCGTGGGCCCCGGAGCCGCACAGTTCTTTGGTGAATCGCCACATCAGCGGCGTCGATTCGCCCGCCCAGTCCTGCAGGTACGTGGCCCGCACGTGCCGGATTTGGCCCAGGGCGCCGTCTCGAACCAACCGGTGGGCCAGCCCCACGGCCGGGACGCGACGGTAGTTGTACCAGACGAACGTCTTCACGCCCGCCGCCTTGGCCGCTTCGGCCATCTCACGGGCGCCTTGGAGGGTGGCATCGACCGGCTTCTCGCACGCGCAATGTTTTCCCGCCTTGACCGCCGCCATCGCGACCGGCGCGTGCATGTAGGTGGGCGTGACGACATCGACCAGCCCGATGTCCGGGGAGCGGACGAGGCTTTCCCAATCGGTCGATGCGTTTTTCCAGCCCCAATTGTCGGCAAATACCCGCGGATTCTCTTCCGGTTGGCCGAAAACCGTATGCATTATCGGCTTCAGCGGCGGCTTGAAGAACTTCGCCACCTGCCCCCAGGCGTTGGAATGCGAACGCCCCATGAATCCCTGGCCGATCAGAGCGACATTCACCGTGTTCATACGAGACTCCTTGCAAAACGATCTATACGGTCCTTAAACGACAGGCGAAAAAAGCAGCCCGGCTGTTCGCCTTCCGTCGGTGGTTGCACCATCGTCTGGCCTGATGGTAGCAGCCGGGCTGCTTGCTCGTGCTCACTCAAATAGTCCTTTGATGTGCCGATAGAGATCGGCGTAACGCCGATAGCACGCATCGTACCCGGCCGCGGCCGACGGATCAAAGGGGGTGCGCGTGCGAACCGCGACCATCGCTTGCTTGGCCGCCTCCAAATCGGCATGGACGCCGGCCGCCACCGAGGCGAGCATGGCCACGCCCAGCGACGCCGCCTCGTCGCAGGCCATCACCAGCAGATCCTTGCGGCAGACATCGGCCTTGATCTGCAGCCAGAGGTCGCTGCGGGCGGCGCCGCCCAGCGAACGGACCTCGCGAATCTCCATTCCCAGGTCTTCCAACGCCAGGAGGTTGCTGCGAAGGACGTAGGCGATCGACTCCATAATCGCCCGCACGAAATGGCCGCGATGATGTCCCAGCGTCAGCCCCCAGAAGACCCCTTTCACCCGCGGATCCGGCTCGGGCGATCCGGCGCCGCTGAGGTGCGGCAGGACAATCAGTCCGTCTGAGCCCGCCGCGACGGCACGGGCCTCTTCGGCAAGCCGGTTGTAATCCATGCCGCCTCCCAATTCATCACGGAACCACCGCAGAACCATGCCGGCGGTCGGGATCCACGGCAGAAGGACGTAGCGGCCACGAACCGCGTGTGCGTACAGTCCGATGCGGCGCTGAGGATCGTAGGCCGGCTCATCGAGCGTGGCGCAAATCGCCAAGGCGGCGCCGGTGGTCTCGGTGATCACGCCCGGCTCGAGGTTGCCGGCGCCCACGGCCCCGGCAACCTGGTCGATCGGCGCCGTGGTGACCACCGTGCCCCGCCGCAAACCGGTCTGGCGGGCCGCCTCTTCGCTGACTTCTCCGGCGATTTCAGCGGAGTCCTTCAATGCGGGCAGTTGCGCTTCGTCAATGCCGAGATACCCCAGCATTTCCGGCCACCACTGGCCCGTCGTCAGATCGTAGTAAAGCGTCGAGGGACAGAGGGCGCGATCCGTGGCGTAACGGCCGGTGAGTCGATGGATCAGATAGTCTTCCACCATCAGGTACTTGTGCGCCCGCCGGAACACTTCCGGCTCGTTTCGGCGCAACCAGAGGATCCGCGTCGCCGTCCAGGTGGGAATCATTTCGGGCTGGCCGGTGACGCGATAGACATCGTTGGGGCTGAACTCGCGGTCCATCGCTTCGGCCTCCTCGCGACTGCGATTATCCAGCCAGACGATCGACGGCCGCAGCGGTTCGCCGTGGCCGTCGACGACGGTGAGCGTTTCCCCCTGGCTGGTGACGCCGATCGCCACGATGTCGCCGGCAGCGACCCTACTGGCCTCGATCACCGCACGGATGGAAGCCGTGGCCGACTGCCAGTAGACCTGCGGATCCAATTCGACGATATCGGGCGAGGGCTTGAACAGCTCGTATTCTTCCAGATGCGAGGCGACCTGGCGGCCCTCCGTGTCGAAGAGCACGGCTTTGAGCGAGGTCGTTCCGGCGTCGAGGGAGAGGAGATAGGGCATGGTTCAGACGATCTCGACTCCGAGCAATCGGCAAAGGTCGACCATCGCTTCGCGGTGATCTCCATACGATACAATGTAGTGCTGCCCGAGCACCTTCTGAATGAATTCGTCGATGGGCCCGTCCAGGGTGATCTCCAGGCTCGGCAACTGCGGGGCGGGCGGCGCCCAGCCGGCTTCTTCCCATTTCCGCGGCCGGCGTGCTTCGCCGGTGGCGATGTGCATCCCGTAGCGGTCGCCCGTGTGCGTGAGGCGGGCGAGAGTGATGCGTCCGGTCTTGACTTTGGAGACGTTCAACAGCCCCTCGCCGAACTCTCCGAAGGCGGTCGGCATGACGGTGACCGGGCCGTCGACGATCTCGGTCGGCACGTAGTCGGGCACTCCCATCAACATGCCGTTTTCGAGAAACTCGTAGAACTCCATGTAGGCGGCCGCCTGACCGGTCAGATAGCGGGTGATCAATTGGGTAACTGCCCCGAGGGTGTCGTTCTCCGGGATGGTGCAGACATCGTCCTCTTCGTGCAACAGCATGAACGTGCCGGCAGGCGCGAATCCCAGGAGTTTCTTGACGCCGTCGACGTCGATGAGCGAGACCGCCTGGTAGCCTCGCTCCTTGATCTTGCGGCTGACGGCGAGGTACAGTTTCACCGCGTTTTCCACCGTCCCTTCTTTGGGCGGCTTGACGAACTGCCAACGCCCGCGGACCGCATCGGCAAGGCGGGTAACTTCCGCAGGGTCGAGCTTCTCGATCGTCTGAACCATTTCGAGCATCTCGAAAACCTCGACCTCCGGGCCGATCTTTGCCCGCAACGACACCCCGTCGTGGAGCGTCGCGTACAGCCGCATGTCGCGGTAGCCCATCTCGCCGATCCTCGCTCCCCGCAGAAGCGACTCGGCGCGGGCGGCATGGGCAAAGCTGAGGATCTGTCGCATGTCGGGTTGCCGGCCGAGGTAGTTGACCACGTATTTGAATCGGTATCCCAGATCGGCCATCGGCTTGCGCAGCGCGGTCGTGCCGGCCTGATCGGCGGTGGTCACGAAGCGGTCGCCCTCGGTCCAACCGCTAAGGCCCCAGAGGAGCATGGGCTTATGGCGGAACGGATCGACGACGCCGATGACCGCGTGCGACGGAATCCAGCCGGCCAGGCAGACGATCAGGAAGTCGAACTCCCGGCCGGCCAACTCGGCTTGCGCGCGGGCGACGTCGCGGCCTTCGGCGTCGTCGCTGACCGGCTCGGTGGCGATGGTCTCGATCCCCTGCTCCTCCAACAACCGCCTCGCCTCGGCGCATTTCCTCTCGATGATCTCGCGAGGCGTATTCACTTCCCCAAAGCCGACGAACGCCGCCTTCGCTTTTCGCATGGTAACGCTCCTTTGCGGGCCAATCCCGGGTTCTCGCTCGGGCGGCATGGTTCCGGTAGTCTCTGCTTGCCGAGCAGAACCTCTGCGCCGGCAAATCGCTTGGCTGCCCACGATCCCGCTCGGCAAGCGGGATCTACTTGAGCCACCGGGCATGATAGCAAGTCACCGACGCGCCGGACAGTATCGATCACCCACGGCGGTGAACTCTTGTGGGTTGCTTGCCTGCCGAGGTAATAATAGAGGGATACCGAAATCGACGAGTTACCAGCGACGGGGGAAGAACGCGAATGAGAAAAGTATCCGATCTGAATATCGCATCGAACATCCCTCTGCCCGCCCCGGCGCTTCTGCTGCACGAGATCCCGCGGACAGACCGGCAAGAGGAGTTCGTTGCCGACTCCCGATCACAGATCCGCGATATCCTGCGGCACAACGACCCGCGGCTGTTGTTGATCGTCGGGCCGTGTTCGATTCACGACACCCAGGCCGGCTTGGAGTACGCCACGCGACTGCGCAGTATGATCGAGCAGGTGAGCGAAAAAATCTTTATCGTGATGCGGTGTTATTTCGAAAAGCCCCGCACATCGCTGGGATGGAAAGGGCTGATCATGGACCCGCACCTGGATGGATCCGACGACATCCCCGAAGGTTTGCGGATCGCGCGGCGGCTTTTGCTGGCGGTGATTGACATGGGGGTTCCTACCGCCACGGAACTACTAGACCCCATCACGCCGCAGTACATCGCGGACCTGATCTGCTGGTCGGCCATCGGCGCTCGCACGACGGAATCGCAGACCCACCGGCAAATGGCTTCCGGACTGTCCATGCCGCTGGCCTTCAAGAACGGGACGCAAGGCACGGTCACTTCGGCAATTCATGCCATCAAAGCCGCCAGCCAGCCCCAGACGTTTCTGGGTATCAGCGGCGACGGCGTGGCCTCGGCGGTGGAAACCCGCGGCAATCCCGATTGCCATCTCGTACTTCGCGGCGGCGACAACGGACCGAACTGCTCGCCCAAAGACGTGGCCCAGACGATCCGACTCTTGGAAAAGGCGGGGCTTCATCCGTCTGTCCTCGTCGATTGCAGTCACGGCAACAGCGGCAAGGATCCTTGCCGGCAACCGGACGTTCTGCGAGAGATCGTCGCCGAGCGAACCTCCGGCTCTCACGCGGTCGTTGGCGCCATGCTGGAAAGCAATCTCGTCGAAGGCAGCCAGCCCTTTCCCAGGCCGGCGGCGGAACTGGTCTACGGGCAGTCGATCACCGACGCCTGTATCGGTTGGGAAACAACCGAGCGCCTCGTGCTGGAGATGGCGGAAAAGCTGTGAAGGGACGTTTCCCGTCGCGGCAGCCAGCCTGCTTCATGTTGGGCGCGTCCCACTGCTTGTGATTGTGGTGCGTTCTGCACAAATGGAGAGTCCATTCAATCCCAAGCAGTGCCACACCGAATCCGAAACTTCGGGAATCTCGCAAGGCCAGTATCCGGGAGCCCTTCCGTATTGGCCGCATGCATGGTATAGGTGGGACAAACACCGTCCGTTGTTTTGTCATCAAGGATCCTGCCCGTGTACGACAAAGAAGCCCTCATCGCACTGGTTCGCCAGAAGGCCCTCCGCTTTGGTACATTTACGTTGACTTCCGGCAAGACAGCCTCCTACTACCTCGATGGCAAGCAAGTGACACTCGATCCCCGCGGCGCCGCCCTGATCGCCGACGGCATTCTCGATCTGCTGGTCCAAGACGGTATGCCGGACGCCATTGGCGGGATGGCGATCGGGGCCGATCCGATTACCGCGGCGGTGGTGACCATGTCCGCACTCCGCGACATGCCAATTGCCGGATTCATGGTTCGTCGCCAGCCGAAGGGACATGGCACCAATCAGTATATCGAAGGACCGGTCAAACCCGGCGAAAAGGTCGCTATCGTGGAAGATGTGGTGACGACCGGTGGATCGTCGATTGCTGCCATCGAGCGAGCCGAGGCGTTTGGGCTGGAGGTTGTCCGAGTCATCGCCATCATCGACCGGATGGAAGGCGGGGCCAAGACCTTCTCCGACCGCGGTATTCCCTTCTCGAGCCTGCTCACCATACGCGATTTCGACATCGAACCGCCCGAGCAGCCCGCCTGCTGACTGTCGACCGGCCTTGGACCAGCCCCGGCCGGGATGAGCAGGCGGGCTGCTGGCAATTCGCCTTCTGCAGGTCGCCTCAGCGCCGAACGGCAAGTCACTTGGCAGCGATGCTAGCAGCACAAGATATGGTAGAACGGCAGCCGATAAATCCAAAATATAGACTTTTGCTTGACACGTATCGGGCCTCAGGTAAACTCGCCCTTGACTTGCATTTCTTATGGTGGTGACACGCCAAGTGTGCAGGAGTTACAGGACGTAACGATAAGGACATCGTGCCGGATGCGGGCATTGTCGGAGGCCCATAATCCGTCGGAGAAGCCAAGGGATTGGTTGTAGGGGTAGCGATCGCTTCGCCCCCGGCTGTAACAGCTCGCCGAGCGTATTGCTGTAGCGCTCCACTCGTTTGGCCCTTCTCCTTCCCACTGCGACTGGCCTTATCGCCGTTTCCAGTCTCACCCCAAAGGGACACAGGACGTGTCCAAGGAGAAGTACTCATGGCTGTGAAACCCCTCATTGGCTTGAATGCCGACTTTCGTTCCGCCCGCAAGGATTCGCCCGCGTTTACGTATCTGGCCGCCGGATACTACGACTCGCTGGTGAGAATCGGCGCTGTGCCGATTATTATTCCGCCAATGGCCGACAAGAATGATCTGGATCGCGTCTTGGATCTGCTCGATGGCGTGGTGCTTGTCGGCGGCGCCGATCTCGACCCGCGGCGCGATGGATTCATGCTCCACCCGTCGGTTCGCCTCCTCGAGTCGCGACGAGAAGATTTTGATCGGGCGCTGATGAGCCGGATCGCGCACCGTCGCATGCCGGTTTACGGAATCGGGACGGGAATGCAACTGCTCAATGTCTCCCAAGGAGGGAATCTCTTCCTGCATATTCCCGAAGACTCGCCCAAGGCGATTCCCCATCAGGACGCCATGGATCCAGCCCATCGACATGCTTTGGAGGTTGCCCCCGGTTCGTTGATGGAACGGGTGTACGGAGACGGCGAGATTCGCGTCAATAGCATGCACCATATGGCGGTGGACGACGTTGCGCCCGGATTCGCCGTAACGGCGCGCTGCCCCGACGGCATCGTCGAAGCGATCGAGAGCGTGATGGACGACTGGTTCGCCTTCGGTACGCAGTTTCACCCGGAATCCCCCTCGGCTTCGGCATTGGACCTAAGGGTTTTCGAAGAATTCGTCGTCGGCGCGACCGGCGCGGTGTGCGAAATGCGGATGGTGGCCTAGCAGCGACGGCTGCAAGAGACTAGGATTTCCGACCGCGAGGGACCGCGGCCGGAGTGCTTTGCTCCTATGAACCGCGCCTTGGCGGCTGCGCAGGGAAAAGGATTTCTTCATGGCAACCGTCCTCCCATTTGAATCCGCCCCGACGGTCGACGATCGTCGATGGGTGGCTGGCCTCCACGTCTCGTCCCACTGCCGGCGCGTCTCGGCCGCCGCCGTTGCCGCAGTGGGACGAGGATTGGACGTTCGACTGAAAATCTCGGGCGGCGTGACGTCTGTCGTGCCCGAAGAAGTTGTCGGCCTGTTCGATCACATCACCGGACCAGGGGTGGACAACAGATCCCTTGCTCAGCGGGTAGCCAAGGTCAAGACAGCCTTAACTGCGGTGCTCGCGGATTTGCTGGCCGATCTTTTGGCCAAAACGGGCTTGGGTGCGGGACGAGTGTTGGCGGTCGGAGTGCTCGACCCGGGACTATGGAACACGGATGAGGATGGCCTGCGAACGTATTGGGAGCTTTCCGACGCGGCGCGTCTGGCGGAGCTGACCGGACTGAACGTGATCGACGCCTTTCCCGCACGCGATATTACCAGGGGAGGGCTCGGCGGGCCTCTGACGGCCCTACCGCAGTGGCTCTTCCTCCGCAGCGTTCAGCGCGATCAGATTCTTCTCGACCTGGGACGCACATCGCGATGGACGTGGCTGCCGGCGGGCATGGGAGCCAGTTCAGCCGGGCGGATTGTATCCTTCGACATTGGGCCGGGCACAGGGCTCTTGGATCAATTGACCCGGCGTTTGAGCGGCGGCAAGCACACGTTTGACCATGGCGGACGACTCGGCGTCCAGGGAGGCAAAGTCGCCGAATTGGTCGAACACTGGCTCTCCAATCCCTACTTTGCGACTTCGCTGCCTCGTTGGAATCCCTACGGTGTGGATGCCACGGCGTTTTTCCATGACGCCATGGAACAGGCCGTCGACGCCGGCTGGTCTGTGCGGGACATGCTCTGCAGCGCCGCCCATTTCATTGCCGAGGCCACCGTGCGGACGATTCGCGGCGTCTTGCCGGAGCGTTGTCTCTCGGGGCCAGTCCTGGTCTGCGGGGGTGGGCAGCACAATGGCATGCTGCTGCGGGAGATCGGGATACGAATGCCGAAGGCGGAGTTGGCGCGACTGAGCGAGATCGGAATTGCCGACGAAACCTTCGATGCCGCCTCGGCAGGTGTCCTGGCACTCCTGCACCTCGATCAACTGCCGGCAAACCCGCCCGCCGTAACGGGCGCCGATCTGTGCCGCGTGCTGGGGCGGTTGACTCCGGGGTCTCCACAGAACTGGCAACGACTGCTGAACGAACTCACCGGCACGACCGCTGCGGTGCGGCCGCTACGAAGCGCCTTGTAGCGAAAATAATCAACCACCCGCCATAAGAGCAAAAACCCCCAGCCGCCCAGCTGCTTTGCATTGGTTTTGCGTCGCACCGACGATTCGGCCAGTGGCAGCAGCCGGGCTGCTCGGCAATAGGGTGGGTAATGATTCTCTCCGTGCAACCAGCCTTCCTTGTCCGGCCACGGATTGTCCGGACCGTATTTAGAAAAGGAAGATAAACTGGGGACTCTGGGTTGCGACTGCCGATGACTAAGAGTGCCCGGGCCGGACTCCCGGGTCGCGGGTTGTCAACGGAGTGCTCCCGGCATTTCTGCGGGAAGCCGTCGTCGTGAGCGGCTCTCCGAGTTTTGCCGACTTCAGCCACAGGATTGTTGGAGAGCGCCCCGATGAGTGCTTCAAATCCCCGTTACATTCTTTATTCCGACGCCGTCGACGGGCCCGAGAACGGGCGTTGGCGATTTCTTCTCTGTTCGGCAGACTCAACCGAGCAAGTCGAGGCGGATGAACTGGAACCGGGAGTCTACGGCGAGCGGTTGGAACTGCTGGCGGTGGTCCGTGGTCTGGAGGCTCTCAACCAGCCATCTCACGTGACGTTGGTGACATCCAGCGCCTATGTACGAGAGGGAATACGGCACGGTCTGGCCGAATGGCGCCGCAACGAGTGGTGCTGGGAGTTTTTCGGCCAGATGGTTCCCGTGAAGAACCGCGATCTGTGGCGACGAATCGACCGGACGCTGGCTTTTCACAATGTAGAATGTCGCGTCCGCGACTGGCGATTCGACCCGCCGCACCAGATCGCCCCTCCCGCGGGAGCGTTGTTCGGAGCTGCGGGCGACGAGGCACCTCAGCCAGCGGGGGCCCGGCAAACAAGCGATTCGTCGTCCAGCTTATCCCGAGGATGGCGACAATTGTCCTATCGGTGGCTGGTCCGATGGAAGCGGCAGATCAGCAGCGGCTTATCGGCCCTGGTACCGTCGCCGCGCTTTGGGTAAAGTAATCCGTTTGAGAAGTGGAGGTTGGCGGTGCGTACGACGGTGGAGTTGGACAAGGTTTGGCAACTGGTTGAAGGACGACACGAAAACCCCTTTGAACTGCTTGGCCCGCATGAAGTTGGCGACGGCGAGCGGCGGGCGTTGGCCGTGCGAGCGTTTCTGCCGCATTCCTCCCAGGCTTGGGTCGTCGATCCGATGCACCAACAGCCCATGCGGCCGATGCGACGTATTCACCCGGCGGGTCTTTTCGAGGCCATTTGCCCGGTTGGCGCCGCCGACGAAAAGCCGCGTTACTTGTTGCAGGTGTCTGAAGAGGGGGGCAAGAGAGAAGTCATGCATGATCCTTACTCGTTTCCGCACCTTTTGACCGATTACGATCTGCACTTGTTGAACGAGGGGCGACATTGGCAGTGTTACAACAAGCTGGGGGCCCAAGTTCGTACCATTGACGGAGTTGAGGGAGTGAACTTCGCCGTCTGGGCGCCCAACGCGACGAGTGTCGGCATTGTCGGCGACTTCAACGCCTGGGATGGCCGTCGCCATCCGATGCGCAAGCACATCCCCAGTGGATTCTGGGAGCTGTTTATTCCCGGACTGAGCGACGGCACGCATTACAAGTATCAAATCCGGCACTTCGACCATGTGATGGAAAAGTCGGATCCGTTTGGATTCGCCGCCGAGGTGCCCCCGCGCACCGCGTCGAGAGTCGTCGATCTCAACCGACATACATGGCACGACCGGGAGTGGATGGCCCGCCGCCCCAACACGGACTGGCTCCATCAACCGCTCTCATTCTACGAAGTCCACTTGGGAAGCTGGCGGAGGCCGGGCGACGATCCCGGGCGTTGGCTCAGCTACCGCGAGTTGGCCCACCAGTTGGTCGACTACGTCAAGGAGATGGGCTACACGCATATCGAGTTGCTGCCGATCGCGGAGCATCCCCTTTCGGCGAGTTGGGGCTACCAGATCGTGGGCTACTATGCGGTCACCTCGCGTTACGGCTCGCCCGAAGATTTCATGTACTTCGTCGATCTCTGCCACCAGAACGACATCGGCGTGGTACTCGATTGGGTGCCTGCGCACTTCCCCCGCGACGGTCATGGGCTGCGCCGCTTCGACGGCAGCGCGTTGTACGAGCACGCCGATCCGCGCCAGGGGGAGCATCGCGATTGGGGTACGCAAATCTTCAACTACGGCCGTCACGAGGTTCGCAATTTCCTGATTTCCAACGCGCTGTTCTGGATGGACAAGTACCATATCGACGGTATCCGGGTCGATGCGGTTGCGTCGATGCTCTACCTGGACTACAGCCGCGAAGACGGCGACTGGCTCCCCAATGAATTCGGCGGCCGTGAGAACCTGGCTGCCATCGGTTTTCTGAAACAATTGAACGAGCAGGCGCATCTTCAGTATCCGGGCGTGCTGACGATCGCCGAGGAGTCGACCGCGTGGCCCGGCGTCTCGCGGCCGACGTACCTGGGCGGCCTCGGCTTCAGTCTGAAGTGGAATATGGGCTGGATGAACGACACCCTCCGCTACGTACAGAAGAGCCCGATCCACCGCAAGTACCATCACGACGAACTGACCTTCAGCTTAATCTACGCCTTCCACGAGAACTTCGTCCTGCCGCTTTCGCACGACGAAGTCGTGCATGGCAAGGGCTCGTTGCTGGACAAGGCCCCTGGCGATTTGTGGCAGAAGTTCGCGAACCTCCGTCTGCTCTACAGCTATATGTGGACCCACCCCGGCAAAAAGCTTCTGTTCATGGGCTGTGAGTGGGGCCAGTGGAATGAGTGGGACTTCGATCGCAGTTTGCAGTGGGATCTGCTGCAATGGGATTCCCACATCGGTTTACGCAAGTGCGTCGCCGATCTGAACCGCCTGTACCGCAAAGAGAAGGCGCTTTATGAGCTCGACTTCGAGGGAGCGGGCTTCCAGTGGCTCGATTGCCACAACCACGAGGAGAGCACGCTGAGCTATCTGCGATACGCCAAGGATCCGCGGGACTACCTCGTGGTATGCGAGAATTTCACGCCGGTGCCGCGGTTGCAGCATCGACTAGGCGTTCCCGACGACTGCTGGTACGAGGAGATTTTCAACAGCGACTCGAGCTATTACGGCGGCAGCAACATCGGCAACGGTCCGGGCGTAAAGGCCGAGCAACTGTCAAGCCATGGACGGCCGGCATCGCTGCGGATCGACCTGCCCCCGCTGGCCACGGTGGTGCTCAAACCGCAACGGTAAGGCTCGCCAGGATCGCAGAAACTCCAGCAGCCCGGCTGCTCGCAGCAGCGGGGCTGCTCTGTCTCCTCTGGCGTAATTGCTTTTTGTTCCTGGAGGGCCTTTCGTCGCAGGCGGGAAGACTCCTACAATATGGGTCTTGCTTCTTTACTCCTGCGGACCGGCAGAATGTTCTTTACCATCGATGGCGGCGACGGCACCGGCAAGAGCACGCAGATCAGCCTGCTGTCGCAGTGGCTTCGTGACCGGGGTCAGCCGGTCGTGACGTGCCGCGATCCCGGCAGCACACGCTTGGGCGAGGCAATCCGCGATTTGGTGCTCCATCGCCACGATCTGGCGATTACCCGCCGAAGCGAGATGCTCCTCTACATGGCCTCCAGAGCCCAACTGGTCGAGGAGGTAATCCGACCGGCGCTGGCGAGGGGGGAAACGGTGGTTTGCGACCGCTTCCTCCTGGCCAACGTCGTCTATCAGGGACATGCCGGTGGGCTGGCGGCGGAGGAACTTTGGGAGGTGGGTCGGATCGCGACCGGGGGGGTTCTGCCTGACTTGACAATGGTGCTTGACATGCCGACCGAAGCGGCCACCGCGCGATTGCAGCGTCCGCTGGACCGAATGGAGCAGCAGGGAGCCGGATTCCACGTCCAGGTGCGGGACGGCTTCTTGAAGGAAGCCCGTCGTCGACCGGAGCAGGTTGTTGTGATCGATGCCGATCGTCCTATCGACGTAGTGCAGGCGGATCTCCGTGCAGCGGTCGAGCGATCGCTTTCTTCGTCCGGGGAGTCACCATGAGTTGGCAGGGCATTTTGGGCCATGATGACGTGGTGGAGCAATTCCGGCTCGCACTTGCGCGGCAGCGGCTGGCGAGCAGTTTTCTGTTTGTCGGGCCGGCTGGAATCGGCAAGCGGACGTTCGCGGCACGGCTTGCCCAAGCGCTGCTGTGTCGGCGGCGGCCGGCAGCGGATTTGGATCCTTGCGGGCAGTGCTCCTCGTGCGTGCAGGTGGCGGCGGACACTCACCCGGACCTTGTAATGGTAGACCGCCCCAAAGACAAGTCGTTCTTGCCGTTGGAGCTTCTTATCGGCGACAAGGACCATCGGGGTCGGCAAGGGTTATGCCACGCCATCGCCATGAAACCGTTTATGGGCGGCAGGAAGGTGGCGATCCTCGACGACGCCGACTACTTAAACGCCGAAGGGGCCAACAGCCTGCTGAAGACCCTGGAAGAGCCGCCGCCGCGGTCCGTGCTCATCCTCATCGGGACGAGTCCCGCCAAGCAATTGCCCACGATCCGGTCACGGTGCCAGGTCGTTCGCTTTCGGGCACTGCCGTCCGAACTCGTTGCCGAACTGCTGTTGTCGCAAAACTTGGTGGAAAGCCCGGAGGAAGCTCGGCGGCTGGCGAGCCACAGCGGCGGCAGCCTGGAACGAGCCCTGGAACTGACCGGTGACGAACTATGGCAATTCCGCTTGATGCTACAGGAGCGACTGTCCGAGCCAGGGTTGGACGGGGTGTCGCTGGCGGAAGCCGTCTCCGCTTTTGTTTCCGAGGCCGGGAGCGAAGCAGCTCGACGGCGCGCCCGAATGCGGCAGGTCTTCGAGTTCGCTGCGGAGTTCTACCGCTACCTGATCCGCGGCCTCAGTGGGGCCGCGGGAATGGACGACACGGAACTGGAAGGCCGAGTCCGCCGGGCGCTGCAGCACTGGCCCACGGATGACGCGGCCGCCGCGGCCTGCCTTGATCGGTCGATCTCGGCCATCGACGAGTTGGAACGCAACGCCTACCAGCCGACACTGCTGGAGTGTTGGATCGACGACGTGGTGAAAACTCGGCTCCTGGGCCACGCGCCGTTGCGTTAGGCCGCCGGCATTTCCGGCTTGTTTTCAGCCACCGTTTGAGCCTTTATCCGAGTTCCCGCTCCGTCGTGGAAAACGCGTGGCGTTACACACGGCTGGAAAACCTCGGAGCGGCTCCGTTGCCGGAGAACGAAATAGCTCGGATTCACTCGGTAACAGGGCGGTCATCGGAATCCATTCTGTGTACCTCAGCCGTGTGTCCCTGAGCCGTGGTGGGGCTCTCGTCGGGTTGGTCCTTCTTCTCTTGCCGTCGCACTCGCTTATCCGCCGCTTTCTGCTTCTTCAGGAACTCTCGCTGTCGCTTCGCGAAGGTGTTCTGGTCACGAGCCATCAATGCTCCTCGGTTTGCGGATGTGCCGGGCCTCGAAGTTACCCACGCCAAGCGATGGCCGGCACGCCATGACTCGAGCAAATCCCGCGATGCATCGCACGGAAACAGTCCACCGTGGTCCTGACCAAATCCGTGGGGGATCACCGTAGGGCTCCGGATAAAGCGAAGACCGCGGAAACCAATGAGCGCCAAGGTCTATCAGGCTTCTGCCCTACGCCGTCTGGCATTATAGCACATCGGCCCGCTGCGACGGAACAACAGCCTTCGCCCCCTTGTTCCGCTTCGACAATGGCCGATAATAGCGACCGGGCAGGGGCCGCCAAGGCCCGCGTACGGGCTTGTCGCGCGAAAAGAAGGACATCGCTATGCCGTTGTTGGTCGCCGGATCGGTTGCTCTGGACACTATCGAAACCCCCCACGACACCCGTGAGAATGTACTGGGCGGGTCGGCTGTCTATTTTGCCTATGCTGCCAGCTATTTCACCCCCGTCCGACTGGTGGGTGTCGTCGGCGAAGACTGGCCCGCCGAGCACACCGCTCTGCTCCAGTCGCGAAACATCGATACGGCCGGGCTGGAAGTTCTCGCCGGAACCAAAACCTTTCGTTGGCGAGGCCGATATCTCGACAACATGAACGATCGCGAGACCATCGACGTCCAACTCAACGCCATGGGGCAGTTCAACCCCGTGCTGCCCGATGCCTTCAAGCGATGTCGCTTCCTCTTCCTGGCCAACGGGTCCACGAAGCTGCAACTGAAAGTTCTCGACCAGTGCCCGGGCGCAACGCTCGCGGTGGCCGATACGATGGATTTGTGGATTCGCACCGAGCGCGACGAATTGTCGGCACTGCTCCAGCGGATCGATGGCCTCGTGCTCAATGACAGTGAAGCGAAGATGCTTACCGGGGAGAACAATCTCGTCCGGGCAGGCAACCGCGTCCGCGAGATGGGACCGAAATTCGTCGTTATCAAGAAAGGGGAGCACGGGGCCATGTTCTTCAGCCGGCACGAAACGTACGTGCTGCCGGCCTACCCGACCGCTGAGGTCATCGACCCGACTGGCGCGGGAGACTCCTTTGCAGGCGGTATGATGGGATACCTCGCAGAGCGGGGAGATTTCGAGCCAAAAACCCTCAAAGAGGCGATGGCGTACGGTATTTTGGTGGCCAGTTTCACCGTGGAGGACTTCAGTCTTGAGCGGCTGAAGAAAATTCGCCGCGAAGATCTTAGCGTGCGGATGGAAGAATACCGCAAAATGCTGACCTTCTAGTCCATGAAGCAGACAATTCGCACCTTCGTTGGCGTCAAGATCAATCCAGCCGTCCGCCGGCGATCGACCGAGATCATCCGAATGTTCCAGACGGCGCCGGGCGACGTGAAGTGGGTTGAGCCGGAGAATCTGCACCTCACCTTGAAGTTTCTCGGCGATGTCGAAGCGACGGAAATCCACCGCGTCTGCGAAACCGTTACGCGCGCCGTCGCGGACACGCCTCGCTTTTTCTTTGAACTTCGCGGCGCGGGAGCCTTTCCCACCGCCAAACGTCCGCGGACGATCTGGCTTGGTGCAGGCGAGGGCGAGCGAGAAATGGTTGATCTGGCCAAGGCGTTGGAGAAGAAACTCCAGAAACTGGGATTTCGTCGCGAAGGCCGGCGATTGAAGCCTCATCTCACCATCGGACGCATCCGCCACGGTGGCCGTGCAGGGGAAGGTCTTGCGGACCTTCTCATCGCAAACGCCGAGATCTCCGTCGGCTCGATCCTTATCGATGAGGTCACGGTCTTCTCCAGTACGTTGAACTCCTCCGGCCCCGTTTACGATGTCCTGGCCCGCGCCCCACTGGCAAACGAACTCGACCGGGGTTTCAGTTAACTTCGGCGGACGCATATCACCCCCCCACGGGCAAGGTGGTTGCGAGGCGTGCGTCAGGCTTTCCGGCCTGACGATCGAGCGGACTGGAACACAGAGTTGGGCTAGAAAGCTGACGTACTCCTGGAACCTTCCCTCCTCATCTCTTGCCTACCCCCCCCTCGGCAAGCCGGGAAACCTGTGGTAAAATCCGGCGCACAAGACTACGAACCCGCATGTCCCAAGCGGTGGGAGAAATGCCTCTTGAAGCAAATAGTGAACAGGTGTATATTCTAGGTCGTAGAATCCCCTGAACCGTTCCTCCAAAACAAGGTCCAAGGAAACGATGGCCAAAAAAGTAGTCCAACGAGACAAAGCGTCGTCGAAAGGGACAGGCAAGTCGGATGGCGCCGCCGCCATGCTCGACTCCCACCCGGCACTGAAAATCACGGTCGCTCAGATCGAGAAGCAGTTCGGCGAAGGGGCAATCATGCCTCTCGGTGCCGGGCATACCGGACCGATCGCAGGGATCCCGACCGGCAGTCTTTCGCTCGACATTGCTCTGGGCGGGCAGGGAATTCCCAAAGGACGCGTCATCGAAATCTTCGGCCCGGAATCGAGTGGGAAGACCACTCTGGCACTGCACGTGATCGCCCAGGCGCAGCGACAAGGCGGCATCGCCGCCTTGATCGACGCGGAACACGCTTTCGACCCGAGTTGGGGAAAAAAGCTGGGAGTCGAACTGGAGACCTTACTGGTCAGCCAGCCCTCCAGCGGCGAAGAGGCGATGCACATCTCGGAGATGTTGATCAAGTCGAATGCCGTGGACGTGATCGTCATCGACTCCGTCGCCGCATTGGTCCCGCAGAAGGAATTGGACGGTGAGATCGGCGATACGCACGTCGGACTTCAAGCGCGGCTGATGAGTCAATCGCTCCGCAAACTTACCGGTGCGATCGCCAAGAGCAAGACCTCCGTCATCTTCATCAACCAGATCCGGGAGAAGATTGGCGTGATGTTCGGGAGTCCTGAGACTACCCCCGGCGGCCGTGCGCTGAAGTTCTACTCCTCTTGCCGTATCGACGTCCGCCGCATCGGCCAGATCAAGGACGGTGAAGAGGTCGTCGGTCAACGCGTCAAAGCCAAGGTGGTCAAGAATAAGGTCGCTCCTCCGTTCAGGGTGGCTGAGTTTGACATGCTCCACTCCAATGGAATCAGCTACGAGGGGGATGTGCTCGATCTCGCCATGAACAGCAAGGTGGTCACCCGCGTCGGCGCATGGTTCCGTTATGGGGAGACTCAACTTGGGCAGGGACGGGAAAAAGTCCGCCAGTACCTCAAGGAAAATCCTGCGTTGACCGAAGAACTCAAAGAGAAGGTGCTCGCTGCGGGAGGGTTTGTCGCCGGTCCATCGGCGGAAGCGGCCGAAGAAGTCGACGCCGATTCCTAGCGTTGTCTCCCCCGTTATAATGACCGTGATCACATCGATACGAACAGAAATGAGGACTGGCTCCGAGCCGGGCTTCCGCAAACATGAACAGAACTCGCTCAGGCGAGTCGCCTGTCCCCGTTTTTGAACCGTGTCAGGTTTTGAGGCTTCTGTGGCTACTCTGCTGATGCGCCGTTTTCAGCTTCCGGTAATCCTCACGGCCGTGCTTTGCACGTTGGTCCAGCCGCTCGGTGCGCAGAATCCCTCAAAGGCCCCTTCGTCGTTGGAACTGGCCCGGGCGGTCGAGCAGGTTCTGGTTGATGCGATCGCCAAGGCGGAGAAGTCGGTGGTTGCGGTAGCGAGTGTGCGAAAGGAACTCCCGGGTGAGAGCTTTCAGTTCGAGCTTCGCCCCGATGCTTTTGGTCGGCGGACGTTTCCTGCGCCTTCGCCCGCGCCCACCGACCCGGATTTCATTCCCAACGAGTTTGGCACGGGTGTGGTGATCGATCGCCAGGGACTGATCCTCACGGCCTACCATGTTTTGGGTGCGCAGAGCGAGTACTTTATCACCACGCACGACCGAAAGGTTTATCGAGCCTGGATCAAAGGGGCGGATTCACGCAGCGATCTTGCGGTATTGGCGATCGATGCGGTCGACCTTGTCCCGATTGTGCTCGGCGATGCCGCCGATTTGAAAAAGGGACACATGGTGATCGCGCTGGGCAATCCCTACGGCATCGCTCGCGATGGCCAGCCCAGTGCGAGCTGGGGAGTTGTTTCCAATTTGGCGAGAAAGGCTCCGCTTGCTCCGGCGGGCACGGAGCCAACGGGCAAGGCGACGCTGCACCATTTCGGCACGTTGATTCAGACGGATGCCAAGCTCAACTTGGGCACCAGCGGCGGGCCGTTGCTGAATCTCGACGGCCGCATGGTCGGCCTCACCACCGCGCTGGCGGCGACGGCCGGTTACGAACAGGCCGCCGGCTATGCGTATCCCGTCGACGACACCTTCCGCCGCGTTGTCCAGCAACTCAGTCAAGGGAGGGAAGTGGAATACGGCTATCTCGGAGTCCAGCCGATGAATCTTTCGGCGGAAGAGACCCTGAAGGGCCTCCGTGGAGTGCGGATCGAGCGTGTGGTCGCGGGCACTCCCGCGGACCGATTCGGCCTCAAGGCGGGCGACCTGATCACCCGGGTCGACGATGCGCCGGTCCACGATGCCGATAGCCTCGTCTTGGAAGTAGGAAAGCTTCCGGTCGAGTCTGTCGTTCAGTTGGATCTCATCCGCGATTCCCGGCGACTGAACCTCGACGTTGCTCTGACGAAGTTTCCGATCCGAGGGGAGAAAGTCGTTACCGTGCCGCCGCCTGCCTGGCGTGGCATGCGGATTGACTACGCGTCGGCTGGCTCGCAATCCGACTCGCCCACGAGCGGCCCCGCGCCCGCTTTCGACGACGGAGTGTTGGTCACCGAAGTTGAGGAGGGCACACCCGCATGGCAGGCAGGGCTCCGGCCCGGCATGCTCGTCCGTCAAGTGGATCGGGCGACGGTCCGTTCTCCTAAAGACTTTCGCTCCGCCATCGCCAGCAAATCCGGCACCGTGCAACTTCGCCTGGCCGGTAACGCCGCCGACCATTCCCCGCTGAACGTCGCCCCGGGGTCGTAGTGTCGCGCGGACATGCGGTGGCCGAACCGGGCGGGTCGCCGAGTGCCCTGTCTCCACGAGCAAAGTGACTTCTCACTCCCCCCTCCAACCGATATCATGTAAGATTCTGCCCCAACGTCTTCCCTTTGGCCGAAAGCGGCGCACGCGATGAAAGCTGACGAACTGCGCGAAAAATACTTGAGCTTTTTCGAAACCAAAGGATGCGTGCGGCGTCCGAGCGACGTGCTTGTCCCCCGTTGGGATCCCTCTGTCCTCTTCACCCCCGCCGGGATGAACCAGTTCAAGGATCATTTCCTCGGCCGCTGCAAGCTCGAGTTCACCCGGGCGACGACCTGCCAGAAATGCCTACGGACCGGCGACATCGACAACGTGGGTCGTACCGCCTACCACCACACATTCTTCGAGATGCTCGGCAATTTCAGCTTCGGCGACTATTTCAAACGCGAAGCGATCCATTGGGCCTGGGAGTTTCTCACCGAGAAGAAGTGGCTCGGCCTCGACCCCTCGCGCCTGTCGGCCACGATTTACCTCGACGACGACGAAGCGGCCGCCATCTGGCTCAACGAAATCAAGCTCCCACCCGAACGGCTTCAGCGGCTCGGGGAGGATGAAAACTTCTGGCCGGCCAACGCTCCCAGCCAGGGTCCCGACGGCGTCTGCGGCCCGTGCAGCGAGATCTATTACCACAGCCGCTTCGGCGCCGTCGAGATTTGGAACCTGGTCTTCACGCAGTTCAACCGCGTCGGCGACCCACCCGACAACCTTCGCCCCCTTCCGAGTAGGAACATCGATACCGGCATGGGCTTGGAACGAACCGCCGCCTCGCTGCAAGGCGTCGAGTCGAACTTTCATATCGACATCCTTCTGCCCATCGTCGAGGCGGCCGCCGAAGTCTGCGGCATTCACTACCAATCCGATTCCGAGAACGGCCGCCGGCTCCGTCGCATCACCGACCATGTGCGGACCTGCACCTTCGCCATCCACGAAAACGTGCATCCGGGACCGAAAAAACAGGGCTACGTTGTGAAGCGACTGCTCCGCCGCGCCGTGCTCGACGGACATCAGATCGGGCTGCGGGATCCCTTTTTGCACAAGCTCGTCGGCAAGGTGGCGGAGATCATGAAACCCTCCTATCCCGAACTGAGCGAAACCATCGGGCGGGTCGAAGGAGTGATCGAGGCCGAGGAAAGCAGTTTCCTATCTACGATCGATGCCGGATTGGACCGCATCAGGCGGATCTTCGACCAGATGAAATCCCAGGGCCGCGGCATGATTTCCGGCGACGAGGCGGCGGAAATGTATCAGACCTACGGATTCCCGCCCGAACTTTTCGAGACGATGGCCGCCGAGCACAACATCACCTTCGACTGGCAGGGCTACGCCCGCGCCATGCAACAGCACGGCATCGACTCAGGCGGCGGACGCAAGGTTGAGCTTTTCAAACGGGATCCGCTCGAGGGACTGAAGAGGGTGTCGCACGGCACGGATTTCCTCGGGTACGAAACGTGCGAAATCGATCAGGCCAAAGTCGTCTGGATCGTTGCCGCCGGTCAGCCTTGCGACAAGGTCGAAGAGATCGACCACGGGCACCCCGTCGACGTACTGCTCGACAAAACACCTTTCTATGGCGAAAAGGGAGGCCAGGTGGGAGACGTGGGCGAGTTGATCGGTGACGGCTTTCGCTTCGAGGTCATCGACACCCAGGCCGACGGCGCCTTCGTCCTCCACCGCGGTCATCTCCGCGAGGGCGAAATTGCCTTGGGAGACCTTGTGAGAGCCAAGGCCGACCCCCATCGTCGCCAGGGAATTCGGCGAGCGCACTCGGCGACGCACCTGCTGCACCACGCGCTGCAAAAACACCTTGGGCAACACGCGCAGCAGCAAGGCTCCAAAGTGGACAACGACCTGCTCCGCTTCGACTTCTCCAATCCGGGCGCCGTCGGGCCGGAAAGACTGGCCGCCATCGAATCGGAGGTCAATCGACGGGTGCTCGAGGGCTGGCCCATCGCCTGCTCGAACATGCCGCTGGCCGAAGCCCGTTTGACCGGCGCGATGATGCTTTTCGGGGAAAAGTATCCGGACGTCGTCCGCGTCGTCTCCGTCGGCGACTTCAGCAAGGAACTTTGCGGCGGCACCCACCTGGAAAACACCGGCCAGATCGGCCTGCTCAAAGTCATCGGCGAGGAAAGCGTCTCGGCCGGCATCCGCCGCATCACGGCTCTGACCGGCGCGGCCGCGCTGGAACACATTCATCGCAATGAGTCGGCCCTGGCCCAGGCAGCGGCTATGCTCCGTGCGCCCCTGGCCGATGTGCCGCAACGAGTCGAAACGCTGCTCAAAGAGGTCCGCCAGTTGAAAAAACAAGGCGGTTCACCCCCTCGTGTTGAGGGGGCCTTGCTGGAGCAGCTTCTTTCGGATGCCGTGGATGTGGCGGGAACGAAGGTTGTGGTTGCTGAGGTTCCGGCCGCCGATCCCAATAGCCTCCGCGAACTGATCGACCAACTCCGCCGAAAGGCGGCCCCGGTTGCGGTCATGCTGGCGATGCATCAGGACGAGGACAGGGTGCTGTTGATTGCGGGGCTCAGCCGCGACCTCACCCAGAGAGGCTTGGATGCCGTCGAGTGGATTCGAGCCGCGGCCAAGCTCGTCCGAGGCGGTGGCGGGGGCCGGCCGGATATGGCGCAGGCCGGCGGCAAAGATGCTCAGAAACTGCCCGACGCGATGGAGGTCGCCCGCTTGACCATCCGACAGATGCTGGGCGAGTAGGTTCATACCCTCGATTGGGTGGCATTGCGGACTTTGGTCCACTTACCACTTATTTGGCCGGAATGAATTTCGCCCTACAATCTGGGTAAACTCCTCCCTGCGAACATGCTTGCGGACAGGCTATTCGGGCCCTCGTGCCACTGGTCATTTGGGGGGGTTTCGCCAGCGGTTGACAGAGCCACCTCTGGCGTCTACGATATGAGGTTTGCCACTGCGGGGCAGTAGCAATCCGTTGCGTCTGCTCTACGGATCGAGAGGACTTTCATGGCTGTTCCGAAACGAAAACACAGTAATGCCCGCACGGGCTCGCGACGCGCGCACGACTACAAAACGCCCCGGCAGTTGCATTTCTGCCGCCAGTGCAGCACGGCAGTGCCGACCCATGTCGTCTGCCCGAACTGTGGTCACTACATGGGCCGCAAGGTCGTCGAGACCGAGTCGTGATGGTAAAGGGCGCCCGCCTTGAGCAGGATCGCATTTCTTTTCCCCGGACAGGGCGCTCAGGCGGTCGGCATGGGCAAGCGGCTCTCTGAGTCGATCCCCGCCGCCCGTCGCTTGTACGATCGCGCCGGCGAGATCCTCGGGTATGACCTGGCCAAGCTCTGTTTTGAAGGCCCGGCCGACGAACTCGACTCGACGGTCTGCAGCCAGCCGGCCCTATTCGTGACGAGCTTGGCGGCGCTGGAATCTCTGCGGAGCGAATCGCCCGACGTGGTGCTATCCTGCGAGGCCGCGGCCGGTTTGAGCCTGGGCGAATACACGGCGATGGTATTTGCCGGCGTGATGAGTTTTGAGGATGGGCTGACGCTCGTCCAGCAACGCGGGGCCGCCATGCAGGAGGCATCCGACGCAACTCCCGGCGGAATGGTCGGAGTGCTCGGCCTCGAACGTGTGGAAGTGGAGGCCCTCTGCGAAAAAGCCCGCGCCGGCGAGATCCTCCAGGTAGCCAACCTCCTTTGCCCGGGCAATATCGTCATCTCGGGGACGATCGCCGCATGCGAGCGGGCCGCGGAACTGGCCAGAAGTATGGGCGCCATGAAAGCGATGCCAATCGCCGTGGCCGGCGCTTTCCACACCGGAATTATGCGTCCGGCCGACCAGCGACTCGCCGACGCATTGGCCGGTGTTCCCATGCAGAAGCCACGGATCCCGGTCGTTTCCAACGTCGATGCAACGGCCCACGACGATCCCGACGAGATCCGCCAACTCCTGATCAAGCAGGTCGTGGAACCGGTTCGTTGGGAAGACTCGGTTCGCTATCTGGTGCAGCAGGGATTCGATCAGTTTTACGAAGTCGGGCCGGGGCGCGTGCTGCGAGGCCTGTTGCGAAGGATCGATCGCGGCGTTTCGTGCCAAAGTGTGGAAGTCTAGCAGATGAGCGGAGTACTATGAGTCGTATCTCGACCGATCTGAGCGGACAAGTGGCAATTGTCACCGGGGCGGCCAGGGGCCTTGGCCTTTCCGTCGCGCATTCGTTGGCCGGAGCCGGCGCGAAGGTCGCCATGGTGGATGTCAACGCCGAGCAGCTCGGCGAGGCGGCCGACAAGGTGCGCGCGGCGGGCGGCGCGGCGGAGAGCTTCCCTTGCGACGTCACCGATAGCGCTCGCGTCAACCAGGTCGTTGAGGAAGTAGTCGGCAAGTGGCAGCGGCTCGACATCCTCGTCAACAACGCCGGCATTACCCGTGACACCCTCATCATGCGGATGAAAGATGACCAATGGGATGCCGTCATTGGCATCAATCTCCGCGGGACATTCCTTTTCACGCGCGCTGCCGCTCGGCCCATGATGAAAGGCCAGCGCGGTCGCATCATCAATATGGCGAGCGTTTCGGGACTCACTGGCAACCCCGGGCAAGCGAATTACTCCGCCTCGAAAGCGGGGGTGATCGGACTCACCCGAACGGTTGCCAAGGAGCTGGCCGGCCGAAACATCACGGTGAATGCCGTCGCCCCGGGCTTTATCGCGACGGAAATGACCGCGGCGCTGGGAGAGGAGATCCTCGAGCAGGTAAAGGCTCGCATCCCTTTGGGGCGGATGGGAGAACCGCAAGACGTAGCCGATGCGGTGCTTTTCCTCGCCAGCGATGCCGCGGCGTTCATCACCGGCCATGTTTTGACGGTCGATGGCGGCTTGACGGCATAAGCTTCGCAGACTTCCCCGACGCGATATAGACAGTCGCTTGAAAAACCGCTAACCTTGTTCGATCGATCAATGTCCGAAAAACACGGGGAACGCGTCTCCTTTCGGGGCGTATTCTCCCCGTTTTTGAACCGTACCGAGTTGCGTATCCAAGGTAATCCAAGGCAATCATAAGGAGGATCCCGAAGTGGCCTCAGTGGAAGAACGCGTCATCGACATCGTCGCCGAGCAGTTGGGCGTCAGCAAGGATCAGATAGCCCGCGAAACGTCGTTCGTCAACGACCTCGGTGCGGACTCGCTCGACACCGTCGAACTGGTCATGGAATTGGAGGAAGAGTTCGACATCAACATCCCCGACGATGCCGCCGAAAAGATTCAGACGGTCGGCCAGGCTATCGATCACATCGAGCAGGCAGTTCAGAAGGAATCCGATTAGTTCCCATGAAACGTCGCGTTGTCATCACCGGCCTCGGCGCCGTCACGTCGCTAAGCTGTCAGGTCGACGACCTCTGGACCCGCATCTGCAATGGGGAAAGTGGCGTTCGGCCGATCAAACGGTTCGATATGTCCCTCTACCGCTCCCGGTTTGGAGGCGAGATCGACCCCTGGTCGACCGACGGCTACATCCCCGCCAAGGACACCAAGAAGCTCGACCGCTTCACCCAGTTTGCGCTAGTGGCCTCGGTCGACGCTGTCCGCGATTCGGGCCTGGAATTTGGCAGCGAGGATCTGTCGCGCTGCGGTGTGATGATCGGTTCCGGAATCGGTGGGCTCCACGAGATCGAGGTCCAGCATACTCGACTCTTGGAAAAAGGCCCCGACAAGGTATCGGCCTTTACCATTCCGAAGCTGATGCCCAATGCGGCCAGCGGACAGGTCTCCATCCAATACGGCCTGCGCGGCCCCAACGCCGCGGTGGCTACCGCCTGCGCCAGCGCGTCGAATGCAATGGGCGATGCCTTCCGCACGATCCAATACGGCGATGCCGACATCATGATCAGCGGCGGCGCGGAAGCGGCGGTCACTCCTATGGGAATGAGTGGTTTCTGCGCGATGCGGGCGCTCTCGGAGCGGAACGACGATCCGGCGGGCGCCAGCCGCCCCTTCGAAAAAGACCGCGACGGCTTCGTACTCAGCGAAGGGGCCGGCATCGTGGTCCTCGAGGAGTTGGAGCACGCAAAAGCCCGCGGCGCGCGAATCTATGCGGAAATGCTCGGCAGCGGATGCAGCGCCGACGGCAGCCACATTACCCAGCCGGACAAGGACGGGATCGGCGCAGCCACAGCCATGCGCCTGGCGCTGGCGAACGCCAGGATCGACCCCTCGGCAGTCGGCTATATTAACGCACACGGCACTAGCACTCCACTGGGCGACCAGGCAGAGACCGCCGCCGTCAAGTCGATCTTCGGGGACCATGCCTACAAGCTGAGTGTCTCCAGCACGAAAAGCCAGCTCGGCCACATGCTCGGCGCCAGCGGCGGTGTCGAACTGGTGCTCACGGTGCTCGCTATTGTTCACGGCGTGATTCCACCGACGATCAACTACCACACTCCCGACCCGCTCTGCGACTTGGACTATACGCCCAATCAGGCGCGGGAGCGGAGATTGGACGTGGCGATGTCCAACAGCTTTGGTTTCGGTGGCCACAACGCCTCGCTCGTCGTCGGCCGCCTCCGCAACGGAACGGTCTGACTTCGAGCGCATCAGGCTTTCCAGCCTGACTCTGCGTGGCGGTCAGGCTGGAAAGCCTGACGTACCGCGAATCGTCGGCCCAAAATCACCCCGGCCGCCGGGAAGCAGGCGGGCTGTCGCATGATCAAAGAACAGCCGGGCTGATGGCCTTTTGGGCCTCCGGATCCCCGCAGTTCAGCACGGCGCCGCCCCGCCGACGATCAGCCCAAATAACTCCTTCAAGCAGTCTTCGCGCCGCACACGCCACTGTTTGAGCGAATCCCGATCGCGAAACGTCACCGTGCCGTCAACCAGGGTCTGGCTGTCAACGGTAACACAGTACGGAGTTCCCACCTCGTCCTGCCGGCGGTAGCGACGTCCCACGGCCGACTTTTCGTCGTACATCACGTTGAAGTGCCGCTTCAATTCCGTATAAATCTCCTGGGCGACCTCCGGCATACCGTCCTTGCGGACCAGCGGAAAGACTGCCGCCTTGATGGGGGCCAGCCGAGGATGGAACTTCAAATAGGTCCGCGGTTTCATCGCGCCGTTCTCGTCCGGGGCCGCGTCCTCGCGATAGGCCTCGCAGAGGAAGGCGAGCGTCGCCCGGTCGGCTCCGGCCGATGGCTCGATCACATGGGGAATGTAGCGCTCTTTCGCCAGGTCGTCGAAGTAGCTGAGATCCTTGCCGCTGCCGCGGTAGCGAGGCTTGCCCTCTTCGTCGCTCTCGACAACGAGTTCGTCCCCCTTGCGAACCAGCTTACCTTCCATGTGGCTTCGAAGGTCGAAGTCGCCGCGATGGGCGATTCCCTCCAACTCGCCGAATTCGCCGGGCGGCAGAAACGGGAAGGCGTATTCGATGTCGGCCGTGCCGCATGAGTAGTGGCTCAATTCCTCCTGTTCGTGTTCGCGCAACCGCAGCCGATCCCCGGCCAGTCCGAGTTCGACGTACCAGCGGTAACGGCGATCACGCCAATATCGATACCACCGGGCTGAGGTCGAGGGATGGCAGAAGAACTCGATCTCCATCTGCTCGAACTCTCTTGAACGGAAGGTGAAATTCCGTGGCGTGATTTCGTTGCGGAAGCTCTTGCCCATTTGTGCGATGCCAAAGGGGACGCGGACCCGCGTGCTGTCGACGACATTCTTGAAGTTGATGAAGATTCCCTGTGCGGTCTCGGGACGGAGAAACGCCTTATTGCTCTCGTCGCGAACCGCGCCATAATGGGTCTCGAACATCAAGTTGAACTCGCGCGGCTCCGTCAGATCCCCGCCGCATTCCGGACACGGCGTTTGCAGACCGGTCTCGGCCGGCTGCTCGGTAGCCAGGTGCTGGAGCAGTCCCTTGAACGACAATCCGGAGGTGGAGGCCTGCTCCAGATGTTTCGCCAGGCTGGCGAGCGTAACCTCCGGCGCCCGAACCAGCGCCAGCCCCGGGGCCAGCTTCTTCCCCTTGGATTTGGCCCATTTCAACAGACCTTCGCTATTCGGCGTCGAAACATCGCCGCCTGTTGCTTCCGCCAGCGCCTTCGCCCACGCCGATTCCTTGAGCATCTCGCCGACGTGATCGGCCCGGAACAGCCGCTTGCACTGCCGGCAGGTCTGCATCATGTCGTGGAACAAGTCGTAATGACCGGAGCACTTCCACACCTGGGGGTGGAGGATGATCGTCGTGTCGATGCCGACCATTTCGTAGGGCGAAACGGCGCCCGCCGGAACCGACAACTCGTTGTGCCCCTGCACCATGTCTCGCCACCAAGCCTCGCGGATATTCCGCTTCAGCTCAATGCCCATCGGACCGTAGTCCCAGAAGCCATTGAGTCCCCCATAAATCTCACTCGATTGGTAGAGGAACCCTCTCCGCTTGCACAGGGCTACCAATTGGTCCATTTCCATCGATCACACCTTCCCAGTCAAACCAGCACGTGCCAATGAAAGTTATCAGAACCTGCCACCACCCCCGGCTACAGGAGAAGAACCTCCGGTCGTCACGAGGTTTAGGGTAGGCCTTAAGTCTAGCACGTTCCCGCTCCCTGCGGGAGAGGGTCCGCGCGGCGGTTTGCCGACTCCAATGCTGCGACACCCCGACCTGAGCATCGGCGAAAGCGCCACTGCCGGGAATGTCCCTGGAATGGGGTCGATTGCGGGTGGAAAGTCGCGAGGTGACCGGTTAAGATGACCATAAAGCGAAAGGTGCGAAACTGGAGGCGGAAATCAAGCGGCTGCAAGCCGAATTGCAGCGTCGCGCCGGCCCCTGATCGACCCGTGGGCATCGGCGAAAGAAGGGTTGTCGGGCCTGGCGACGCAGACGTTTGTCGTCCAGATGTCCGACTTTGGCGGCTACTTGCCTACCGAACGGGCCCGGGTGGCCGGATCCTATTCGGCCATCCCGCAGAGCAACGTCATCGGTCCGGAAGGCGGACAGATGCTGGTCGATGAAACGGTTGAAATCATTTATACACTGTGGAAGTAACCCATGACGAATCACCAACTTTCCCGACGCACTTTTCTGGCAGGAACCCTTGCCGCCTCGGCAGCGAGTCCTCTTGTCCTTCCGTCCGCCGTTTTGGGCAAAGACGGCCAGATTCCTCCCAGCGAACGGATCACCATTGGCGTCTTCGGCGTCGGCAACCGGGGCCGGCATTCCTTGAATGCCATGCGTCCTCTGCCGGATCACCAGGTCGTGGCCATTGCCGACGCGCGGCGGGATCGTGGCGAAAGCGCTTGCCAGATGACCGAGTCTTTCTACACGGAACGATTGGGCAAAGGCTCGTATAGCGGCTGCAAACTGTACGGCGACTTCCGGGATGTCCTGGCCCGCGACGATATCGACGCGATCTGGGGGACCGTGCCCGATCATTGGCACGGATGTTTGTACAGCCGCGTGATCGAATCGGGCAAGGATATCTACGCCGAAAAACCCGTGACACGCTGGATCGCCCAGGGGGTGAAACTCAAGGCGATGGTGCGCCAATACGGGACCGTCTTTCAGGTTGGCACGCAACAACGGAGCGATCCGAAATTCCGACTGGCCTGCAGTCTGGCGAGAAACGGTTACCTGGGAAAGATTTCCGAGGTTCAGGTTGCGGTCCCCGGCGGTACGGTGATTCCGGCGGTTGCCCCTTGCGATCCGCCGGAAGGGTTCGATTGGGATATGTGGACCGGCCCGGCCCCGATGTTCCCCTTCGACCCGCGGCGGGTTGAGTGGCTGGGTTTGTACATGATTTCGCATTACTGCGCCGGCTTCATCACCAATTGGGGCGTCCATCACCTGGACATCGCCGGTTGGGGCGTGCCGGAGATCTTTGAGAAACCTTTCGAAGTCGAAGGACAGGGCATTCTTCCCGACAGCGGAATGGCGGACACCTGGATTGCCTGGCGGATGAAGATGCAGTACGCAAGTGGACTGGTCATGAACTTCTGCAACACGGGTAATCCTTACAAGCAGGGCTGCCGATTCATCGGCGACGAGGGCTGGGTTCACGTCAACCGCGCCGGAATCGAGGCCGGCGATCCCAAATTGCTCCAGATCACGCTGAAGGACACGGACGATCCCCTGCACGTCAGCCCAGCCTGGGGCGATCCTTATACGTCCCACACGGCCGACTTCTTCCGCTCCATGCGGACCCGCAAGGATCCCGTGTCGCCCGTCGAGCAGGGACATTATGCGACGACTTTGGGCAACGTTTCCGACATCGCTCTGCGTCTGGGGCGGAAACTGAAGTGGGATCCGAAAAACGATCAATTCATCGGCGACGAGCAGGCCAATTCCATGCTCAGCCGGGCCGAGAGAAGCCCTTGGACGATGTAGGGCTGAGCCGTGTTTTCGGTAGTGATCACAACAGAACCTTTCCACTTTCCATAGCAACGAGTTTTTGCCATGAAACCTGCATGTTCGCTTCTTCTATCTCTTTATTTGGTGAGTTCAGCCCTGCCGGCCGACGACTGGGCAACCACCGGAAAGGGCGGCAGCGGCGGCAATCTTTCCGCCGAACAGGTCGAAGCCGCCTGGGCCGAAATGCCCAAGTACGAGGCCGGCCAGGACCAGAGAGCTCTCTTGGCGATGGATTGGGTGGTGATTAACGCCATGAAGGATGAGAAGCAGCGAACCGCAACCGCGGCCCGCCTGGCCAAGTCGTTGCAGGATCCGGCAACGACCGCCGCGGCGCGGCAGTTCATCTGCGACAAGCTCTTTCGCATCGGAACCGAGGCGGAAGTCCCCGCGGTGGCTCCCATGCTTCTCGATCCGGCCACGACCGACACGGCGCGGTTGTTTCTGGAACGGGTCAAGTCCGACGCGTCGCTTGCCGCTCTGCGAGACGCGCTGGACAAGCTGGAAGGCCGTGCGCTGATCGGCGTCGCCAACTCGCTGTCGATCATGCAGGATGCGGCGTCGGTCGATAAGATTATCGCCTTGACCCGCAGCAACGATGCGGCGGTCGCTCTGGCCGCCTGGAGGGCGGTGGGCAATTTCGGCAATGAAGCCGCAGCCGACTTCCTGATCGATGCGTTGAAAAAAGCCGACAAGGCCTCTGTCCCCATGGAGGCCGCCGCCGTGCGGACCGCCATTCTGCTGGAATCGGCGGACCACCAAGACAAGGCGATGGAGATTCACCGTCTTCTGGCCGATCCCAAGCGATGCCAGGCCGCCCGCCAGGCCGGTTTCCGTGCCCTGTTCGCCTCCACGCCGGACGACCGGAGGGCGGCGTTGCTTGCCGATTGGGTGAAATCGCCGGATGCGGCCAGGCAGAAGGTGGTGATTTCCCAGATGACGGATCTGAGCGACGAGGCATTGGAGAAAACGCTCCGTCAGGAGGGGATCGGCCAGAAGTTGCAGATTGCCCTGATGGAGGAATTGGCGTCGCGACAGGGCGAAAAAATGCTGCCGGCCATGCTCGAAGCGGCGCGGAGCGGCGATCCGGCGAAGGTTCAAATGGCATTGCGATTTCTCGGTTCGTCCGGTGATCCCCGAGTGATCCCGGTTCTCATCCGGGCTTTGAGTTCCGATGACATCAGCCGTCAAATCGCCGCCGACGCGCTGGCGCAGCGGCCGAAAGCGGCGGTTGGTCCCGCCCTGCTGGAAGCACTGAATCAACAGGTTGCCATTCGCGAGCAACTCGTTGATATTCTGTCGAAACTGAAGTACTACGAGGCGATTGATCCCTTGACGAAATTGGCCCGCAGTACGGACCCCGCGGTGTGCGAGGGAGCGATCGAAGGCCTGCGGGCGATTTGCGACCCGGACGAGACCGACTTGAAGCGGATGTTCGCTCTGTACCTGGACGTTCCGGCCGGCCCGCAGCGAGACGCCGTCGAGCGCGCGATCGCTTATATTTGCGAAAAGAACCCGGCGGTTTCCGATCGGGCGACGGTTCTCCTGGGTTTCGTGGACCGGCACGCCGACAGCAACCAGCCCCGGTTTCAGGCAACCGTTCTGCCTCTGCTGGGACGATTGGGGACGGACGCCGTTTACGAGAGGATTCAGCCGCTCTTGAAGTCGCCCCAGCCGGAGCTTTCCGCGGCAGCGGTTCGGGCTCTCTCGAATTGGCCGACCGCTCAATACGCCGGTGCGCTTTGGGATTTGGCGACGAATTCCGAATCGAAGGCCCATCGCTCGCAGGCATTGCGAGCCTATGTTCGCGTGGTAACCCTTCCCACCGATCGACCGGAGGCCGAAACCCTTGGAATGCTGAAAAACGCGATGGAGATTGCGGACACCAGCGACAACAAGAACCTGGCTTTGTCGCGGGCCGCCTCCATCCGAACGCTCGAAACCGCCGACTGGGCTGCCGGCTATCTCGACGACCCCGTCTTGTCGCAGACGGCCTGCGAGGTCATCGTTGAATTGGCCCATCATCGTTTCTTGCGCCAGCCGAACAAGGCACATTTCGAGCCCATTCTGAAGAAGGTCCAAGCGGTCGCCAAGGATAAGTCGATTGCGGAACGTGCCGAAAAGGCCCGCTTGGGGATGTAGCCCCGTTATCGACGCCGATGCTTAGAGCCTATCCCAAAACCTCGAGGAGAAGGGGACAGGCACATTCTGCTCCGAAGACTCCGCAAAATGAGCCAGTCCCCGACGGTTTTGGGATAGGCTCTTAGTCGCCGATCCGCAGGACCAGTTTGCCGCGGACATGACCTGCCTGGCTCGCCTCGTGGGCTTGGGCGACTTCGTCCAGCGGGTAGGCCCGCTGGACGATCGGGCGAAGCCGGCCCGACTCGATGAGCGTCGCGAGGTGCCGCAGGTCGGCGCCGCGAGGGCGGACCAGGAAGGTATGACTTCGCCGTCCGCCCAAGAGCCAAGTAACGCCTTGGTGGAAATACTCCATCGGCGTCGGCACGGTCGAAACGTAGTGGCCGTGAGTTTTCATGACTCCCCGGCATTTCCCGTAGGAACTCTTGGAGACCGCGTCGAACACCAGATCGTATTGTTCCGGCTGGCGGGTGAAGTCGGTCTTGTGGTAGTCGAGCGCACGGTCGGCCCCCAACTGGCCGACAAAATCGATGTTCTCCGGACCGCAAACACCCGTCACACAAGCGCCCAGCGCCTTGGCCAGTTGCACCGCGAACGAACCGACGCCGCCGGCGGCGCCGTTGATGAGCACCTCCGACTGGCTGTGGATCTTGGCGATGTCACGGAGGGCGTAGAGCGCGGTCGAAGCGGCCAGAGGCACCGCGGCGGCCTCTTCATGGCTGAGGTTGGCGGGCTTGCGCGCAACGACCGATGGGGAGGCGCCGACGAATTCGGCATAGGCGCCGCCGCGGATCGCATCGAGGAAAGCGAACACCTCATCGCCCGGCTGGAACTGCGTCACTCCCTCGCCCACCTCGGCCACTTCGCCGGAGACATCGTAGCCGGGAATCAATGGCAATTTCAGCGGCAACAGCAGGCGGAGGGAACCGCTGCGGATTCGCCAGTCCAACGGATTGACCCCGGCGGCGCGAACGCGGATCAGAACCCGCCCCGGGCGCACGTCGGGGCGGGGAACGTCGCGGATTTCCAGCACGGCGGGCGGCCCATATCTCGGAATTACGGCTGCGCGCATCATTCGACTCCTCCTGACGACTCAATCCAGGGTATTTCTTCTTTGAACTGCAGAATATCGAACAAGGAACCGCTGAATGTTGAAGGGACAGAGATCGCAGTGACTTCGCCGTTGGACATTCCTTGTTCGATATTCTGCGGTTCAATTCGTTCTTCTCAGGAACGGCCGAATGCCCGAGCGAAGCTCCGCGAGCGGGTTCGTTATGGAGAATCCGACGCCGGCGCCGGGCTATTGAGCCGCCTCGATCCTTTCGATTGTCTGTAGGAAAAACGCTGCCGACCAAACCTCCAGCGACCGGCGCTGGCGTACGAAGGGGGCCACTTCGTCCCGGAGTGCGGCGACGTCCACTTGCCGGATGCGCTGGCGCAGCAGATCCAGAAGCCGGACTCGCGTGAGTGGTTCGTCCTCGCCGTAGTCGCCGGACTGCCGCATGCGCGTCTCCAAGTGAGCAAGATTCACCTGCGGATGGCGAGCGGTGTACCAGACCAGATCGTACCAGTCCCGCCCCTTGACCCGGCTCTTCCACCTCCGGCAGAGAACTGCGTGCAGCTTGCCGGCAAACAGGTCGGGCAACCGATATACCCGCAGAGCGAATGGGATCGGTTGGAGCAGGTATCTGCTCTCGGTCTCGAACCCGTCCGGAGGATCGGTGTCCACCTCGAGTCGGATCTTCAGCGTTTTGCCCGCAGGAAGCCCCCGCAGCAACTCCTCTCCGGGATCGATGACAAGCAACTGCCGATAGGTGTTCGCCTTTAAGAACGCCGACTCAATCCTGCTTCGTGCGAGCTTCTCACGCGGCTGGAAATCGACTTCAAACCCGAAGCTGCGGATCTCTCTGAGCAGCGCGTCGCCAAAGTCGCCCAGATGGAAGGTTGCGTTGGGCCTCAACAGGGAGAAGTCGAGATCCTCCGAGTAGCGATCCAAACCGTAGAGCACGCGTAAGGCGGTGCCGCCGTAGAAGGCAGCATGTTCGAAAAACTTCCCCCGCCAGAGTCCCAGGAGGGCCAGTTCCTGCAGGATCTCCCGCAACGCGTTGACCGACTCGTCGCGGGTCTGACATTCATACCGATTCAGCATGCTCCGGATTGCGTCATGCATGGGAGGGCTCGCCAAGTGAAGCGAGGAAACGGAACAAATTTCCAATCTTCTTGGAGCGGTAGGCTTGCTGAATTATCTGAAAGCGGGAGCGGTCAAGGCGAGCCAAATCGGCCGGGTCGATCCGCAGATCCTCTTCAAGGTAAGGCCGGAAGTCCGACCGGCTGGCACCGCTGAACCGCTTGTCGGTCCAGACCTTGTCCGCCAGCGCCTTTTCCGCGCAAGCGATCAGAAAACACCCCGCCGAAGATTCCACCAGGTCCGCGCCCAGAGCATAGCGTGGCAGAGAAAGCGATTGGTACGTGAAGGTGCCGAGCGGCGTGTCGAATTGGCGAGACCGCCCCAAGGCGACCGAGGTCACCGTCGAGACGCGCTCCGGGATCAGGCCGTGGCAGCTCAGCGCATAATCGAGGCTGATGTAGGATGGGCCGTGGATCAGGTTGGCCAGTACCTCGAGGCTGAGGGACTCGCGGCGGTACATGCGGCCGAACGTATAGAGCCCCTTGCGGATGCGAACGATGTCGCCCTTCGCCAGCAACTTGTGGATCCTGTCCCGCGGCTTTCGCAGGTGCGACAGGCAAGCCGTCAACTGCTGGTAGTCAAAGACATCGCGGCCGAACTGCTGCCGCATTTCCGCTGTTTCCACCACATCAGGGCCTCGAGAGATGCATGGTATGTCCACGTTTTATGGACATTCTATACAAGAATCGCCGATTCGTCAACGGACAGAAAACCTGAGCAGCCACAGCGAATGTCCCACCGGAAGGTGGTTCCAATTCTCCCCGCAGCCGCCGCCAATGATCCCAACCAACGTTCCTGCTTTGAACCGCAGAATATCGAACAAGGAACCGAAGAATGTTGAAGGGACGAAGATCGCGATCACTTCGCCGTTGGACATTCCTTGTTCGACATTCTGCGGTTCGTCTGGAAAAGCCGCTCCCTTGGCAATTCCCTTGGCGGCGTCCACCGTGTGAGGCATCAGCCCTGGTCTCGCACCGTCACCGAGAACGTGCTCCCCTCGCCCGGACGGCTTTCGACCGCGGTTTCGCCGCCGTAGAGCGTCGCCAGCTTCTTGACGATCGAAAGTCCCAGGCCGCTGCCGAGGATGTCGCGGGTCTTCTCGTTGCGGATGCGGACAAATTCGCCGAAGAGCCGCTCGACCTCCTCGCCGCTCATGCCGATGCCGGTGTCGGCGACTTGGATGGTCACCCGATCGTTTGCCTTGGACAAGGTCGCGTCCACCCGACCGCCCTGGCGGTTGTATTTGATCGCGTTGGAAAGGAGATTGTTGAAGATCATCTCCATTTCGCTGCGGTCGGCGGTCATCACAACCGACGGGTCGCCGTGGATTTCCAGCATGATTTCGCGCGCCGCCGCTTGTGGAGCGAGTGTCTCGGCGGCCAGGCGGGCGACGGCAGGCAGATCGACCGCTTCCAGCCGGCGGTTCTTGTTGCCCGACTCGATCTGCGTCATATCCAGCAAATCGGCAATCAGTTTCCGCATCCCCTCGATGCGAACCATGCTCCGCTCGACCGATTCTCCGTAGGCCGATAAGTCGTCGCCCAGCGTGCGATCCTTGATCATCTGCAGGTAGCCGTCGATGGCGTTCAAGGGGGCTTTTAGTTCGTGGCCCAACACGCGGATGAACTGAAAGCGGACCTGCCGCTTCTCCTCGGCCAACCGGCGGGCTTGCTTGGCCAGGATCAGGCGGGCGGCAGTCTTGCGGACGGTGTTTTTCAATTCGTCAGGCGTGAACGGCTTGGCGAGGAAGTCGTAGGCGCCTCGCTTGGTGGCGGTGACGGCCGTCTCGATCGAGGCGTAGGCCGTGATCATGATCGTGAGCATGTCCAGCGACATGCCGGCCAGCCGGTCCAGCACGTCCAGGCCGCTCATGCCGGGCATCTTGTGGTCCAATAGCAGGATGTCGGGCGGGCTCCGCTCGATGATCTCCAGGGCGGCTTCGCCGGTCTCCGCCTGCTCGACGGCGAAAGCCACGTCGCCGTCGACGTCGGGGATGCGGACCGTAAAGTCGCGGAGTGTCCGCGACACACCCAGCCGCATTCCCGGCTCATCGTCGGTTACCAGCACCCGCAGTTTGTCCATCGGGCTATTCCTTCAGCAGTCGATCGATCTGGAGCTTGAGCTGTTCGAAACGGATCGGCTTGGCGAGGAAGGCGTCGGCCTTGATCCAGGCTCGCTGCTCGTCGGCCGTGGCGTCGAAATCCATCCCGGTCACGCTGTTGACCGAGGTGACCATGATCACGGGGATCGTGGGGTCTTTCTTCTTGATGTGATACGAGAGGGTGAACCCCGCATCTGCATTTTCCATCATCAGGTCGATCACCGCAAGGTCGGGGCGGTGGCGGTCGAGGATCTCGCTCGCTTCGCCCTGGCCCACGGCGGCGAGAACCTCGAAACCGGCGGCCTCGAGCTGCACCCGCTGCTGGAAGAGGAAATCGGAGTCGTCGTCGACCAAAAGAACGGTCCGCCGCGAGACGGGAAGCGAGGAAGCAGGGTGGGGATTCGTTGCCGGGGTATTCATGGTTGGGGCCTTTCTTTCTTCTGGGTTATTCGCGGCGCGGCAGCGTGACGGTAAACGTCGACCCGGTCGGGCCTGCCGCCGGATCGGCGTTGGACTGGACGTGGATGTCGCCGCAGTGCATCTTGACGATTCCGTAGGTCACGGCCAGTCCGAGGCCGGTCCCCTTGCCCATCTGCTTCGTGGTAAAGAACGGCTCGAAAATCTTCTTGCGATTCTCTTCGGGAATGCCGACGCCGGTGTCGCTCACGCTCAACCGCACTCGCGACGCGTCGCCGCTGCTGTGGAGCGCGAGTGTGCCGCCGTCCTCCATCGCCGCCACGGCGTTGGAAATCAAGTTGGTGAGCACCTGGACGATCTGGTCGCGGTCGACTTCGGCCACCGGGTCGGCCAACTGGTAATCGCGGACGACCGCAATGTTCGCCGGCGCCTGCACGCCGCGAAGCGCCCGGTCGGCCAGTTCGCACATATCCGCCGGATAACGGACCACTTTGTTCTGCCTGGCGAAATGGAGCAGGCCGGCGACGATCTTTTTGCAGCGGTCGGCCTGCTCGACGATCATCTGCAAGTCCTCGCGCATCGCCGACTGTTCGGCGCAGTCGTCCAGCAAGAGATGGGCGTACATCAACACCACACCCAGCGGGTTGTTCACTTCGTGGGCGATGCCGGCGGCCAATTGGCCCATGCTGGCCAGTTTCTCCGACTGCACCAGCGCCTCCTGGGCACTGGCCAACTGCGCGTGCGAGGCCTCCACCTCCTTGATCGCCTGGCGGAGTTGGTCGATCGTGTAGGGTAGACACATCTCGTTCTCCGCCAGCCCCTTGTAGATCGCCACCGCGTGTTCGCGGCAGGTATCGTAGCCGCAGGCGCCGCAGTTCAGTTCATCGTCCGGATTGCATTTGCCCATCCGCGCCATGATCATGGCGATTTCGGACTGCGCCGGCGAGGGAATCCGCTGATCGTCCGGTTCGAACCGCCGCGAGAGATCGACGTTGGCGAAGGTCTCCATGTCGTCGTGCCAGCGGGCAGGGTCGACCTCCTCCATCCGCCAGCAGACGTGTTTGCGGACGCGGCGGCGGCGGTTGAACAGCGGCGACTCGTTGCGGATGCCCGCCCCCATGATGCACCCCTCGCAGCAGAGAACCTCCAACAGTTCCGCCCCCAGGTCGCCGTCGGCGAATTCCCGCAGCGCTTCGAGCATGTGGGTTCGACCGTGCGTGGCAACGACCTCGCCGGTCATCAGATCCTCCCTCAGCTTAGCCGCCTGGAGCATGCCGCGGCTGATGGGAAACAGCGCGCCGGCGCCGCCGTGCGGTAGATCGAAGCCGCTGGGCTCCACGTCTTCCGGCAACAGGCGGTCTTCCTCGAACATCTCGCGGAGTTCGAGGAAGGTTAGCACCGCGTCGATCTCGCCGGCGACCTCCGCGCTCTCCGACTCCACCTTCTTGGCGATGCAAGGGCCGATGAAGACCACAGCCACGTCGTCGCCGTGTAACTTGCGGAGCACGCGCGCCGTGGCGATCATCGGCGAAACGATCGGCGCCAGCGAGTCGATCAGGTCGGGCAGATACTTTTCGACGTATTCGATGATCGCCGGGCAGGTGGTGGCGATATGGCGACGGCCGTTGGGCTTGCCCATCAGTTGCCGATACCGGCGAGCCACCAGATCGGCCCCGAACGACACTTCCTGAACGAACGTGAAACCCATCGCCCGCAACATGCCGACCAGCCGCGGGTAGTCCATCTCGGTGAACTCGGCGGGAAAGCTGGGGGCCAGGCAGGCGGCGACCCGGCGGCCGGAGGTCAAGAGGGCGCGAACCAGATCGGTCGTGTTGCGAACCTGCTTGGCGTACTGCGAGCAGACGCGGACGCAGTTGCCGCAGGCGATGCAACGCTGGGCGATCACCTCCGCCTGCCCGTCGACGATGCGAATCGCCTTGGCCGGACACTCCCGCACGCACGTGTAACACATGCGGCACCGCTCTTTGACGGTCGTCACGAATGCGGCGCTCATGGGGTGGTTCTCCCCTGGGGAGTGCGTAGGTTTTGCCCGAAGGCCAATGAATATGTTTTGTCAGCCGGAGGTGGCGACGCATCGAGGATCCGTCTCATGGTTTGGCTCTTGACTCTCGACCCTCGACTCTTGACTCTCTCCCTCACACCAGCGCCTCGCGCTGAGCGTAGTGGGTGTGCAGCAAAACACGGCTTTTCTCGCCCAACGGTTTCTCGAGGAATTCCTCGTAGAGCCGCTGGACCGATTGGTTGCCGTGCGACGTGCGGGCCGATTCCTTCTCGTCGATGTCGTACAGGCCCTGCATACGGGCGCGGACCGCATCGCGGTTGAGCCGGATCGGCTGGCCGCCGCCGCCGACGCAACCGCCCGGACAGGTCATCACCTCGATGAAGTGCAGGTCGCTGCGGCCGTCGCGAATCTGATCGAGCAGCTTGGCGGCGTTGCCGAGTCCGTTGACCACGGCCACGCCCAGTTCCGTGCCGTTGACGTGAACCCTCGCCTCTTTGGTTCCTTCCATGCCGCGAACCGCCTCGACCTTCAGGTCGCCCATCTCCCGGCCGGTGGCCAGAAAATGGGCCGTGCGGATCGCCGCCTCCATCACGCCGCCGGAGGCGCCGAAGAGCTTGCCCGCCGTGGTCCGTTCGCCGAAGGGAGTGTCGGCCGTATCGGGTTCGATTTCTCGTAGATCGAGGCCACGCATCCGAATGATGCGGGCTAATTCGCGGGTGGTGAGCACCGCGTCGATGTCGGCCAGGCCGTCGCGGCCCATCTCCGGACGGCCCGCCTCGAACTTCTTCGCCGTGCAGGGCATCACGCTCACGCTGAAGATCTTGGCCGCGTCGATCCCTTCCCGCTGGGCGAACCAGGTCTTGATGATCGCACCCATCATCTGCTGCGGGCTCTTGCAGGTGGAGAGATTCTCCACGAAGTCCGGATAGAAAGTTTCCACGTACTTGATCCAGCCTGGCGAGCAACTGGTCATCATCGGCAATTTGCCGCCGTTCTGGAGACGGTGGATCAGTTCCGAGCCTTCCTCCATGATCGTCAGGTCGGCAGTGAAGCCGGTATCGAAGACGCGATCGAAGCCAAGTAACCGCAGGGCGGCCGTCATGGCACCGATACAGTCGGCGCCGGCCGGCAGGCCGAACTCTTCGCCGAGGGTGACCGAAACGGCCGGCGCGTGCTGCACGACGACGAACTTGTCCGGATCGGCCAGGGCCTCGAGCACCTCCTTGATGTGAGTCTGTTCGCACAGCGCTCCAGTGGGACAGACGTTGATGCACTGGCCGCAGTTGATGCAGCTCGACACGTTCATCCCTTCGTCGAAGGCCGTGCCGATTTTCGCCCGCGACCCGCGACCGATGAAATCGATGGCCCCGACACCCTGCACCTCTTCGCAGACCCGCACGCACTTACCGCAGAGGATGCACTTGGCCGGGTCGCGGACGATCGAGGGACTGGAAAGATCGAGGTAGTGGCGGCTCTTCTCGCCGGCGTAGCGGCGCTGGCGGACACCCAGCTCTTCGGCCAGACCCTGCAACTCGCAATTGCCGTTGCGGACACAGTAGAGGCAATCGTCGGGATGGTTCGCCAGCAGCAGTTCGATGATCGTCTGCCGCGCCCGCACGGCTCGCGAGGAATGGGTTTCTACCTTCATTCCCTTCGAGACGGGCAGGGCGCAACTCGGCGCGAGACCCCGCTGTCCCTCGACTTCGACGACGCACATACGGCACGCCCCGCTGGGCGGTAGCCCCTCCATGTGACAGAGCGTCGGCACACGAACTCCCGCGCGGCGGAGAGCGGCCAGCAGCATTTCGCCCTCTTGGGCGTCTACCGTTCTACCGTTGACTTCGATCGGAATCATCTCGGGTTCCTAAGCCTTTTCTAAGCCTTGATAATCGCGCCCATCCGACACGCGTCGATGCAGCTTCCGCAGCCGATGCAGCGGTCTTCGATGATGTAATGCGGGGTCTTGGCAGTGCCGACAATCGCCTCCGCCGGACACTTCTTCAGGCAGAGCGTGCAGCCTTTGCACTTCTCGGCGTCGATCCGGTAACTGACCAGTTCGTTGCAGGCGGCCGCCGGGCAATGGCGTTCGTAGATATGCGCTTCATATTCGCCGCGGAACCAGCGCAGCGTGCTGAGAACCGGATTGGGCGCCGTCTGCCCGAGGCCGCAGAGGCTCGTGTCGCGGATCGTTTCCGCCAGCCGTTGCAGATGCAGCACGCTCTCAAACCGCTCCAGCGCGTCGTGGCC
>JAAYEH010000009.1 GCA_012728855.1 Rhodopirellula sp. | reverse complement strand
GAGGGAAGGTTTCCACTACATCGCCCCGCGGCGGTTTCCACTACGAGAAAATCAGGACTTACGGCGATTTTGGACCAAAAATACCGTCAAAATCGCGCAAGATTTTCCAACCCTGCGCAACCTGGGCTAAGTGTCAAAAACGAATGGCACTGCCGGTTGCTGTTCAAGGAGTTACGCCGCCTGGCGCGGAGTTGGCGTGGGGGCGACAGATCAGAATCGAACCTTGATCGCCGCCGCGTCCTCCGCAACCTCCAAGCCGGTGGCGGACCATGCGTCCGGCTTGCCCGGCCCGGCTTTGACCGTGTATTTGCCCGGTCCGTAGACCCGCGGCCGGAAGCGGTCGCCCCGGATGCGGAAGGTGTAGAGGACTTCGCCGGTCGCCTCGTCGGTTACCTGCACCACGGGATCGACGGCGTTGTCGAACACCAGTTCGGGCAAGTGGCCGACGACCTTGCGGCCGTCGTTCTCTTCCATGGCGAAGGTGATGGGCCATCCGGGATACTGGGCGGCGTCGCCTTTGGAGACGTCGCAATAACGGGGCCAACACTCGAAGGTAATGTTGCGAGTCTTCTTGTTGAACCGCACCAGGCCATATCCGTCGCCTAACATCGCTTTCGGATCGCGCTGGTTCTGTTTCATTGCGCGGATATTGTTGAACTGGGGATTCGCATAGGCGAACATCGTGATGCGATTGTAGAGGCCGTCGAGGTAATCGCCCGTCCAGGGCAGCGGGCTGCCGGCGATCGGGTTGTCGCCGGCCTTCTCGTCGGCGGGCCACCACCAGCGGCCGTAGTAGCTGTTGATGATGGCCGGATTGGTGAAGGCATAGGGACCGTCGCGGAAGGCGTCGATGCCGTGCTTGACCACTACGGAGAGATGCTGGTCGCCGCAGAGATGGCAGGCCATGGCGCGGCGGATGGCGGCTAGCGCCTTGTTGCGGCCCGTCTGCGGCCAGCCATTGCAGTCGAGATCGGCGAGCAGCCGGTTCTCGGTGGAACCGTGCAAATGAACGGCGCCGCAGAAAGCGGTCTGCGAGAGGACCGCTTTGATTTGGGCGCCGGTCCAATCCGCGCTCCAATCGTTGAGAAAGGTGAGTTGACTTTCGCCGAGCAGATTCAGCCCCGGCAAATCGATCTTCTTGGGATCGTAATCGGGCTGCTGGATATGGTCGGGCCGTGGTCCCATTTGCGGAATCGTGCCGGCCGGTCCCGTCTTGAACTTGCGATCTTCGAGCACGGCGAAATCGACGCCCCCGACGCGAAGCCGCGTGAAGTAGGTCGTGATGCCCTGGGCAATCGGACGAGGATCGGCCGGATCCGGCAGATGCCAGGTCTGGCAACGCTCCAGCATTCGGATGTATTCGGCCGGATAGAAATAGCCCCCCGTATCGCCGGCGGGAGTCTCGGCCACGATTCCCCCTTCGCCCCAAAGATTGCCGTGACCGACGTCGTGATCGTCGGGAATGGCGACCACCGGGCGGTCCTTGATGATCTCGCGGAACTGCCGTCCCCAGAGCAGCCACGCCGCCGTGTGCTCTTTGTGATCGTAGCTCTGATCGCCGGCGAAGAAGAGCAGATCGGGGTTCTGCTTCTTGAGGTTCTCGACGATCGTGTCGCGGTCGCCACGGTCGGCGTTGGAATCGCAGGAGAGCGAGCCGATGACGATTTCCTCCTTGTCGATCGGATCCTTGCGAATCAGTCCCTCGAACGTCGCCTTCTCGCCGTGCCGAATGCGATAGGCAACATCGCGGGCATTGTCCCAGTGGTCGATGCGGAAGTGGGCCGACCAACCGGGATAGATCACCGGCGCCTTGGCCACCTCGCGCCACTTCTCGTCGATATTCAGTTCGAAACGTACTTCGCGGGCTTCTCCTTCCTTCAAGGGAAATAATTGCGCGGAGAGCTTGAGCACGCCGTGATCGTGGGTGTAGAGGGCAAACCCAACCACCTGGTCGCGAGGAACCTTCACGAACTCGTGGAGGAAACCGCGTCGCGAGTTCTCCCAGATGTCGAGCCGCGCGGCGGTGTCGAGCCCGTCGCCGCGCTCGCCGGGAAAGGGGGGCGCTTCGCCGTGGACGAAGGAAGCGACGCCTAGCCCGGCGGCTAGCACGAGAACGAGAGAATGCCGTGTGCGAATCATCAGACGACCTCCAGTTTTTCGGCTTCTTGAATGATATTCAAGATATCAAAAATACATTGCGAGGCAAGTTTACAGCCTGCCTCGAATCGGCGAGTAGAAAAAGGCAGGTTGCCGACCTGCCCCACGGTCGCTGATGTTGCGGCGACCGGTTGAAAAAACAGGCTCCTCCGTAGAATTCGTGGGATCTTTCGCGCGAATCACAATCGGTGGAAACGGTGCTCTAAACAGGGGACATGTCCGTTTCCCCGCGGAAAAGCGGCAACAGAGAAGAGGAACCCGTAATTGAACACGGAGTACGGGTTCCTCTTCTCTGTTGCCGTCTTTCCGGTACAGGCAAAGCACGTACCGCTTCTGTCAGATTGACGGGAAATCTAGGTGTTCTTGAGTGTCAACAGCTTGAATTCACCCAATTCCCCGTCTCTTGCGCTTGCTCGGCCGTTTTGTCGCCTTCTTTGCGGGGCTGGGGGCCTTCCGCGGCGTTTTCGTGTGTTGGACCAGCCGAAAATCGAGTTCGCGACGGTCAATGTCCACCCGCGCCACGGCGACGCGGACTCGGTCGCCGAGTCGGAAGGTGTTGCCCGAACGGTGGCCGGAGAGGGTATGCGCGGCGCGGTCGAAGCGATAGTAATCATCCACCATCGCCTCGACGTGGACGAGCCCCTCGGCCGGCATCTCGATCCCTTGGACAAAAATGCCGTAGCTTTCCACGCCGGTGATTACCGCCTCCATCTCTTCGCCGATCCGTTGGCTGAGATAGGCCAGCAGCTTCACCTTGGTCAGTTCTCGTTCGGCCGATTCGGCCCGCTCTTCACGCTGTGAACAGTGCTCGCCCGCGATAACCAACTCGCCGAAATCATTCTTCGGCTTACGGCCTTCGAGCATCGCAGTCACCAAGCGGTGGACGGTCAGATCGGGATAGCGGCGGATGGGCGAGGTGAAGTGGCAGTAGCAGTCGCTGGCCAGGGCGTAATGGCCTTCGTCCTCGGGGCTGTAGACGGCCCGCTGCAGCGAACGGAGCACGGCATAGTTGACCGCGTGTTGCTCCGGACGACCTTGCACCTGGTTGAGCAGCTTCTGCAGTTCAAAGCGGCTTTCGAGACTCTCGGTGTCGAAGCCCAGTTCGGAAACGAAATCGGTGAGTACTTTGAGCTTGCGGGCCACCGGAGCTTTGTGGATTCTCCGCAGGAAGAACAGTTCCTTGTCGCGAAGCGTCTCGGCAACCGCCTCGTTGGCCGCCAGCATGAACTCCTCGATGATCTGGTGGCTCTCGGTATGCTGGACTACGTGGGCCCCGCTCACTCGTCCCTGCTTGTCGAGGTCGATCTTTACCTCGGGCATCGAGAGTTCCAGGGCGCCGCGTTCGCCGCGTCGCCGCCGGAGAATCATCGCCAGGCGGTGCATTCGCCCCAGCAGGTCGAACACCTTCACCCCCAGCTTCTTTCGCCACGGTTCCGGGTTGGCGAGGAATTCGTCGATCTGCTCGTAGCTGAAGCGGCGGTTGCTCTTGATCGCCGTGCGGTGCAATTCGGCGCCGACGCGAATCCCATCCGGCGTGAATTCCATCATCGCCGACAGGGTATAGCGGACTTTGCCGGCCTGAAGGCTCGCCAGACTGTTGGAGATCACCTCCGGCAGCATGGGAATAACGCGATCCGGCAGATAGACACTTGTCCCGCGATCGTAGGCTTCGCGATCCAGCGCCGTGTTGGGGCGAACGAAATGGGAGACGTCCGCGATATGGACCCCCAAGAGCAAGTGACCGCCCGGCAGCTCTTCCAACGAGATGGCGTCGTCGAAATCCCTCGCGTCGACGGGATCGATGGTCACCACGGTTTCCGCGGTATAATCGCGGCGCCCTTCGCCAATGCCCGCGTCGAACCGCTCGGCCTCTTGTCTCGCGTCATCGAGCGCGCTTTCCGGGAAAGCGTCGGGCAGTCCGTGTTCGCGAATGATCGCCAGCGTGTCGATCCCCGGCTTGCCCCGCTCGCCGAGCACCTCGGTGATCACGCCTTCGCCCGGGTGTAGGTACGAGGGGAAACGCACCATCTCGAAGACGACCTTGTCGTTGGGCTGCACGCCGCTGGCCCCCGGATCGCCGACGGTGATCGGCTGCAGAAAGAGGGTGCCGTCGACCTGGACCATGGCGCCGCGGGCGTCCTCGAAGTAGGTGCCGACGAAGCGGCGGGTTTCGCGGTCGACCACTTCGACGATCTTGCCCGCCGGACCGGGACGGCGTCCGCGACGACTGCTCAATTCGACGAGAACAACGTCGCCGGTGGAGGCGTCGGCGGCGTCGCGCTGGTCGATGTAGATGTCTTGGGCGGCGGGGTCGCCGGGCGCGGCGCCGCTGGGCCGGACAAATCCGTAGCCTCCGGAAGTGCGGCGGAAGACGCCGCTGACGGCAGATCTCGGCTTCGATTTCGGTTTGCCGCTGGAAGCTTCGGAGGGGGAAGCGTCGGGCGATTGCACGTGATGGCTGGGGCCGTAAGCCAACTGGCCGCGGCGGACCATTTTCTTGATCCGCTTTTTCAGGTCGGCTACCTCGTCTTTGGGAATGTTGAGGCGGCGCGCGATGACGCGGGGTTTGACCGGCTGGTAATTGGGCCGGCCGACCAACTCGAGGATCGCTTGTTCCAGATCGATGTCGGTCATGGCATGGAGCCTTGCAATCGGTTTACCTCACCGCTTCTTCTTGCCGGCCTGCCCCTTGAACAGCTTGCGGTTCAGTGTGGGATGGTAAAACGTCCAGGGGCTGCCCAAGTTCGGATCGTCGCGCAGCTGCTGGTCGAAGGCGAAAACCTTGGCGTCGAGATTGTCCAGGCAGTAGAGGGCCACGGCCTCCAGGGTCATCGGCAGCTTGGGACTGCCGTATTCGTACTCGCCGTGATGGCTTACCAGCATGTGCTTCAGCCGCAACACCAACTCCTCGGGAATCCGCTCTCCGGAGAGCTTTTCCGCCTCGCGAACCTTCGCTTCGAGCATGCTGACAGCCATGACGATGTGGCCGATCAATTGTCCCTCATCGCTGTAAGCCAATTCGCGATCGTAGGTTAGTTCGTCGATCTTGCTCAGGTCGTGGAGAAACGCGCCGGTCAGCAGCAAATCCCGATCGATCTGCGGATAGCACGGCGCCACGCGGTTGACCACCTCCATCAAGTTGGTGATATGTTCCAGCAAGCCGCCGAAGTAAGCATGGTGGTGCTTCACTCCCGCGGGGGCGCGGGCGAGCTTGGACATCAGTGTTTCGTCCAAGAGGAAGCACTCGGCGATGTTCAGCAAGTGCGGGTTGGTCATGCCGCGCAGCAGTTCCTTCAACCGCGCGAGCAGCTTGTCGACGGCCACGGTGGAGACCGGTGTGAAATCGTCTTCGTTGACCTCGCTGGCCGGCAGACGGACGACCCGCGACGCGATCATCTGCATCGTTCCCTGAAACAACTGCGTCTTGCCGACCACCTGGACATAGTCGCCGTTTTCAAAGGCCCCGTACACCGTCTCGGTGGCGTTCCACATCCGCGCGGCGATCGTGCCCGTCCGATCGGAGAGGTCCACTTGGAGATAGAGATCGCCGTTGCGGTTGGGCCGCAACTGTTTATCGGATGCCCGGAACACCTGGTCGACCGTCTCTTGTTCCGTAAGTTGGTTGACAAAGCGCCGCTGCATGCCGATCCTTTCGCGAAAACCGTATCTGGACGAACTACTCTTTCATGATTGTAGGTTTTTGCGAGATCCTCCACAAGGGGGATGGGCTGGCCTTGTACCCCGCACCGTTTCGCCTACAATACTGGTTTTCGCGCCACTGCGGCTCGTTTACCCACCTCAAGCCCGTTGTAGCATTGCCATGCGTTGGAGCCAGACTCTTATCCCGACGATGAAAGAAACGCCCGAAGGGGCGGAGATCCCCAGCCACGTGCTGATGTTGCGGGCCGGTTTGATCGGCCAGTTGATGGCGGGGGCCTATACGTATCTGCCGCTCGGGCTGCGGGCGCTGAAGAAGGCCGAGCGGATTGTTCGGGAGGAGATGGACGCCGCCGGGGCCGTCGAGTTGTTGATGCCGGCACTGACGCCTATCTCGCTCTGGGAGCGGACCGGGCGTGTGGAGGCGTTTGGCGATGTCTTGATTCAATTCGCCGTGCGGCGTCAGAATCGCAAAGTTCACCTGGCGTTGGGCCCGACGCACGAGGAGGTGATTACCGATCTCGTTTCTCGCCACATCCTCAGCTACCGCCAGTTGCCGATCACCCTCTACCAGGTTCAGACCAAGTTTCGCAATGAGGAGCGGCCGCGTTTCGGAGTGCTGCGGACCAGCGAGTTCCTGATGAAGGACGCTTACAGTTTCGACACGTCCGTCGAAGCGCTCGCCGAGAGTTACGAAAAGATGTACGCCGCCTACTGCCGGATCTTTGAGCGGTGCGGGCTGGAGTACCTGCCGGTCGAGGCCGAGAGCGGTCCGATCGGCGGCGACGCCAGCCACGAATTCATGATCCCGGCCGAGAACGGTGAAGATACAGTCGTGCATTGTAAGGCGTGCGGTTATGCCGCCAATCTCGAACGGGCGGAGGTCGGCGCCCGCGCCGGCGGCGCCGAAAACGCGCCGGAACAGCCGCTGCAAAAAGTGCCCACTCCCGGCGCCGGCACAATCGCCCAGGTATGCGGTTTCCTAGGCTGCCAGGCCGAGGCGATGATCAAGACGCTGATTTACGTGGCCGATGGCAAGCCGATCGCCGTCTTGATCCGAGGCGACCGCGAGGGAAATGAGAACAAGATCCGCCGCGCTGCCGGCGCGGAATCGCTGCGATTGGCCGAGCCGGCGGAGATTGAGCGCGTGACAGGGGCACCGGTCGGGTTCGCCGGTCCGGTGGGCTTGAAAGAGAAGATCTCGGTCGTGGCCGACTACGATATCCAATTCGTCCGCAACGGCATCACCGGCGCCAACGAGGCCGACGCGCACTTGATCGGCGTCAATCCGGCACGCGACTTCCAGGTCGATAGCTACGGCGATCTTCGCAACGCCGTGGACCAGGATCCCTGCCCTCGGTGCAGCGCCAAGCTCTCCATGCGCCATGCCATCGAGGTCGGCCACGTCTTCAAGCTGGGAACGAAATATTCGGAGGCGTTGGACGCAAGGTTTCTCGACGCGACGGAACAGCAGCACCCGATGATCATGGGCTGTTACGGCATCGGCATCAATCGCATCATCGCCGGGATGGTCGAGACGAATAACGACCCCAACGGCATCGTCTGGCCGGTCTCGCTGGCGCCCTACGAAGTGCTCGTCGTACCGATGAAAGCCAGCGATGAGACTACCATGAGCACTGCCCAGCGATTGCACGACGATCTGCTGGCCGCCGGTCTCGACGTGCTCTTGGACGATCGCGACCAACGGCCGGGGGTGAAGTTCAAGGACGCGGATCTGATCGGAATTCCGCTGCGGGTGGTTGTCGGCGAACGCGGATTGAAACAGGGTCAACTCGAGGTGAAGTGGCGATGGGACGCCGATCCGCAGATGATCGACGCCGCCACCGCCGCCACGACCGTCAGCGACTGGATCCGCCAGGAGCGGACCGGCGGCCAGCGATTCCGCAATCGAGCCGGCGGTGGAACGGCCGAGGCTTGACACCGCACGCCAACCAGGCCGCGGGGCTTTCCGATCACGCCGCCTCGCTCAACGTCAGGTGCTCGATCAGCGCCTCAACATGGGACTCAATCTGCGGCAGCGCCTCCTCGGGTTCGGCGCAATCGAGGTCGTCGATATGCCAGTATTCGATCCGATCGACCCATTCCGGAAACTGCTCGGCCATCATCGGCCGGTGCTCGACTTCTTTGACGGCGACGACCAGGTCCGAGCTTTCCAGATCCTCCAGGGTGAGCGGCAATGGATCGCGGTGGTCGCTTTCCATGACAACGCCGCACCGCTTCAACCTGTCGACCGTGTAGTGTGAGATCGGACCGATGTCCCCCCAATGACCCACCAGCAGGCCCCGTGAGTCGGCGGTCCAGGGCAACCTATTCAGGCGCGCAAGCTGGTTGAACCAGTGCTCGGCGAATCGGCTGCGATAGTAATTGGCGGAACAAAGAAAGAGGATGCGTTTCACGGCTAGGGTATTCCGGTGAAAAAGTACGTCAGGCTTTCCAGCCTGACATGGCACTCCAGTCAGGCGGGAAAACCTGAGGTACTACCTGCCTGTCGCGAAATATTGTACCGGTTCGGACATTTTTCGCAAAAGGCAGGTCAAGACCGAATCGGCAAAAGTGCATTAAACCGACCGCCGACGGAGGATGCCTCCTCGCCGGCGATTACCGAAGCAGCGAAGGAAATCTCCAGTGGGAGAAGCACCTCGATCAGCCCGGCTGCTTTCGAGCAGCCGGGCTGATCATAGGCAGACTTTCTTCCGCCGTCTTATGCCGGTGCCAGCCCCTGCAATTCCTTGGCCAGCCGCTTTCTCGCCACGTGCAACCGTCGCTTGATCGTGCCGACCGGCGACTGGAATTCGTCGCTCATCTCGACCAGCGACTGACCGCGGAAGTAGAACGCCTCCAGGGTGTTGCGGTCGAGATCCGGCAGCCGCTTCAGGCCGAGGCGCAACTGGTCCTCGCGCTCCCGGGCCAGCATCCGGCCCAGCGGCGTCTGGTTTTCCACGCAGCGCGCTTCAAACTGCTCCGGTTCCGCGGCCACGAACGGGCCCCGGCGCACGGCGCGATTGATCGCCATCCGGCCGGCAATCGCCCGGAGCCAGGCCCCGAAGCAGAGCGGGTTCTTCAGTTGCCCGATCTTCCGCATTGCCTGGATCAGCACTTCCTGGCACACCTCCTGCGCCTCGGCATGGTTGCCAAGCCGCTGGAAAACGGCGGCGTAGACCACGCGCTGGTAGCGGAGGAACAGTTGCTCGAAAGCTTCACGGTCTCCGCCCTGCGCGTCCTTGACCAGCTTGGCCATTTGCAACTTCTGAATGTCTTTGGTTTGGTCGAGGTCCATAACTTCTCTCTTCTTGCACGTACCAACGGAGACCATCCGCCAGGCCAGCAGCAAGGGCAGAGGGAGGCACAGTGTCCTCCGTCAGCCGCCGGCTCAGCCGCGGGTGCGGTGCGAACGTCGCTTGCGAGAATTCCGAGCTTTTTCGCTACTCAGAATATCCCGTACGACGCCCCCGACCCCGGCCGGCTCTGGCGCCGATAACGCGGCAGCATCCCGCGCAAACGTTCTGGTCTGCGCAAATGCGCCGCGCCGGGAACAGAGACCACATGACATCGTTGAGCGGTCATGAGGCCGGTTCCCGCGCGCCATGCGAGGCGTGCAAGAAGAAACCGCGCAGCTTCCAACACGCCCAGACCAAGCGTAGGCATACCGGCCACGACGTTCGTCTTGCGGCAAATGCCGAAAGCGTCGTTTTTCGTACCGGCGATCAAACTGATGAGCCTACCCATGGTAAACCTCGGCGCGCCAAGCGCGGTAAAGAAGAACCAGACTATCCGGTGGAGGGAGCAACCACTCCACCCTCATCTAAAATGCCATATCCCGCGATCCGAGTCAATCCCGCGCCGCGGACTGGCGCCGCGGCGTCTCGAAGCGGGATGCATAGCACCTTAGACACCGGATCGGCCGAAAAGTTCGCGCTAGTTGCAAGAAAAAGGCAAAGAAGACCACTCAAACCCCTCAGTAGGGCGGGTTCTGTGATCGTTGAACTGTTGGTGTCCGGCGGATTGTGCTGAAAAGGTCGCATCAGCAGTGTAGGTGGGACACTCCGCGGCCCGTCTTGTCCGGCGATTCCTGCAAGGTTAGAGTGGATTTGGGTTTGCTCCCAAAGGTTTGGGGACATCATATCGGCAAGCGTTGGAGATCCCGATGAGTATTGATAACCGTGGCGATGCCTGCGTCTGGTTGTCCGGGGTCGCGTGGGAAGATTACGTTCGGCTGCGCGACATCCCCGAGAGCCGGAACGTCCGGATGACTTACGACGAAGGGAGCCTCGAGTTGATGTCGCCCTCAAAACTTCACGAGCGGATTGCTGAGTTGCTGGGGCGATTCGTTGCGGCTTGGACGGAGGAACGCGGGATTGCCGTGCAGGGCTGCGGCGCCACAACTTTCGGGCGCGAAGACCTGCAGAAAGGACTGGAACCCGATAAGTGCTACTATATCCAGCATGTCGAGGCCGTCCGCGACCGGGATGAACTGGACCTCGCCGTCGATCCGCCACCCGACCTGGTTATCGAGGTCGATATCACTTCTCCGTCCCGACATCGGGTTCCAGTCTATGCGAGATTGGGCGTACCCGAACTATGGCTTTGGCGCAACGACCAACTCCGCTGGTTTTGCCTCGGCGACGATGGCCACTATGCGACGGCAGACGACAGCATCGCGCTGCCGGGATTTCCCCGCCGACTGGCCGAACAGATCCTTGTCGAACGTCGCGCCGAGGACGATACCAGCTTGACCCGCGATTTCCGGCGGGCAATCGAGCCTTGAAATAGCCGGCAGCGTCATCCCGGCAGATCGAACCCGAAATACCCCGCGGCATTTCGGTAGCAAATATCCCGCACCATCTCTCCGACGAGGTCGAGATCGCGCGGCAGCAATCCCTGCTCGATCTCGGCGCCCAGCAGGTTGCAGAGGATGCGGCGGAAGTATTCGTGCCGCGTGTAGGAAAGAAAGGAACGGCTGTCGGTTAACATGCCCACGAAACGGCTGAGCAGGCCCTGATTGGAAAGCGAATCGAGTTGGCTCTCCATTCCGCTCTTCTGGTCTAAGAACCACCAGCCGCTGCCGAACTGCATCTTGCCCGCGATGCTTCCGTCCTGGAAGTTCCCGATCATGGTGGCCAGCACATCGTTGTCAGCCGGGTTGAGGTTGTAGAGGATCGTCTTCGTCAGCTTGTCGTCGCGGTCGAGCCGATCGAGGAATCGCGACAACGACTGGGCCACCGGTTGATCGCCCATCGAGTCGAAACCGGTATCGGGACCGATGTTTCGAAAGAAGCGCGTGTTGTTGTTCCGCAAGGCGCCGATGTGGAACTGTTGGGTCCAACCCTTCTGGTGGTTCAAGACGGCGAATTCGTAGAGCATGGCGGACTTGAAGAGGGCCGTTTCCTTAGGATCGGGCCGGCGGCCACCGAGGACGTTGCGAAAAATCGATTCGGCTTGCGATTCAGTATAGTCCTCCGCGTAGAGGGTGTCGACGCCGTGGTCCGAGAGGCGGCATCCTCTCTGGTGGAAGAAATCGTGGCGCCGCCGGATCGCGGAGAGATAACCGCGGAAGTCTTTGATTTCGACGCCGCTTGCCGCGGCGAGCCGGTTAACCCAGTCGCGAAACGCCTCTGGGTTTTCCGGCGACATGGCTTTGTCCGGCCGAAAGGTCGGCAGAACTCTGACGGGTATTTCCGCATCTTCGGCGATGGCGGCGTGATGTTCGAGGGTATCGGTCGGGTCGTCGGTCGTGCATACCAGCACGACGTTCATCTGCCGCATGATTCCGCGGCAGGAGAAATCGTTCTGGGCCAGTTTCTCGTTGCACTCGTTCCATATTCCTTCGGCCGTCTCGGCGTTCAAGAGGCGATCGCTGATGCCGAAGGGACGCTTCAGTTCGAGGTGGGTCCAGTGATAGAGAGGATTGCGGAGTGTCTTGGGAACCGTCTCGGCCCATTTCTGAAATTTTTCCCGATCGGTCGCGTCGCCCGTGCAGTACCGCTCGGCCACACCGTTGGCTCGCATCGCGCGCCACTTGTAATGGTCGCCATAGAGCCAGATCTGAGCGAGGTTTTCGAAGCGGTGGCCTTCGGCGATCTGCCAAGGGGGCAAGTGGCAGTGGTAGTCGATGATCGGCATGTCGCGGGCACACTCGTGGTAGAGCCGGACCGCGGTGTCGTTCTGCAGCAAGAAATTCTCGGTGATGAAGATATCGGCCACGGTGTGATTCCTTGGAATGAAATGAACAACGCGCTGCCGGTCTCATGCTCCCAACGGAGGCGCGGCGGCCGCGAACTTACGGTAGGCATCCGCTGCGAGCCGGCAATCGTCCTCGCATGGCAGCAGGACGGCGCGGACTCGCGCACGGAGAACAACGCCCTTCTCCAACGTTTCCGGGAAGAGATGGTTGACGACAGTTGCCCTGCACGCCGCCCCTTCCCCTTCCAAACAGACTTCACCGCAATGAAAATCCAGTGGATGCACCATTTCGACATAGCTGAAGAGACTATTCGGCAGGCGGAGCAGGATGCATCCCTCGCCGCTTGCCGGGGCGAAAGGTTGCGTTGCCAAGGCGGCAGGCAGCGCTGAAAAGCGACCGGACTCCCGTTCCATCAGCCGCAATGTCTGACAGCAGGCGACGGCGCTCACCACGGCCAGTGCGGGCCGGCTGTCCAGTTGCTCCGTGTGTACCGATACGATCAGATCCCAAACGGCCGTCAATCCCGGGTCGCTGTCGGAACCGCAAATCCAACGGGCATTGACTGCGATCGGCCAGGCGGTACCATCGGAATACTCCGCGACGAGTTCAGAACCGCGAACGAAAGCGTCTTGCGGCAAGTTGCCGCCGACGAAGTGGCACGCCGGAACACGGAGTGCCAGAATCTCGGCAGTCTCCAGTTGCGGCGGACCGCCGCGAATGTCGAACAGGCCGCGGTTCGGCGCCGACAGATCCAGCGTGGCTGAAAGAGAGCCCCGGCGAAGCTGGGCGCGATGATGGTCAAGTTGCCAAGTTGAAGCACTCATCGATTGATCCAAATGGAAAAAACCCCGCCGCTCGCAACGAGGCGAAACGGCGGGGCCGGAACAGAGAAGAGGCCGATCAGTAGAGTAAGGTCTCCGGGATAATGGCTCGAATATGAAGGGCTTCCTCACGCTGTGGGGGATAAAACCTTCCCCTCCACGATCCGAGACCCTTTCCCATCCCGCTTCCATGATATCAGCTTTCGAGGCCCTGTCCATACTATTGCGACGGAAATTTCGACAAATATTCTCGACTGTTGGAAAACGGTTCGCCTTGGCTGCCTGTATAATCCCGCAGGTCCGGAAACCGACGAAGGAACTCTCCATGTCCGAATTTCTTGATGTTTGCCAAGACGTCGTCAAAGCGGCAGGCCAAGTCCTGATGGATCGACTGGGGAGGGTAAATGTCCGTGCCAAAGGTCGCGCCGATCTCGTTACAGAGGCAGACTTTGCGTCGCAAGAACTGATACGGCGAACGATTCTGGCGGCATTTCCCAATCACGACGTTCTCGGTGAGGAGGATGACGGAGTAACGGAGGCGACGCCTCGCCACAGCGATTATCGGTGGATTGTCGATCCACTCGACGGAACTACAAATTACGTTCACCAAGTACCCCATTTCGGTGTGTCTGTTGCCCTCGAATATCGCGGAGAACTTCTCGTCGGCGCCGTCTATAATCCCGCGACGGACGAATGTTTTTCCGCCGCGGCGGGCGAGGGCGCCTTTTTCAACGGTAAACCGATGCGAACCAGCCAAGTGGTCGGGCTCGCCGATGCCTTGGCGGCCGTCGGCTTTCCAAACGTAGTCACACAACAATCTCCCGACCTGCGGCTTTTCCTGGCTGCGTTGGACTCGTGCCAGGCGATCCGCCGCAGCGGTTCGGCCGCATTAAACCTCTGCTATGTTGCTGCCGGCCGATTCGACGTCGCTTGGTCCTTCTGCACCAAGGTCTGGGACGTGGCGGCCGGCATCCTGATCGTCCGCGAGGCCGGAGGTATCGTCACCTCGACGCATGGCGACGATTTTCGACTCGATGAGCCTTACTACTTCGCCGCGGCCACACCCGATTTGTACGCCGAATTGCAGGCTCTGGCCGCACGAGCGGGGTTGTAAGAGAATGGACGGATGCTCGCCGATCTGTTCAGCGTAGTGACCCCGTCGCTTGGCAAGACCCCCGGACGCTCGGAAACACGTGCAGTCTCTCAGCCAGGCTTTGAACCGTAACTGGAGGCGAATCATGCAACGACGGTCTTGGATCTGTCTGCTGAGCATGGGGTTCCTGGTGTTCGGCAAATGCGATTCCTTAGCGGGGGAAGTGACGGGGCAGTTCGCCGGGCAGCGGCCCGGTTGGATCATTTCCCGTCCAAGGGTGGAAGAACTCGCGGCGAGTGGCGATGGAGAAGGCAGCCGAGTTATTATCAGGGCTTCGGGCAGTGAACCGGTTCGGGGGAACGGTGTTAGGGGTTCTTAACAGGTCGTAGAGAGGATTGCTGGAGCCGCACTTGGATTCGTCGTTTCCAATCTCGACCTCCTTTCAAGCGAGGCCGCATTATGGACAAGCGTCTGGACCGCAGAGGTTTCGCGAAACAGACATCGGTGGCCGTGGGCGGCCTTCTGACGGGCACGTTCCTCAAAAACGGTCATTCGGCCGGACGAGTTTGTGAGATGTCCGATAGACGATTGGTGTTGCTAGGACTGAACGGATTGGCCAGGGCCCATGCGTTGGACTATTTCGCCGACGGGCATCGCGGCGCCGGCATGGTGGCAGCGCACCTTCTGTGCGTTGGCAACGATCTGGACGATCACGCCACTTTGCGAATCGAGAGACTTGTCGACCTCAACTGGGCTTCGTCGGCGCTGTGCAAGCCCTTCCCGGAAGCCGAGCCTGAGCCGGCGCGGATCGAGAAGATCGGCGCGGCACTTGTCGAGGGCGGAGAAGTGCTCCGGCAGGTCGGCCACAACGCGATCTTTGCCATGCTGGCGATCAAGGCGTTCCGCATGATGCCTACCGCTGCCACGCCCGAGCGCATTGACGGTGTATGCACTTTGATCCGATCCTTCACGCCTTGGCGCGACGTGGAACCGGACCCCGACGTCGATCCGCCTCCATTCGCTGATGCGGCGGCCGCTTCGCAGTTCATCCTCCGCGAGGCGAGCGCGGCGATCGATCGGTTTGTCGGGTTCGGACAAGGGTTTGCCGGGCACATGTTGACCTTCGGGCAGGCGCTGGTCGAGTTGGCGGCCATGGGTGACGGGCAATGGGCCGAGAGCTGCCGCACCGCTTTCCGGAAATACGTGACGGTCACGCGCCGCGGACCGGACACGGATTCGAAACGCTTTCCCGATCACGCGCCGAGCGACCTGCGGCCGACCGACTCGGCCTACTGGGAGAGGCGAGGAGACAACACGGTGGGCATCGGGCACGTGTTCAAGTACCCCTACAGCTATTACGATCTTCTGCGGCGCGCCGACGATCCCGAATTGCGGCGCGCCTTGGATGCGAAGGCGTATCACCTGTTTTGAAGCCGGAGTGAAACTCTCCGCTATCCACGGCTGGCCTCCAATTCTTCCCAGCGCGCATAAGCCTGGGCCAGCTCCCGACCAAGCGTCTGGACGTGATCGTTGATCCGAACGATCGTTTCGCGATCCTGCTGATAAAAGGTCGGCGATGTCATCTCGTCGTGGAGTCGCGCCAGGCGAGTCTCCAATTCCTCGATGCGTGCGGGCAACGCTTCCAGTTCCTTCTGCTCGGTGTATTTGAGTTTGGCGATGCGTTTCAATCCCGGCGGCGAAGCCGCTTTTGCCGGCGGCTTCGCAGTCGCGGTCGTTCCCGTCTCCTTCGGTTTCCGCTGCCGAAGCCAGTCGTCGTAACCACCGGCGTACTCTTTTACTTCGGCATCGCCTTCGAAGACGAACGTGCCCGTGACGACGTTGTTCAAGAACTCGCGATCGTGGCTGACCAGGAGCAACGTGCCGGAATAGTCCAGCAGCTTCTCTTCAAGCAACTCCAGCGTTTCGATGTCCAGATCGTTCGTCGGTTCGTCCATCACGAGAACATTGGAGGGACGAGCGAACAAGCGAGCCAGCAACAGCCGGTTTCGTTCTCCGCCCGAAAGATACTTGACCGGCCCTCGCGCTTGCTCGGGCGCGAAAAGAAAGTCTTGAAGGTAGCCGAGGATGTGCCGCGGCTGGCCGTCGAGGATTACCGACTGGCTCCCCTGTCCGACATTGTCAACCACCGACGCCTCTTCGTCCAACTGGGCGTGGAGCTGGTCGAAATAGGCCACTTCCAGCCGCGTGCCGTGACGGATCGAGCCGTGGTCCGGCGTCAATTCACCCAAGAGGATTCGCAGCAGCGTTGTCTTGCCCGAACCGTTGGGCCCGATGATTCCCATGCGGTCCCCCCGCATGATGAGCGCCGAGAAATCCCGAACCACGTTCGTGAGGCCGAAGCTGTGGCAGACCCCCTTGGCCTCAATGACAAGTCGGCCGGACCGCTCCGCTTCTTGCAATTGAATCCGGGCAACTCCCGCCCGGTCGCGGCGGTCGGCACGCTCGTCGCGCATCCGCTTCAGCGCCCGAACCCGACCCTCGTTGCGGGTGCGGCGGGCTTTGATGCCTCGGCGAATCCATGCCTCTTCCTGGGCAAGCCGCTTATCGAAAAGGCTGTCCTGTCGCGCCTCCGCCTCCAACGCCGCCTGCTTCCTCGCCAGAAAAGTCTCGTAGCCGCAATTCCAACTCGTAAGCCGGCCGCGGTCGAGTTCGGCGATTCGGGTGGCGAGCTGATTCAAGAAGACGCGATCGTGCGTGACGAACAGCAGCGTACACTCTTCCCGCGCCAGAAACTCCTCCAGCCAGCGAATGCTGCCGATATCCAAGTGATTGGTCGGCTCGTCCAGGAGCAGGACGTCCGGACGCGAGACCAACGCGCCGGCGAGAAGCACCCGCCTCTTCATGCCCGCCGAGAGGACACCCACCTCGGCCTCGGGATCCAGTTCCATGCGAGTGAGGACTTGTTCAACCTCCTGCTGGACCTGCCAGGCTCCGGCGGCATCCAGAGACCGCTGGAGTTCGTCTAACCGCTTCCGGGCAGCGCGGTCGCCGGCGGCGACTTGATGGCTGACGTGGTGAAAGTCGGCCAGTAGCCGGCCCCGCTCGCCAAGGCCGGATGCAACGACGTCGAAAACGTTGCCCGCCAGCCCTGGCGGAACCTGCTGGGCGAGCAATGCCGTTCGCGCGGTCTGGCTACGAATGATCTCGCCCTCGTCCGGCTCGATTTGGCCCCGGATCAGTCGCAGCAGTGTCGATTTGCCTTCGCCGTTGCGTCCCAACAGCGCGACTCGCTCGCCGGGATCGATCTGGAAATCCACTCCGTCCAGCACGGCAGGACCGCGGAAGTGGATCGATACGTTTTGCAGAGCGATCAGCGGCACAAATTACCTCGAAAAAGGCATGGGTCATGGTTCAACATGCAGTTCGAACTCCTGCTCCGCGCGACCGCCAAACTGGTTTCGCACTTCCAGCTTGATCTTCGCGGGGCCGGCGTCCGCTGTGGTTGGCATACCGGAAAGAACGCCGGTCTTCTCATCCATCGCGAGCCAAGTCGGACCGGCGGCGACGGCAAACCGGAGTTGCTCCTCATCCCAGAAACGATAGGCATAAGATTTCGACTTGGACGACGGATCCGGCTTCGCCTGATAGTCCCCCAGGGCACGGAGACTCTTCACCTCGTATCGATAAGGCCGGCCACATCGAGCCTCCACAACCGGTTGGCTGTAGACGAATGGATGTGGCAACTCCACATAGTCGGAGCAGCCGCTGGCGGCGCCGTTGGCATCGACCGCCACGACTCGGTAGAAGACCTTGTTCGCATTGCTCGCCGCGGCCGACGGCGAGATAACGACAAACGAGTTCTCCGCGGTTTCGCCGAGGAAGTTGCCGGGAACTTTGCCTCGTCCCAGTGCCTCGTGCTCGCCCTTGTGGACCGAGAACCCCTTTTCGTCGCTGCCATAGATCTCGTACTTGACGGGCCGCTCGCCACGACGATTCGGCGTCCAATGCAGGACGAACTCCCCCCCTCTCCGCTCCAGCCGCAAGTCCACCGGCACGCGCGGTCCCTGCCAGCGGAATTCCCATGGTTCGCTCCACGCCCCCCACACGCCGAAATCATCACAACCGCGGAGCCGCCAGTAATACGTCGTGTCGGGGCTGAAAAGGCCGCTGTACGGGACGCACCATTCCGTCGTCGGGATGATGACGTCGAAACTCGGCCGGTACGGATACCGGAAGTCGCGTCGGCGGCTCACCTGGAGGTGATAACGGCTTGCGCCTGCGACCGGCGGCCAGGCGAAAGTCACCAGCGTGTCGCGTACCGTTGCATCGGGCTTGGGATGCTCGGGCGCCGACACGGCCGGCAAGGGGATCACCGCGTCCGACTCCTGCCATTGATGGATGATTCGGACCTGGCGCGGGCCCTCGGTGTCGTCCCGGTAGACGGCGTGATTTGTTCCCAGCCGCAGACGCGGCAGCGACGTCGGCGCGGCCATGACGTCGGTCTCGATCTCCAAGGAAACAAGCCTTGCGCCCGGATCTTCGCCGGCCGACTCCAGTCCGACGCGGACGAAGTAGCCGTACTTTGCCGGGGCGTTGTGTATGTCGAGCGATTCATCGATGGAGATATCGGAATTTCGCTCGCCCGCTCCCTCGCCCGCCCACACTTGCTTCCACGTTTTCCCGTCCGGAGAGACCGCGATGGCAAAACGATCCTTCGGCAGCTTGCCCCGGAAGCCTGCCCGCACGGTTCCGCCGCAGACCGGATAAGGCACTTCCACCTCATAGACGACGTGGGCGTCGGCAGCAGTGCCGGTGAGTGATCCCGGCAGATCCACCGAGGGGCTCGCGGAAAGACCGGCCGAGCCGAAGGCGTCGCGCCGCACCGATTTCATGTCGAGCCGCGGGCGGAAGGCGAACTTCGAATTGCCGAAGTACTTGGGACGATGGGCCCATGCGAGGCTCTCGGCGCAGTACTTGCCGACATTGTCCCAGCGGAAGACCGCTTTTTCCCCCGGCCGCAGCGTGTAAGCGATCTCGTGGCCGCGGAGTTGAGCGTCGTGGAGCCCGTCGTCGGGACCGAAGAGAGCCGCCGGCGCGTCGCTGCTCTGAAATGCCGCGACGACCGGCCCGTAATTCAGTTCCCGGCGGACCAGGTCGTGATCGCGGGCGCACTCGTCTCCGCTCACCGGCCGCTCGTTTTCGCGGTCGAGGTAGAAACAGTCCATGTCGATGTCCATGAATTGCAGTCTGCCGTCGACCGACGCCTCGCACTGGACGTGGCCGTTGAGGGATCGGTTCTTGGAGCCGACGAAGCCGGCGTGGTGGAACAGCGAACAACCGGCGTTGCCGGCGTCGTCGCAGAGATTGAAGCCGAAGAAGTTCATCAGCCGCACCGGATCGTGCGGCACCTCGTTGGCGAACAACGGTACCTCGTGATAAAGGTTTTCTCGCATCGCCTGCCAGATGAAATAGACTTTTTCCTGGCCGGTCTCGGCACCGCGAGTGTACTCCGACAAAAGACGGTCGAAGGTATACCAGTCGCCGCGGTCGTTCAGGACCAGCCGTGGATTGACGACGGGCGTGTCGCCGACGTTCTCGATCGTCAGCGAGAGGTTAGGTTGGAAAGCGATCGTGCAATTGCCGGTGGAAAGCGTCGTCGAGTTCTCGGCATCGAGCGTTCCCCCCATCTCGATGCGGTATTCGTGCCGGCCGGCATCGATCGCTTCGCTATGAGTTCTCTCGCGAGCGGGAAACCTCGCCAGGCCGCCCAACGTGCTCTTCGGATTGGTCGAGGCGACTTCGTAGCGGCGGCCATTCGTCCGCGGGTCGCTGTTGTCGGAAGACGAGAAGTAGAGCCCTTCGCGGGCCCAATGCGAATAGCGACCGCCCCCGAGCTGGCGGATGTCCGCATGGAGGCAGCGCGGCGGCCCCAGCCGCTTACCATCCTCGAAGAGGATCACCGCCGACCGGTTTCCAGTGACCTTGTCCCCCTCCTCGCCGAAATCCATACCGGCGATCGAGCAATGCCCGATCTCGGGCCGGATGCAATCGGGTGGAATGAGAAAACGACGAAGCTCCTGGTCGCCTCCGGCGGAATGGGCCAACGTCGCAACAACAATAACCGTCGCCGCGCGCAGGGCGAACGATGGCAAACGGGTCGTCATGCAGGTCTCCTGTGGGTGGCCGCGGCTTAGGATCGGCGAATGAATAACTGTCGTGAGATGAACGCAGGAAGGGGTCGGGAGTCTTTTTTTCCTGTCGGCCGCGCGACGGTTCCGCGTATGGATAGACGCTTTTCGGCCGACAGGAAAAAAAG
>JAAYEH010000707.1 GCA_012728855.1 Rhodopirellula sp. | reverse complement strand
TGACGCGCCGGAAGCACATGTGTACCGCATCCTCGTCGTGTTGGGTGTGCTGAGGGGGCGCGATGCCGAACGTCAAGAGGTTGCTGGGGCGCGAGCACTCCCGCAGCAGGTTCAGGCTCTCGAACCACGCCCCGTTGGCGCGGTGGGTCTCCTCCAAGACAATCGAGACGGGTGGACAACGGCAAAACAGGGGATGAAAAAAGATGCAGCCGTCCGGAGGGCCGAAACGCTTCAGATCGGGCATCGCCATGTTCTGCTCGTCGGAGCCGACCACGGGGGGAAGCTGTGCCCAGTCCCCGACCACGACCAACCGCCGCCCGTCGAAGGGCCGCTCAGGGTCGCCGAGGTCGCGGGCGAGGATCTCAAACATCCAGAGCCCGACCATCGAAGCTTCGTCAACCACCAGCAACCGGTCCTGATCGGGAGTCGCCGCCCAGTCCGTATGCGTTCCGCACACAGAAAGCAGCTTGCGCGGAAGCGGTTCCTTGGCGGGGTTCCATCTTAAAGCGTGGTGGATCGTGCCCGACTGGAGCCCTGCGTCCCGATGGATGGACGCGGCCATCGCCGTCGGGGCCATGACAAGCACGTTCATCCCCGCGGCCTGCGCGGCCCGGACGGCCGAGACCAGCGACGTGCTCTTACCGGTTCCCGCCTTGCCGGTCAGAACCACATGAGTTGCGCCGTGCAGGATCTCATCAACGAATCGTGTCTGTAATTTATCGAGGGTCATCTGTCATGTCTCCATATACTGCCATAAAAAACCGCACTTCTGTCTCAGCCCCGCTCAATTGGCATCCCTTTTCTGTGTCTTTTCAGGCTGGGAAGGATGCGCCAGCCAGCGGCTCAAGCGGAAACTCCCAACGCCGCCGGGCCTTCTTCGCCCCGGCAATGAAGGCGTCGGCATAGGCGTCATAGTCGGCATCCGCCCCGAACATGGCGAGGTATTGCAAGCGCCCCAGCCCGACCACAGGAGGCAAGGCCCGCCCTTCGGCCGCTTTCTGCCTATCCAGCTTGCGCTTTCGGTTGCGCTTCTGGCGTCTCGCCCGCTCTTCGGGGCTGATCTCTTGTGTGGGTGCTTCCATAAAATCGCCGACCAACAAATCAGCGCACCGAACCATCGTTCGCGTTGCTCACTCTGGCCGCTGGCCTTCCGTGTTGGGCATACCATACGTTTCGCGCCGCTTGGTGATTTCCCACTGCACGACGCCGGACTCAACCAACCAACGGACGCTATAGACTACGTGGCGAGCGTCCCGGCGGCGGTCGAATCGAGGCCCCCATCCTCGCCACGCGCATTCTTGCGCCAGCCCGCCATCGGTCGGCTTGTTCTCGCACGCCAGCGCGTAGCAGATTTCGTCCACCATGTCGTCGATCGCTCCTGTGTTTCCACCGTAGCCGTAGCGCCGGAACCTGCGCGGGTAATAGACGACGCACGGGACATCGAACTCCCACCCGTCATTCCACTGGCAACCTCGAAACTCGGTCGGGAGATTCCCAACAAGAGCGTCGAGGCTACGGCCATTTGCTGCGCTCATGTCCGAACCTCACGCTTTTCGTTCGACTCGCCCGTGTAAACGTCACGCCCATCCTTCATACGGTCGCCGGCCCGATAAAGCCAATGCGCCGCCATGTATAGCGCCCTTCGCTTTTCGATATGCCGCGAGCTCCCCATTTCAAAAGCAAGGTCGATAACCCTGTTTTGCCATGCCTGTTTCTTCGTCAGTTTAGCCATGCGTTCCTCCAATTTCCTCCGAACCAATCCTTTGAGGCGACGGACTACCGCGCCTTGTCTCACGTGTTATGCCTCGTTCCAAAATGTCATGCCCACCCAGAAACACAGCCACAGAACGGTAATGTCGCAGCACTCTCCGCGAGAGACTCGCCCACCGTTCCACTGCCAGCGCGGCAGCCAATATCCCCAGCACCGTCCAAGCCACATCGGGGTTACTCCGTTGTGTCCTTTACCGGCCATCCCATAGTTGACGTCGAATCTCACTTTAACCTCCAAACTACCGCGCCTCACGGCTCACGTTCGCAATGTCCAAGATGCGCGACGCCTGTTCCCACTTCTGCCGCTCGACAGCCTTGCTTGCCTTCAGCAAGCACATTCCAAGACCATCGGCGCGGCGGTGCTTAAACGTGCATACCACATTTGCGTTGATTCTGACCTCATACGTCCGCACGCCGAGCTTGTCGGGATCATCGTGCGGCCCCACGTTGACAATCGCGATCACTGGCAACCTCCTTGCGAACCAAGCCTTTGAGGCGACGGGCTACCGCGCCTCATGGCCCGTGTTATGTACCACTTCCCACCACGTCTGTGGCGCGTAGCGTTCTAGCGGAGAATCCAAGTCTCCGAGGAACAACCTTCCTTCTCCATCCTGAATTACGATGTGGTATTGGTCGCGGTCATGCGGATTAAACAGAGTGTCACCCGCCTTAATGTCATTCCCGTGTTTGTCCTGCATTTAGTCCTCCTGTTGCATAACTGTGCCATCGAGCAGACTCGCCTTCGGCTCACCGCTCATGGCGACGTTCGCTAGCTTATCCTGAATCCATGTTCGCACCCGGTGATCGCCGTCGCTATGCATCTCCCCGGTCTCCGGGTTCAAGTGGATCGTGCAGTGCCACCATCCTTCTGGGTAGCCCTCGGAGGCTGG
>JAAYEH010000706.1 GCA_012728855.1 Rhodopirellula sp. | reverse complement strand
TGCTTGACCTGGGTTCGGGCATCGCGCTCAAGGCCGGCCACCGTGAAGTGACCGGCATGGGCGGGCAGGCGATCTTCTACGCCCCCGGGGAGGCCTGTCTCGTATGCCAGGGCCTTGACCCCGCCACAATCGAGCCTCGGCACATTCGAAAGCTGTACCGTCAAATCGGGTACGTACAGAACACGGACGAGACGCCCGCGTCCGTGGTCACTATCAACTCTGTCATGGGCGGTGTCGCCGGCGACATCATCATGAAGTATCTGACAGGGTTCAGCAGTGTTCCCTCCTGGGTGGCGTATGACCTGCTCGGGCACACGACCCAGACCCTGTCCATGGAACGCCGTTCTGACTGCCCCATTTGCGGGCAGGATGGGATCGAAGGTCTGGGCACCGACACGACGAAGCGAATCGAATCTCCGGGCCAGCCAGTGCGTTCCTTTTCCTTTCCCTGCGCCGAAGACTCAAGCCAAGACCATACGCCGACGCCCGTCACCTCTCCCGCACCCGCGGAAAACCAGAGCGTCGAAAAGCCCGTTGACCAGAACGAGGAGAGGTCAACATACGCCGATAAGCTCTTTCCGGCGTGCGCCGACTGGTTTGAAAGCTTTCGCCCTGCGTGACCGGTCCGGGCGCTGCGGTCCCCCCTGAGGGGCCGATCATGCCGGGCCGCCGACAACCTGGCAGCCCCACGCGCGTATCCCGGCCCTGCTTCAATCCGGGACATACGATAGACACGCAGTGCAGGCTCCGCCCTGCCCTGTCCCCGTCGCCGTCTAAGGTTCGCCAGAAGCTTGTCAGTTGCTTCGTGATCCGCAAGCCCCAGGAATTACCCCAAAACCCGCGTCACAGGAGCCACGCCATGCCAAATCGCAGCGAAAACGCACTTGCCCTTCCGGATCACAATCCATACGCGATACCCGAACATGCGGATGAGCCACTGGTGCTGTTGACGGACCGGCGCGACCGGGAAGGCCAGGAAGCCGTGTTTGCGGTCGAGTTGGCCGGAGTCGCCGCCAACGGGGAAGAAGGAGATCCCCGGGCCTTCAATCCGGAGGCGCACACGATGCCTCGATCGTTGGAAAGCGTGTTCGCGGGCCTGTCTGCTGGTGAGGGGATCGAGTTCGTTTACCGTTGCGGAAAAGACACGCCGTTCATATGGCGGATCATTGGGTATGTTGTGGGGAGCACGCCCGCGGAGATCATCCCGAAAGCCAGGGATCTCTGCACGAGCCTGTGCGTTGGCATGCGTGCCGCAAACGGGGCCTATCGCTTTTCACCCATCCGCTATGCGGAGGATCTGCCCGCGCACAAAGAGCACTATTCCTGGCAGCGGCAGATCGTTGCAAGAGGGATCGCCATCCGCAAGGCAGGCAAGAATCCGGTAGGCTTCGTGCCCGGGGCCACATCATCGAACGCCGACAGGGAACTGTTGCTTCCCAACCTGACGCCCGGTCTGAAGCCGCCGTACAACCGCCTCGCGCTGGCATTGAGGCAGAGCCGCACACCCATCGTGCTGAGGCTGGCCCTGACGAAAGTCGTGCTCAACACCGAGGAAGCGGCAAAGGTCTCCGCCGCTCTGGAATGGCT
>JAAYEH010000705.1 GCA_012728855.1 Rhodopirellula sp. | reverse complement strand
GGGCCACGGGATCGCTGCTCTTCGGGTCCGACATATCGGGGTGGAACGCCAGCCACAGGCTCGAACAGGCTCCTGCCGAGCCGCCCGAAGCACCGATTCGCTCCTTGTCGATATTCCATTCGGCGGCTTTGCTGCGGACGAACTGCAACGCCCGCGCGGCATCGTGCAACGGCCACTGGACGGGCGGCTTCACGCCGGCGGCATCCGCTTCCGACACAAATCGGTACTCGATCGAAACGACCGAGACACCCGACTTCAGCATCTCCGGCAGTAGCGCCACCAAGCCGCTGGAACGGTTGCCCCCCTGCCAACCGCCGCCGTGGATGAAAAACAGCAGCGGCGTGGGCTTGTCCGACTCGGCTTTCCAGAAGTGCAGCACCTGCTTCGCGTGCGTGCCGTAGGGCACGTCCGCCAAGGTCGGAGCTGGCGAGAAGGCTTGGGCAGGCGCGTCCTTCCAGGCGGCTTTCGCGATCTGCGCCGCCTTCTTGGCTGGCGCGTCGGCAGGGAACGTGTCGCCAGAAAGCAGGACGACAAGTGACACGAGCACGGCGAACGTATTCTTCATGGCAATACTCCAACGGGGACCGTAACGGTATCGTGGCAATACGGATGTTGGGCATCCTAGCGGCGTGTGGAGGATAAATCAACCGGCTGAGTCAACCGGACGAGGCCGCCAGCGACAGCCTGGGAATCAGCTAGCAAGACAAACTGATGTTGCTTCGAGAATCGAGGCTATGGTCTCTGGGATGCCCAACACAATTGCCGCCCCGGCTGGGGGCTACAGCAGAGCGGGTCGGCGGACCAAAAGGCCGGCGGTTTGTCCAAGAAATACGGTCCGCGGGTCGGATCTTCACGGGCAAGTTAAGTTCCTTCGTGGCGTTTTTTGGTTCCTTCGGCCAGGGAATTGGTACAAATCCCGGCGATTTCGGCTCTTGGAGGTGATGCGAGGGGCTCGGGCGGTGGGCTCTTACCCCCAATAGACCGATTTCGGCCAAGCTGGCGGATCGGAAGCCCGGGGGACCGACACCCCGAGGCGGTCGCAGCGAAAACGGTTGAGTGACCTTGGGACGACCCGATCATCCAAAGCATCGCGACAGGGCTTTGTGGTCGAAACCGGCCTCGGGTCGATCGCATTTACTGACATGCTCGCAATGAGCCTCGGGACCGCGAGCGGATGTAATTGGCAGCAGCCCTTGCTTGTCGTGCCAACCAAGAGGCCAAAGTCCAGAATGTAAGAAGTACACCCATTTTGGCAGAAAGTACCCGCCTGCGCAGACCGCTGCAAAAACCGCTGCATCAAACAAGGTTTGCACGCAAACGAGTTGAGCCATGCACACCTCGTGTTGGCATAGAATTCGCACTTCCAGCGCACCGCGGTCCATGACGGTGCCGCGGTTGCGCCGACGACGGCGCATAGTATTCGACAAGGAAGTGAAACATGCCTCATCCAACGACTTTCTCTCAAGATTGTCCCACCTGCGGCCGACGTCTCTCTATCCGGACGGAATACTTAAAGCAGAGAGTCGTTTGCCAGCACTGCCGAGCCGCTTTCGTGGCTCGCCTCCCACAACAAGACTGCCCGACCAACGATCGACGGACGGCATTGATGAAGCGGGCTGACGAGTTGTTAGCGATCTTGACCATGCAAACTGAGTTTGCTTGAACTGTAGCAGGCGAGGTACGCTCCCTTGCTGCTGGTCACCATCTGCCGACTGCCGAGAATTGCAGCGCGAAGTCGGCTCTTCGAGTTTCTTTCTCGTCACCAACTCCGTGGCCAAGCAATTGAGGCTTGCTGGCCGCAATCCTCTGTGGTCCCTTCGAGTGCAGCAACCTACCGGATCGTCGGCTGAGCGTGAGCTGCCACCGGCCGGCCAAGGAAGCAGTCGTTCTTCGTTACTGCGGAGTTGCGCCGGGACGGTCGATCGGCGCGGGACGGACAGTCTGCCGTTTCTTGGCTTGCGGACCAATCGACGCTTCGGCCGCCTTTCCGCCGTGTAACATCACCTCGTCGACGTCGAACGATCCCGAGACCAGTTCGCCGCGGTGGTAATAGAGTCTGAGGATTCGCACCTCGTTTCTTGGAATGCTTCCGAAGTCGTAGCGGAGCTGCGTCCAGACATCTGCCGGCAGGACGTCCTTGGGACCGTGCGATACGAGCTTTGCCGCCGGCAAGTAGCGTTGCGAATCCCGCAGGCGGACCTCAAACGCCCGCACCGGCTGGTCGCGCTCCGGGCGGATCCAGAGGCTGATCGACTCGCAGGTCGACCAGTCCTGAGGCCGGTCGAACGTTCGCAGGATCGCGGCTGCATTGTGCTCGGGCTTGGCCACGACCCGCAGGGCACGCCGCGTGTCGATGGGCTCGCGGTCGGTCGTGGTGATGCCACCCTGATCGTTCGCCATCGTCCAGTCGGGATCCTCAAAGTCGTCCAGCAGCGTGGCTTCTTCGGGCACCGGCACCCGCCGCTGGTGCGCTGCATCCGACCCGGCGAATCCCTCCTGCTTCGCGAAGCCGGCCAGCGACGCGGGCGCTTCGACCCAGGCAAACAGGGCGAGTCCGCGCGCGGGCAAGGACAGGACGCCCGGCTCGGCCGCTTCCCAGCGATAGCCAGCCGTGCTGGGACTGTGCCTTCCGATCCGTGCCAGCACATCGATGGCCACGAACGTGCGGCCATGGATCGCCTCAGCGGGGCCGGCCAGCCGAAAGCGAGCATCGGTGTACCCAGGGTTGGCAATGACCAGCAGCGTATCGCCGCGCGCGGTGCGATACGCGGAGACCGCCAGCCCGTCGGCACCTTCGGCTCGCCAAGGATTGCCTGCAGCATAGTAGGGGATCCAAGTGGATTCTGCGATTCCCAGGTCGTCGCTGAGCAAGAGTAGTTCGCGAACCGGGTGATTGCCGGGATAGCCGGTCGGCAGCACGTCATGCATCAGCGGGAGCATCACGCTCTCGGTCGGGTTGTGGTGCTCTGCAGCTTCGTGCATGCCGTAGTGCTGCGAGCGATAGTACTCACACAGAAACAGCGCCAGCGGGCCGACGTTACGCCCGGCGATCTGCGCACGGAAGGCGTCGGGCGTGAGGTTTTTGATCGACTGCGAGGTGTATTGTTCCCCATCGCAGAATGCAGTGGTGAATGCCGCAAGCGCCGGCGGACAGCCGGCCTTGTGGTGCGCGTAGACTTCGGCTTCGCCACGCGCACGGCAGAGCAATTCGTACGATTGCCGCCAGATCTCGCGCATCGACCACGTGGGGAAGTCGGTTTGGAGGGCACCGTCGCCATCGAGCCAGCCGTGGCCGTGCTCGCGGTTGGCGCAGGCAAGGAGAATGTACGAGGTGTCGATGTAGAAACCATCGACGCCGTAGCGCTCGATGGCACGGCGGAGATCCTCGATCTTCCACGCAATCCACGAGTGGCTTCCCGGGCAGCAGAACGTGCGTTTCCGGTCGGCCATACTGCCGCCGATCGACGAACTGATCTTCCGGCCCTTTGCAGTGATTGTCAGCCAGGCGGACGGCGTTTCGGCCGCGCCTTCCTCGACGTGCGCGTAGGTCGTATACGCCAGTGCTTTCTTACCTCGATGGTGTACCTCGCCAACCGCCTCGATCTTCTCGGCGTCCTTACCCGAATCGTTTGTCCGAAACGTCGCATAGCGGTCGGAGATCTGGCTCCAGAAGAGGTTGCGGTCGACGTACCGTTGCAGGTCATCCAGAGTCGGCGGCAGCGAAAAGAGCTGCCAGTGCCTGGCCTCGGGCTGCCGGACGGGCGTGGCGATGAAGCCCAGCCGATACGTCACCGGCGCGTCGATCTCGACCGGTTCGGAGACGATACGATATTCCAGGACGCCGGCACCCCGGCCTTCGCGGGTCAACACGATTCGCGGGCCGGCATTGCGCCAGTCGCGAAACGTTGCGATATAGCACGCCAGGCCGAATTGGTCGTCGCCGCTCCAGACAGCCGGGATCGGGTCACTGATTTCCGCTCTCTCGGGCCAGAAGCCGGCGGGGGTCTTGCTCGTGGATGGGATGTGATAGAGAACCGACGCTTCGGGCAGGAAGACCAGTCGCAGCGTCAGTTCACGAACGGTTGCCTTCTCTTCCACAGGCGAGAGCTTGAGATCACTGGTGATGAATCCGTCGTACTCGACAGTCTGGGTGAGTTCCAGCCTCACGCGCCCCGCTGTCCAGGATCGTCTTGCGATGGTTACGGCGCGCGTCGACAGAGTCCACTCAACCGCCGGCGGGGTCAACGGCGAGCCGTTGACAACCATCGCGGCCTCTTGCAGCAACGGCCTGCCATCGACGGCAGGCACCGGGACCGCCCCGGTCAGGTCATACGACCGTATGCCGCATGTGACGGCTGTGCCCTCGGCGACCACCGGTCCAAACGGCGGGGGCACATAGTCGCCTCCCACGGGCCGGATAGGGGCGATCTCGAAACAAGGTTGCCCGGAGTCGGCCCGTACCGGCGAAGTGGCGGTCGCCGCGAGAGTCAACAGAGCGAGAAACCACACGGCCGGCACCGACCGGCTGCCCGAAAGCCTCGCGTCTCGCTTCGAACGGCTGACTTGCCTGGCTGGAATCGTCTTCATGGCACACGTCCGTCTTTCCTGCAGTGGCGATTAACCTAAATCGGGTCTTACATTCCGTGGCACAGGCCGCCGCCGGGCTCGCCTGATGGAAGCCACGATTGGTGGCTAGACCGCAGGCCCGCCCCCACGATAATTCCACGAACTGTGAAACCTGATCTCGATTCAAAAGTTACCGCAGTTGCTGCAAGACTTCAAGGAGTATCGTGACTGGGGCACCTGGCGGTAGCGGCTCATCCGTTCCCAGAACGGCTGAGCCGCCGCTGCACTGGTCGTGGTACGGGTGATCGGTTATGAGGACGGCGACGAGGAGTTGCGCAAACGACTGGTGGCCAAGACGCAGCGGCGAGGGAAGGTGGGTTGGAATGTCGGCCGGCAGATCGAAGTCACACCGCACGTCCGCCGGCCGCACTTCGCCATCCGCTGGACGGAACGCGGCAGGGCCGTCCCGAAACTGGTGCCGGTGAAGGGGAGCGTGGTGCATCGGCAACTGGCGGAAAAGGTGCCGACGGGGTTCGGGAGCGATTCGTGAATCCGTATATGGTTCATCGGCCGCCGCCCGCCAATTCGTTGGAAGCGCGAAAGCCATGCTGCTAAGATAGGGTGCGATTGCTGCGTAGAGCGTTTCCCATGCAAAATCCAGACCGCTGATCCAAGGCCGATGTCCGCGAGAATGATCGCGAGTGTATCTTCATATCCAACAGGACACCAAACATGAGAGCCACTCTATTCTTCGTCGCCGCATCGGTTTTCCTGTCGATTATTTCCAGCGTGCCTGCAATGTCCGGTGAGCCAGACCCCGCCGTGGACTGGCATCGCAGCGGACCCGACGTGGTCGTTTACCTGCCCAAAGATGGCGAGCATCACGACGGCGATAACGAGATGTTCATCGTCTTCCAAGCCCCGAAAAGCGACGAGTTGCTGGGCATGTGGACCCAGAGCAGCGTAGAGGGCCGCGGTGACAATCGCATCATGTTGGCCCGCAGCAGTGATGGGCTCCATTGGTCGCCACCGCAACGGATTGTGGGCACGCCGCCGGGAACCACAGAGCCTCAGGCGAGTTGGGGCGTCCCCATCGTTGCCCGGACGGGCCGCATCTATTGCGTTTACGTCAAGGAGCAGCCGCGAGCCGAGGCCGGACAGCGGCAGGAATCGGGCGGCATGGGCTGCCTCTACAGCGATGACAATGGCAAGACGTGGAGACCGGGCGACGATATCCCCATGCCCCGCAACCGGTTCGACCATCCCGACCCGGCGATTCCCAAGAGCTATTGGCTTTGGACGACAGCGACTCGTGATCGCCATGGACGGCATCTGCTGGGATACACTGCGACGACCAGTCAGGCGGTCAAGAAATGGCCCTCGAAGCTCTGGGTCCACAAGGACAGCCGCTCGGCTTTCGTCCGCTTCGAGAACATTGACGACGGCCCGGATCCGGAAGATCTGAAGGTCACCTGGCTGCCGGCTAATGCGGAGGGCCTGGAGGTGCCGAACCGCGTGTTCCCGGACATGTCCGTCGCACAGGAACCCTGCGTGGTATTGCTGCCGGACGGCCGCTTGCTTGTAGCCATGCGGACCATGGCGGGCGCGATCTGGTACAGTGTGTCCGACGATGATGGTGCGACATGGCGTAAGCCGGAACCTCTGCGCTTACATGACAACGGCGATCCCATCCCGCAGCCGCTGGCGCCCGCGCCGATCTTTCCGCTGGCTGACGGGCGGTTCCTGCTCGTGTTTCACAACAACGACGGCACGCGCGGCGATTACAGCCAATGGAAGCTGAAATGGACGGTCAATCAGGCCAACTACCTGCGGAATCCAGCGTTCATCGCCGTGGGCGAGTTCCGGCCCAAAGCTCACCAGCCGATCTGGTTCAGCGCCCCGAAGCAGATCCTCGACACGCAAGGCGTCATCATCGGTCCGAAGAAGACCGCCGAGATTGCCACTTATCCAAGCCTCACCGAATGGCACGGCCGGCGTGTGCTGTGGTATCCTGACCGCAAGTATTACCTGCTCGGCAAATACCTACCCGATGACCTGCTGGGTGGGGTGGGTGTGCCGAAGTCACCGGATCTTTGAGCTGCCCCAGCTACCTGTGGCTCACGGCTTTCCAGGTGCCGTCGGGCTCCTGTGCGAAGCGGAACTGCCAAGTCACCACAGGGATCGGCAGAGGTAGAGAGAGCACGAATCGACTTAGGAACTGCATACGTCAGTCTCCGGGAGACGGCAGAAGTCGCGACGAGAATGAGGCAACAACGCTGGATGGGCATAGCATGACTCGATAATTGATTTCTGAAGCCAGTTCAGGGGTTGCCGAGTTTCGGGAACACCTCGATCGTCCGTTCCGCTCGGCCGCCGCGCCCGGCAGCGTCCCAGACGATGAGAGTCACTCCCAGGCCAGGCGGATGCCGCCGCCGCACTCGGCGAAACCCGTCGCCGCCAACGTAGCGGCACGAGCACAGATCATCATGGTTGAATCTCCGAGTTTCGCGTCAGTCCGCTCAAGGCTCACTGGGGGCTGGCTGGTCTTTCTCGATACACGTCCAAGCAAGCGTCTGGTTCTGAACCGACACAACGGCGAAATGGCCGATGACACGTTCCTGGCCGCCGGAGGCAGGAACCCGCAGCGTTCCCGTGTCCAGCATGGACATTACGTAGTCCTGGCCAATCGCAGTTTCCACCAGCAGCACGCCGGACGGATCCGCAAGCTTCACACTGCGGACAAACGGTTCATTCCCTTTGTGGCCCTCGAAAACCGACATGAACGTCCTTGGGCCGTCGCCCTCGCAGCGACGGACGATGTAGGGGAGCGTCGCATCGATGTCGGAGTTCTTCCAGTCGCGTTGGCCCCAGCCGTCGGCCAGCAACGCGCGCTCCCCCGGCTGGCCGACGTTCCAAACCACACAGGTCATGTCGGCGCCGGATTTCCAGGTGGCTCGCCACACGCCGGCACCGTCGGCGGCGCGGATGTTGTCGAAATCGTAGAGTTTTTCCGCCGCGACGGGCTGCAGGCTTAGGTCGAGCACATCACACGCGCCCGTGGCAGCATGATAGACATAGTCCTGCCGCTGACCGCCTTCAACGCGGAAGAAGTCGACGGCGTAGTTCCTGCCGCCGCCGTGGTCAATCAGCGCCGAGGTGCGGCGATACCGTTTCGACTGGGGATACGCGCGCGACGACGCCTCCATCGCCTGGACGTGCTCGGATGTCTTGAAGAACAGCACGTCGCCGCCACGGTCTTTCGCGACCTGGTCCTTTTCGTCCAAGACCACCGTGTTATGCGCAACCGTGCGCATGGTCATGTGTTTCAACGGATGGTCCCAGAGGTAACCGAGATCGGACAGCAGCTCGTGGCCTTGCTTCCAGTAGTACAGGTTCAGGCTGTCGTAATGATGATGGTTGCCCCAATGGCTTGCGCTCAGCGTCAGCAGGCTCTCCCGGCCATTTGCACCGGTGCGGAGGTGGCCAATCCGCAATTCCGGCGGACACCAGTCCGGAAGCGACAGCACCGGTGCTTTTCGCTGCTCCAGGCCCGGCTCGCGCGTATAGATCGCCAGACCGGAGCCCGGCAGCTCGTCGAGTAGTTCCCGCCTCGCCATATCCCCAGCAGCGTCGCCGCCCTTGGTGCGTCCGGTGCCGATCGTTTCCTTCAGCAGCGCCAGGTATTCCGGCCGCTCGGGATAGTTGCTGACCATCAATTCGATGAAATTCGCACCGAGACTTGCTGTGGGCGAGGAATCCGCGTAAGGCGGGTAGTGGAGATCGCCCTGCAAGCCGCGAAAGAAACATTCCCACACGCGCTCGTATGCCGCGCCATGGTACAGATCGAGCGAGTCGATGCGGTTGCCGGCTGTGTCCTCGTAACCGGACGGATCAGTGTAGCCGCGAAAAGCCTGCGCGAGATCCCAGATTCCGCCGAGCGTCATGGTGCCATAGGCGGGGGACTCGGAGGTCGCGCCGTCGGGCAAGAACCAGCCGTCGACCGTCTGCTGAAAGCCCTCCAGGCCGAATCGCACCAACTCCGGATGGCCGACACACATCCCGACCAGTGCGGCGGCTGTGCGATTGCTGACGGACTTATTGTTGATCTGCTTGTCGCATACCAGCAGGATCGTGCTCTCCAGCAACAGGTCTCGCTGGATCTTGCGCCGATCGGCTTCGCTGTATACGGGACTGCCATCGGCATCCTTTGCCACACAGGTCCAGTCGTACGCCTCGACCACCTGCCGTACGAACCCGGATTCCATACCCACGCCGCCCGCGCGGCCCGCGCTCCAGTAGCCCGTGTGCAGTCGGCGGTCGGGTTGGTTAGGCGGAGGACACAGTTCGGGCTCGGGCAGTTTCTGAATATGGAGCGAGGCAAGTCGCGGGTCCATATCGGCATATTCTCCGTAGCCCACGTGGACCAGCCACTGAGGATAGCACTCGGCGAACCGCAAGAGGATCGCGCGGCACGCATTCGCGTATTCGGGCTTGTCGGTGAGCAAGTGCGCCTCGGCAAGTCTCCGGCAGTAGCCGGCGATCCATTTTGCCTTCCGCGAGCGGACATTGGCCGTGAAGCTCGGCCGGCCGGTCTTGTAACCGAAGATGACGAACGTGTCGCCGCCGCAGAACGTGATCGTCTGCGGTTTTCCCCACTGGGTTTTCAGCACGACGTCTTCCGGGTACTTGTCGTTTGGAAAAACTTCCCGGCACACGGTGCATTGGATGTGATCGGGGTCGCCGAGGCTCCACGTCCAGATGCCATGGGGATGGACCGGCTTGCCCTGCGAGCGGCAGGACGGACAGGGTGTCCAGAGGGGGTCGCCAGGTGTGGTCTGGGGAATCATATTGGCGAGGAATTCCGGCGTGAGCCGATCGAGGTGCCGCTTGGCGTCTTGCTCGACGCCTGCGGCGTATTTCTTTGCCCAGGCATACTGCTGGATGTTCGCTTTGGCGCGTTCGACATCTGCGGGCTTGAGCGTAGCGCAGGGGTGCTTGACAGTGTTTCCATATCGCTCCCACGCCGACCAGTCGAGCAACGGATCAGGCGAGCCGCCCCACACATCCGAAGCGACAACAATCCAAAGGCCGGCCATCGCCGCAGTTCCAACCAGCCAAGACAGTCGTTTCGTTCTCATCGATATCTCGCCTCGTCAAAAGCCAAGGGAAACCATTCCAGCTCCAGCATGAGTTTGAGATGGCGACTGCATGATGTCAAGGAGTGGCTTGACAGCCGTTGTCCACTGGTTTACGACATGCGCTGAGAAGCCCGCCAACGCATCTGTCAAGAAAGGACCGCTTTATGCCGCTCCGTCTGATCCTCCTGATCGTGGCCGGACTGTTGATCGTTGGGATCGATCCCCAAACCACCGTCGCCGGGGACGAGCCTCGCGTCGTGCCCATTGACTGGAATAGATTTGCCCGGCCTGCGACGGTCGACGACGATTATCGCCGCGCTGCCCAACTGCTGGCCAATGCCGCGAGTTACCAGGTTGCATGGATACCGGACGCCGCGGAGCGGATTGAAAAGGACTGGAGGAATCTCAGCGGACGGCAGAACCACGACGTGATCCGTCCTGCCTGCGAGGCCGCCCTCACCCTGGCCGTGGCGCTCAAGACAGACGTCTATGGCCCCGCGTTAAGCGGCGTTTCGCGGGAAGAGGGTTCGGCCCGGACACGCCGCTTGATTCATGCGGCCGCGGTTGCCCACGATGGCAACCATTGGAAGTATCCCTGGCAATCGGCACTCTGGGCCACCGACCTGGGGCAGGCCGCCTGGCTCCTCTGGGACGAACTTGACCCGCCCACGCGTGAGTTGGTGGAAAAGATCGTCGTGGCCGAGGCCGATCGGTTGCAGATGCCCTTCTATCGGCGGCTCTACTGGAATGGCACGGACGGCAACACCCAGGCCGAGGAAAACGCTTGGGACTCGATGATCCTCACTCTGGCCGCCGCCATGCTTCCGAACCACCCACACGTGATGCAATGGAAGACAATGGGCAGCCGGCTGATGGTTTCGTCCTACAGCCTCCCCGCCGACATGGACAGCGATACGGTGCTCGATGGCAAGCCTCTCCGGCAGTGGCTCGAAGGCTACAACATGCGCGAAGACGGTGCCTTGATCAATCACAATATCCTGCACCCCGACTATATGACATGCGTCAACCTGAAACTGCACGCCTACTTGCTCCAATCGCTCGCCCGGCAGACCGTCTCGGAAACGGCCGAATTCCGCGCCGACTTTGTCTACCGTACCCTCGTCACCAAGCGGTGGGAGTCGCCGCCGTACAAGGCACCGGGCGGGACGATCTACGTGCCCGGCCAGGGCGAAGTCTATTACCCGCAGGGCACCGACTGGTTCAAAGGCCGGCTGGTGATCTACTACCTCTTCGACACCTACGCCCACGTCTTGGGCTTCGGCGGCGATCTTCCCGTCCCCGCCGCGGACTGGATGCGGCTGCGGGCCGACGCCATCCTCGCCCGGCAGGAGTCCCACGGCGACCGCCGGATTTACAACCCCGGCGAGTTCAGCAACTTCCCAGCCCGCGAGCAGAGCGACGCCATGGGGATCGCCCAGGCCCTGCTACTTCAGTGGCTCCGAGTTCGAGGTGCTGTGGCGCCCAGAGGCAATTGGCTCTCGCAGTCGCGGTGAGGCCGGGACGCCGGTGTCGCCTTTGAAACAGATCTTCCCACAACCCGGTCCTCTGCCGCCACGTCCATTCCGTGGCTTACAACCCGGCGGAGAATGCCTTCTACGCTTGCACCGGTGATCTCGATCGCGGTGAAGGCCACGGCAAGGAATGCCACTGGCTGCGCGGCATCTACGACGCCGCGGCGGACTCGTGGGACTGGCAGGTGCTCGTCTCGTCGGACGCCAACTCGCGCTATAAATCCGGCGGCATCAATTTCGTCGATGGTCAGGTCTACTGGGTCGCCGACGCCAATGGTCCGAAGAATCCCAGCGAGCCGTATGATCGCGGTATTTTCCGCTGCAACCCGGCCGACCTCGCCGATAAAGCAAAGCACACGCGGATTTTCGATGCCAAGTACGGACTGGCCGCGATGACCATCGACGACGGAGTTATCGTAGCTCCGGAATACGGCGGCGCAAACCCCTGCGACACCGGCTTCATTTTCTCACCCGACCTCGGTAAGACCTGGGCGGTGTACGACCTGAAGGAATTCGGCGACCGTTCCGGCGTGCGAGTCAACCCACGGAACAGCGACGGCTGGTTCCGCGTCTGTCTGCGCGAGAAATGGATGAACCGCGCCGAAGTGCTTTTTATCAAACCTTTATCCGGAGCCCCGGGTCGACCGCTGCCAGCCGTGCCAGGATTTCATGCGTCGCCCGGTAGGCGGTCGGCGCGGCGCCGAGAGATCCCGGCGCGCTGAGCATGTCGCCCAGTGTGTTATGGCTGTCCGCGGCGAATCTAGCGACTTGGGTCAGGTATTTGTGAATCGCATCTCCCCGTCGCTTCAATGCCACTGCCGACAATGTTGTTTGGTCTTCAGCAGAATCTGTGGGTAGAAACAGAGGTTCTTGGTGGTTTCAACGTGCGTTTTTCTAAGTTCAGGCTTGTGCAACCAAGGGCGAGCACCGGGGCGGCTTGTGCCCACGGTTGATTTCCCTCGACGAGGCAGGAGAGCAACCGCTCAAACTCTGCCGGATTCGCCTTCGTCGCCACGATGTAGCTCCAGGGCTGTTCGTTGTAGGATGACGCAGCCCAGCGAGCGGCCTCGAACAGCGAGCGAAGATCGTCCTCCGACACGGGCCGGTCGGCAAAGGCGTAGGGGCTCCACCGCATGGCGATCAGTTGGTGAATGGGGTGGTCAGGGGTGGCGTATTTGTGTGTGGTCCTCTCTTCAATCCCTCTCTTCAATGGGCGATGGTTAGCTGGGGCTTCATGGTTGCAGTGTCTGCGCTGCGTTGCGTTTGCCGAAAAGAACGGCGTCCAGCGAGACTCGCCCCGGCCCCAAGAGCAGGAACAAGATAGCGCAGGCAAGATAAACGGCTGCCAGTTCCCAGGATGCCCCTCCCTGGCTTACAAAAGGGTCTCCTTTCGGCACGTGGACCATGCCGATGGCCACCACCATCGTGCTTATGATCCCCAGCGACGCAAGCCGGGTGAGTAGTCCAACGATCAAGGCCAGCCCACCGCCAAATTCGGCCAGCGCCGCCAGGGCGATGAGAATCCCAGGAAACGGCGCTTCCGGCCCCATCCAGCCAAACGGATTCTGGATTTTCGGCCAACCGTGCAGCACAAAGGCTGCTCCCATCACTAATCGAAGCACGAGAAGTCCGACAGATCCGATTCGGCCTACCGAGTCGCAGTAAAACAAGTATCGCATCGATTTTTTCCTTCCGTTCCACGAATCGTCTCAGATCGTATGTTCACTTCGTGTCGAGGCGACATAACGCTCTTATTCTCGAATAGGGGAGGTCATTCCTCAGCCGACAGTGGCCCTCGGGCCTTTTTCAAGAGCCGGATGAGTTCCTTGTGTTCGGTCTTCGTCAAGTGCCCGATGAGCTTCTCATGCAGTTCCGCTAATGGCTCGTCGAGTGCCGAGAGCGTGCCTCGGCCCTTGTCCGTCAGGGCCGCAAAAATCACCCTGCGGTCCTTCGCACATCGCTCTCGGACGACGAACCCTTCTTTCTCCAATCGGTCGATCAAGCCTGTGATGCCGGGAACGACCGTGATCGTCCGATTGGCGATCTCCAGGATCGGCAGCGGAGCGCCCTCCTCCCGCAGGATACGGAGGATGTTGTACTGAGAGGGCGTCAACCCGAAGGGGCGAAATAGTCGGGAGAACCGAATCTGGTACTGATCATTGGTGCGAAGCACATTCAGGATGGACTTCTGTGCCAAGGATTCAAACGGCTTCGTTTTCTTCAATGCTCGCAGCAACGCCATCAGGCACCTCTGCTTCTGCGAGAATGGTATATGCGTAAATCAATGACGAGTAGTTAAATAAGCCGTATGCTGTGACCGGACCGTCAGGAGAGCAGAGAGCGGCCCGCATCAGGCATTGACGCAAAGCCTTTGGAGGGAATGGTTTCCGGTTTTACTGTGGGCGCCATTCAGGGGAAGGGGCGCTGCCGCACAGTGCTATCCGGTGAAATGGACACCTTCGCAGGTCGAAGAAGGCAGTTGTCGTATAATCCTGGGCATGGCGAACCATGCTTCCGCGAACCCGGTTCCCGATACAGCAAACTTGGTGCCGTCATCGATTATGACCCACCTCAAAAACAGTTTCGATCCGGTCCTTCGGACCTCATGCCTCACTTTGCTGGTCATGGTACTATCAGGTAAAGAAGGGTAGCTGTGGCTTTCCGTACTGCGGCGATTCCCTTCCCGTCATCATGCCGAGGATTACGAAATCGTGCAAGCAGTCTTCAAGACTTGAACTCCCCCTGCACGATTGATCCCATGAGCCACACGAAGCAGAACAGCCGAAAGTCCCGAGTCTGCCTTAGAAATCGTGTGGCACCGGCTACTCGCTGGCCGCGTTTTGGACGGCATCTGGCCGATGCCGTCTTGCAGGATGTGTCATGTCTCCCTGCTGTGCCCGGTACTCTTCGCCTTCGAGGAACAGCACCCGCACATCCCCCTTGTTCTCGACCAAGAGGTCAGGAACGGAGCCGGATTCGGAGACCTCGGTGACGGTGACGCCGCCGGAGCCGATGCCTTCGTCGGACAACAGGTACTCCACAGGAGACATTGATCCGTCGAACAACGAAAACACGGAGAACGGACTGAAACTGCGGAGCACGCCCCAGATCATGCTGGC
>JAAYEH010000704.1 GCA_012728855.1 Rhodopirellula sp. | reverse complement strand
GATCGGGCGGCGCGCTACGAACTTGCTTTGCCGCCTGTTCCAATTGGGCCAGCGACTGATCCGCGGTCGGCCAACTCCGCACCTCGACCTTCGTCGCCGGGATGACCGCCTCAAGTGCCGGCTTGATCAGCTTGTCGTACGGCGGCATGGCAAGCACCCGCAGAGGTTTTCCCTCCGCGACCAGCACCTGCAATTTCGGCATCGCCGGCAGGGGCGGGCCGGTCGAAGCCAGCGACACTTCGCGGTCGATCGTCGAGCGGCAGATGGTCTGGGCAGTGAGCTTGTGCCCGTCCATGTTCGGGTGAATCTCGTCGCTCAGCAAGAGCCGCCAGGCGAGTGGATCGCGGGTTCGCAGGGCCTCGTAGGCCGCGTAGACGTCGCAGACCGACGCCTGCTGCCGCTCGGCGACTCGCTTCGTGCCGTCGCAATACTCCACCAGCCGTGAAACGGGCCGGTGTGGCGTATCGATCACTGAATTCGGCGTACAGAGCAACACCTCCGCGCCGGCCGCGCGGCATCGCCGAATGATCTCGACAAGGTTCGCCTCGAAGTCGGCCAGCGGCACGCGAACCATGTCGTTCAAGGCGAACATGACGGTGACCAGGTCGGGGGCGTGGCTCAGGACGTCCCTGTCGAGCCGTTTCAAGGCGTCGACGGTGGTATTGCCGCTGATGCCGGCGTTGACCACGGTCGCTTCGGCGCCGGGCCAAGCCTGCTTTAAGGCGAGTTGGAGCATCTCGGGATACGCGCGGCGGCCGCCGGTGTGATAATAGACGCCGGTCACGCTGTCGCCGACACAGACGATCTTCACCGGCCGGTGGGCCGCGAGCTTTTCGACGATGCGGGGTTCTGCGGCGCCGGCGGTCGCAACGACCAGATTGAGAACCATCGCGGTAAGAATCCGCAAACCATATCGCATAGTGTTTGCTCCCTGTTTTCGAGTTATCACCCGTCCGCCTTGCCCGATTTTTCAATCTTCGCCCAACTATCTTTGAGCGTGACCGTGCGGTTGAAAACAAGCTTCTCCGCCGTCGATGTGTCGTCCGCACAGAAGTAACCCAATCGCTCGAACTGGAAGCGGTCGCCGGGCTTCGCGCCGGCAAGGCTCGGCTCGACATAGCAGTCGGAAACGGTCTCCAGCGAGTCGGGATTGAGATTCTCTTTGTAGTCGTGGCCCTCCTCGACGGCGCTGGGGTCGGGCTTGGAGAAGAGATAATCGTACAGTCTCGCCTCGGCCCGCACGGCGTGTTCCGCGCTGACCCAGTGGATCGTCGCCTTCACCTTGCGCCCGTCCGGCGCATTGCCGCCGCGGGTTTCGGGATCGTAGGTACAACGCAGCTCGACGACGTTGCCGTCGGCGTCCTTGACGACGTCTTTGCAGGTGATGAAGTAGCCGTAGCGGAGGCGGACCTCCCGGCCGGGCGCGAGGCGGAAGAACTTCTTGGGTGGGTCTTCGCGGAAATCATCGCGCTCGATGTAGAGGACGCGCGAGAAGGGAACCTTTCGCGTACCGGCCGATTCGTCTTCCGGGTTGTTGACCGCCTCGACCTCCTCGACCTGACCTTCCGGGTAGTTGTCGATGACGACCTTCAGCGGCCTCAGCACTGCCATGACGCGCGGTGCGATCTTATTGAGGTGCTCGCGGAGGCAGAACTCCAACAGTTGCATGTCGATCGTGCTGTTGAACTTCGCCACGCCGATCCGTTCGCAAAAGGTTCGAATCGCCTCGGGGGTGTAACCGCGGCGGCGGAGGCCCTTGATGGTCAACATGCGGGGGTCGTCCCAGCCTTCGACATAGCCCCCCTTGACCAGTTCCAGAAGCCGGCGCTTGCTCATCACGGCATAGGTGAGATTCAGCCGGGCGAACTCGATCTGCTGCGGATGATAGATGCCCAGAGCATCGCAGAACCAGTCGTAGAGCGGGCGGTGATTCTCAAACTCCAACGTGCAGATCGAATGGGTGATCCCCTCGATTGAATCCGATTGACCGTGCGCCCAGTCGTACATGGGATAGATGCACCACTTGTCGCCGACGTGAGGATGGGCGGCGTGGAGGATGCGGTAGATCACCGGGTCGCGGAGGTTGACGTTGGCGTGGGCCATGTCGATCTTCGCCCGTAGCGTCCGTGAGCCGTCGGGAAACTCGCCTTGGCGCATCCGCTCGAAGAGGTCGAGGTTCTCCTCGACGGAACGATCGCGATAAAGGCTGTTGCGCCCGGGTTCGGTGAGGGTGCCGCGGAACTCGCGGATCTGCTCCGCGGTCAGGTCGCAGACGTAGGCTTTTCCGGCTTCAATCAACTGAACTGCCCAGGCGTGAAGCTGATCGAAGTACTCCGAGGCGTAGAACTCCCGTTCTTCCCAATCGAAGCCGAGCCAGCGGACGTCTTCGCGGATCGAGTCGATGTACTCCTGCTCTTCCTTGACGGGGTTGGTGTCGTCGAACCGAAGATTGCACTTGCCGCCGAACTGCCGGGCGATGCCGAAATTCAGACAGATCGACTTGGCGTGGCCGATGTGGAGGTAGCCGTTCGGCTCGGGGGGAAAACGGGTGTGGACCCGGCCGCCGAACTTGCCGGTCTTGTTGTCCTCGCGAATGATCTCGCGGATAAAGTCGGTCGAGAAGGCGGGGGTTTCGGAAGTGGACATAAAAAGGATTCCGTTCGAATGAGATGTTCGCTGGTGAGCGTTCTGCCAAGTTTACACCCGCTCGATGGCCCGGTCGATTCGCCGCAAAGCGCTTTCCTTGCCCAAAACGGCGAGCGTCTCGAAGAGGCCGAAACCGACCGCTTTTCCGGTGACGGCCACCCGCAGGGCATGGATGATCTGACCGGCTTTGATCGCCTCGCGCTCGACGAAATCATGCAGGAGCTTTTCCAACGCCGGGGCGTCGAACGGCTCGACCGCCGCCAAATCGGCACGGAACTTCCGCAGTAATTCTATGGCCTCAGGAGGTTTTCGGATGCGTTTCTCGTAGTCCTTCTCTTCATAGGGCAAGTGGTCGTCGGGCGTGAAGAAGTCGGCATAGTCGAGGATATCGCCGGCCACTTTGATCCGGTCGCCCGCGGCGTGGAGAATAGCGGCAACCCGCTGGCGGGCATCCTCGGACGCCGGCGAAGCGACCAGCCCGGCCTTTTCCAGATAGGGCGCGACGAAGGCGGCCTTGCGGTCCGGCGGCAGATCGCGCATGTGGCGGTCCTGAAAGACCCATAGTTTCTGAGGATCGAAACTGGCCGGAGCCTTGTTCACCTTTTCGAGCGTGAAGCTCTCGACAAGTTCTTCCCGCGTGAACTGCTCCCGATCGTCACCGGGGGACCAACCCAGCAGGGCAAGATAGTTGATAATCGCCTCGGGCAGGTAGCCGACCTGGCGATAGAAATCGACGATCACCGGATTGAACGTGTCGAGTTCGGCGCTGAGGCCCAATCGCTCGGCAATCGCGCGGCCGTGTTGCACCCGCTCGGCGAATTCGCGGTTCTTCAGGTACTTTTCGAGCTTGCGCTTGCTCAGTTTTGTCTTACTGCCCGGTTCGGCCACCAAGGGCAGATGCGCGTAAGTGGGAACGGTATAGCCCAGAGCGTTGATGATGAACACCTGGCGGGCGGTGTTCGAGAGGTGCTCCTCGGCGCGAATCACGTGGGTGATCTCAAGCTCGTGATCGTCGACGACGCTGGCCAGATGGTAAAGGCAAGTCCCATCCCCGCGCTGAACCACATGGTCCTGCTCCTGCGCCCAATCGAACTCGACGCGACCTCGCACCAAGTCGTCGATCACCAGCGTTCCTTCCGTGGGGATCTTCAACCGCACGACCGCCTGCCGTCCCTCGGACTCAAACCTTCTGCGGTCTTCGGCAGTCTCCGCCATCCAGTGGCGGCTGTATCGCAGCGGCTTTTTTTCGGCCAAGGCCGCTTCCCGCTCCGCCTGCAGCTCCTCGGTCGTGGCATAGTCGTGGTAGGCATGTCCCCGACGAATGAGTTCCGCGACCGCCGCCTGGTGCCGTTCCTGCCGTTGCGACTGGTAGTAAGGAGCGAACGGACCACCGACCTGCGGGCCTTCGTCCCAGTCGATCCCGAGCCAGCGAAGGCCGTCGAGGATTGGCTGGAGGGCCTCCTCGACGTTGCGTTTCACGTCGGTGTCGTCGATTCGCAAAATGAACTGACCACCGTGACGACGGGCGAAAAGCCAGCAAAACAGTGCTGTTCTCACCCCTCCGATGTGAAGGTAACCAGTCGGACTGGGAGCAAAGCGGGTGCGGACCATGAGAAACCGACAATCACTAAGGGGAGCGAGGCAAAACAGAAGGATACCGAATTCGAGGCGCGGAATCCAGGATCAGGCCTGCCGCTGCCGATCCCTCTTCATTTTTTCAAGCCGCCTGCGAAGGGCTTTTCGTTCGGCCTTGGTCATCTTTGCCTGGGCGGACGACGCCTCCGCTTCGTCGGCATTCAGATCGTCGTAGAAGACGGGCGGCGAAGGATCCGGGGCCGCGGCGGCACGCCGCGGCGCGACCGGACGAGTCGAGCGGGCAGCGGTTGCGGTAGATGGCGGCGACATCCTGTGAGGGGGATGTATGGCAATCTCGCGAAGCTGCGCGGCCTCCTCCTCCCCTTCTGCTGTTGCTGCTTCCTCGTCGATCTCCTCGGCGAAGCCGGACGCCATTTCCTCGGGTAGATTTTCGTTCTCGTCATCCACTCGAGGCAGCATCCCTTGGGCGTCCATAATGACGTAGCGGGCGTGGAGAGCCATCGCCAGCAGCACGAAGAGATTGCCCAACATTTCCGCGCCCTCTTCGAGCATTACACCGCGAGCCCCGGACTCCGGCAGGAGCAACCCGAGTTGCGCGGCGACTCCGACCGCGTAGCAGCCGGCGGCCAGGATCATTGTCGCGGACGACAGCCAGCAGCAACGCATGTCGACCAATAGCCGCGTGCCCACAGCGCCGAGGAGAAAGAAATACGGAATGACCCACCAGATGGATCCATCGCCGAAAATGCGTGTCCCGGAGATCACGGACATCATTTCTTTGAATCCCTCGTGGAGGCTGGCGGTTTCGTCGAGCCCTATGAGGAACCAACACATCGCCGCCCAAATCCAGACTCGATAGTGGCCGTGGTAATCGTCGACCTTGAAGCGGCGAACCGTAAACACCAGCAGGGCCGCTAAGCCGGCGGCGGAGAGCGTCATGGTAGAAAACCAAACCGCCAAACTTCCCTCGCCGTCCAGGTCAAAGGCGGCCACCCGACCATCGGTGGTCATCGAGGCCAGTCGCGGCATCCACGAGTAAAGGGCTTCCAAGCCGGCAATAATCGCCACGCCGACAACCAGCGGAATCAAGAATACGGGCAGCCGTAGCGGAACCAGGTCGGTCAAACGAGACTGTTCGTCCATGAAAGCCGCGTCCCCATAATTGGCGGATTTGTGGTGCGGGCGATCGATTTCGCTGGACCGTCGACGCGGCCCGCAACGGCGCTGCTCCGAGGAGCCGAGCATCGCGTCGGTCAGAACCCGGCGTCGTCGGTCGTCACGTTGGCCGCTTCGGCGAAATTGCATGGAAGTCTAACGCACCAGTACATCTTGGCCGCATATCATAATGCGGGTGGGGAATCGGCGCAAGTCGAAATTCAGGGGACAGACGCAGGCCGCCCCTTCACGTTTCGGCATCCTCGCCCCCCGTAATCCAGCACTACCGGAACGAACGGCAGCGATTACGAAAGCGATCAATGCCTCCTGCTTGCGCCATATTTTCCATTTTGCCTAATTTGTCAGCAGCGGCCCGCACTGATCTTGGGCGAACACGTCGAACCGGTTTTCAAGTATGGCATCCCCAACAGTTCGCATTGACCAAAACCCTCGCGGTGCTTACTTTGGCGGCCTTCAGCCCAGATACGTTTTTGCCTTGAAAGTACCTGGGGGGCTGCCCCAGGCTACGGTGAAAAATGGCCTTCGGCCACAAACGCCGCTCTTGTTTGTACCTCATGCATTCGCTTGGGCCAACCACGGCCATTGCTCTGGCGAGCCTGGCCGGTTTGGTACAAGCGGCCGTGGTCTGCCGCGCGACGGTGCCGGCGTTGGATGCCGTCTGGTTTGCACGTCTTGCCCGCCAGATTGATCTTCACGGGGTTGGCACGGTGGCCGCCGGATCTCGAGAGCAACCGCTGTTTCCCGTCTGGGTCTGGTTGGTCCACAAGGCGGTGGAAGCCGTTGCCGGTTCCCTGGAAGCTAGTTGGGCAATGAGTGTGCAATTGGCCGCTGCCTTTCCGACGGCATTGGCGGTTGTACCGGTGTATTTCATTTCGATTCGGCTGGTGGGGAAGGGTGCCGCGGCCGTTGGGGCGGTGATCTTCTCCGTGCTGCCGGGGATCTGCCGGTTGGGCGCGGACGGCATCAGCGATAGCACCCATCTGCTGTGGTTCGGACTGGCCGCCTGGGCCGTGGTCGAGTATCTCGCGCGCGTCGATTCGCCGCCGACAAAGCGGCAAAGACTTGCCTGTTTCGCACTGATGTTCTTAGGTGGATTTGCCAGCGCAACGGCATACCTTGTCAGGTTGGAAGCGATGGTTCTTCCGGCGGCATTGGTGGTCACCCTGGGGGCTCTTGTTTCTCGAGAGCCGCCACGGCTGCCGTGGTGGCGACTGACGGCGGATCTCGGCTGCTTCGCTCTGGGGCTGGGGATTGTGTGCGCCCTTAGCCGAATTCTTGCGGGAACGGGCGACGATGGCAGGGATTCAGTAGTCTGCGCTCAGCTCCCGGCTTCCGAGGCCGGTGTAACGGCACCTTGGAGCCTGGCGGACGGCAGCCCGATGGCCTTCGACAGCAAGGAGCCGACGGTGAGCATCCGCCGCCGGGGCTACGGGCCGGCAGCCGTGCAATTCCTGGAAGAGCTGGGCGACTTGTTCGGCGTTTGGGTTGGATTGCCGGCGCTGTTCGGCATCTGGCGGCTGCGGCGACGGCCTCCCAGCGCGGTGGACCGATTCTTCCACGCCCTCCTGGTTCTTTTCACAATCGCTGTGCTGCACCACACGGCCACGGAAGGGTATCTCAGCGCGCGTCACCTGGCGATGTGGGCCATACCCGGCGTCGCCTGCGCCGGATACGGAGTTCTGGAGTTCGGACGTCTGCTGACCGACCTGGTTGGCAAGTTCCGTGCGGAACACTTCGGCGCCTACGGGGTCTCGGCGGCGGTTCTTGCTGCAATCGTCGCGGCGTGCGGTCTGCAACTGGCGAAACCACTGCACGGCAGCCACCTGGGGCACCGTCTGGCGGCAAAGTGGCTCGCGAACCCTTCGGCTTCGGCAGGCGCTGTATTCGACACCCACGGATGGACCGGCTTGTACTCGGGCCGATTCACCTATCCACCGGATCAGTTGCAGAGAGCCCTCTGCGACCCGAAGCTGAACTATCTTGTTGTCGAGCGGGAGGAATTGAACTTCGAGAGTCCACGCAGCCGCACCCTGCAATGGTTGATCGCCACAGCCGCCGAACCGGCGGCAACCTTTCCGGATCAGCCGGGGCGGGTGCAAGCGGTAACGATCTACCGTTGGAATGCGGATCGTTTCCGTGCCCACGCGAGCAGCCCGGCTGCCGGGCACGGCGATCGTCACACGAGCAGCCCGGCTGCTGGCAGCAGCCGGGCTGCCTGGCGGGCTGAACCGCGGGAGCGACGGCGATGACGCGGTGGTTCGCCAAGAATGTCGCCGCCGAACGATTGCTGCTGTTGGAGTGGGACGGGGCGACGCTCGCCGCGCTGAGCCGGCTGGCCGACGACGGTACGATGCCCAACATGGCCCATCTTTTCCGCCATTCGGCGCGTCGGAAATTGCGTTGGGCAGGAGTGGGCAGTTCGACCGCGGCATGGACAACGCTCCGCTCCGGCTGCGGTCCCGCGGAGCATGGCGTTTGGGATGATTCTTATCTCGATCATCGCCGGGGCTGGGTGCGGCCGGTCGATCCCGCAGCGATTGCCACCCCAATGCTTCCCGGACTTCTCCGGGCACGGGACGGCGGCGCAGTGTCGCAATGGATCAGCGACTCGGCAGCGGCAGCGCGGATCTGGGCGAGGAAACTGACGGACCGCGATACGCTGGAGGGCGGAATTCGGCAGACGAAGAAACTGCTCGATGAGCTGACGGCGGAGGTACGGCGGATTGCCACGGCGACACCTTGGCGGTTGTTCGAGGTGCGGGTGCATACCGTAGCGGCGCTTCAGCATCGTGTCTGGCGTCTGCTCGGCGTCGATGCGGAAATGGACGGGGCTTCTACCTGGACGGCGACATCGCGACAGGCGTTCGTTGCTTTGGATCACATGCTGGGAGACTTGGCGGAATTGGCCGACCGGCAAAACGCCGCCTTGGCGCTGGTGAGCCCCTACGGCTTCGTTCGCGCGCGGGAGAAGATCACGTTGGCCGAGCTTTTTCGCCGTCGAGGACTGTTTGAAACCGCCGGGGGGATCGTAGCCGCGGAGCACCGGCTGCGGCGAAGGATCTGGCGGTCCGTCCGCCCACTGGTTAGTCGAAAGGACGGCCCGGCGGCAACGGGCGTTCACTACCCGATTCGAGCATTGCTGCCTGCGGACTGGCGGCGGAGCCGTGCCGTCGCGCTGCACGGGGATCATGCGGCCCTGGTCTATCTCAACACTCCGGGTCGCTTCGGAACCCGGGTTCTGGCAACAGCGGGCGCTCGCCGGCAGGCTCTGGCGGACACGATCGCCGCGATCGGAGAAGCCCGTCACCCGGTCAGCGGCGAACCGCTGTTTTCCGAGGTAATCGGCACCGCCGACACATACGGTTGCGATCCGCTCGAGCGGTCCTGGCCGGACGTCGTCGGTGTGCCGGCGCCGGGGTTTCAGACTCGGCACAAGCCGGATCACAAACGGCAACTCTTGCGTCCCGATCCGTCGCTGGCGGGCACCCAAGGCGGCGACGGATTCCTGCTGCTATGCGGGCGGGGAATCCAGCCGGAAGAGAATCCGGACGCCGAGTTAACCGATGTTGCACCGCTCTTGATGCAACTGCTACCCGGAGAATAGGATCGGTTCTACGGAACAGACCGGTACTGCGGCTTCCCCTCGCCGGTCGCCCGTTGTAGAAACGCATCGGCCTGTTGCCGGGCTCCAACACGGCGTCGAGAAAGTCGCCGACTCTCGCCGGTGATTTGCCCCAAGTCCCTCCGTAACCTAGTCTTCAGTAGCGAGATCCATGCCAACGGTGGCACGGTTCAACCGTGGGGACAGCCGCCTCGCCCGAGCAGTCATTCATGCCGGAACATTCCAGCTCAGACCGCATCTCCGAGATACCTCTGGGTGTCGGCAACCTGCCGTTGTCGGCAACGGATCTGGTATCCGAACTCGGTGCTTTGGTCTCTGAACTCGACCGGGCAGCGAAACCCGTCGGAGAAATATCGCGAATACCGCCGCGTCTGGACAATCAACTCGTTCAGGTGCGGTTGGGCATTGCCAGCAGTCTCCATGCGGCGTTGCGATGCAAACATGCTCCGACCGCAAACCATAGCCTCCGCGTGGCATTGCGGAGTTCCATCTGGGCATCGAGCGTGGGGCTGAGCGATCACGACCGCGACGTCATCGAGATCGCGGCGCTTCTGCACGACGTCGGAATCATCGGCGTTCCCGACCACGTCTTGCTGAAACCGGCTTCGCTGGATCCCCATGAGTTCTCGATGATCGAAGCGTCGCGGAAGATGGCGATCGAAATCCTCCGCCACGCCTGCGCCGACGCCGACGTGCTCGACGTCGTCGAACACGTACCCGCCTGGTACAACGGCTCGAAACCCGGCCACCCGCAACAAGGCGACCGGATTCCCCTGGGCGCGCGGATGATCGCCGTTGCCGAGGCGTTTGACGCCATGACCAGCGATCACGTCTTCCGGCGGGCGATGTCACAAGAGCGGGCGATGAGCGAGTTGTTCGCGTTCGCCGGCGTGCAGTTCGACCCGCTGCTCGTCCGGCAGTTCATCGACCTCGGTGCCTGTGATACATCGGAGCAGCACCAACAGGCCGTTTCCCATTGGCTGCGCTGCCTTGCTTCGGACCGGTCGAACCGCTACTGGAAACTTGCCTCGCCGACCGGCGAGTCCGCCCTCCCGCTCGGCGATTACCCCTTCCAGCAGCGACTACTGGACAACATGCACGACGCCGTGGTCTTCGTCGACGCGAATCTTCACATCACACAATGGAACCACGGCGCCGAGCGACTCACCGGCATTGCCGCCGCCAGCATTTCCGGCCAGCAGTGGTTGCCCGGGCTGCTCGACATGCGGAACGAGAAGGGCGATACGCTTCCCGACGACGATTGCCCGGTCGCCTGCACGGTTCATTCCGGCGTGCAGTCGCTGCGGCGGCTGATCATCGCCGGGCGGGCGGGACAGCCGGTATCGGTCGACAGCCATGCGATTCCCGTCGTTTCGAAGAGCGGCGACAAACTCGGCGCGGTCTTGTTGCTCCACGATGCTTCGCCGGAAACCTCGCTGGAAGAACGCTGCCACAGCCTCCACGAGAAAGCCACCAAAGACCCGCTGACCCAGGTGGCCAACCGGGCGGAGTTCGATCGTGTCCAAGAGATGTTCGTCAATGCGCACAAGCAGCAAAAGGTGCCTTGCTCGCTGATGATATGCGATTTGGATTTCTTCAAGAAGGTGAACGACACCTATGGCCACCAGGCGGGCGATGAGGCAATCAAGAGCCTGGCGTCACTGCTGCGCAGCGCCTGCCGCCCCGGCGACCTGGTGGCACGCTACGGCGGAGAAGAATTTGTTATGCTCTTCGCCGATTGCGACAACGCCACGGCCGCACGACGCGCCGACGAAATCCGTATTGCCCTCTCTCAAATGGCGCAAGCGCCGCTGGACGGCCGACCGATCACCGCCAGCTTCGGTGTCACCGAGATCCAGCCAGGCGACACACCGGAAACCCTGCTCCGCCGCGCCGACCGCGGACTTCTCATGGCCAAGCAGCGTGGACGCAACTGTGTCGTGCAGCTCGGAACCGGCTCGGGCGAGGAGCAGGAATCGGCCGGGTGGATGGGCTTGTGGTCGAGCAAGCCCGCCAAACCGGCGCTGACCATTAAGCAGAATCTGCAAACCGCGGTGCCGCTGAAAGTGGCCATCGAAAAACTCCGCGGATTTGTGGCGGATCACGACGCGAAGATTCTCAAGATCGACGGCAATCGCATCCATTTGGAAATGAACGACGAACAGCCGGCCAAACTGCGGCGACGGGCCGATCGCCCCGTCGCCTTCACGTTGGACGTGCGATTCGAGGAAGAGCAGATGGAGAACACCGGCCGCTACGGCGGGAAGGGCAAGGGCCTCGCGCGCACGAAGATCCTGGTGACCGTCACCCCAAAGAAATACCGCGACCGACGTCGCAACGACGTCGACGAAAGAGCCCGCGAAGTCCTCGCCAGCTTCCGTTCGTACCTGATGGCCAGCCATTGTGAGACGACCACGGATGACGGCGTGCTCCGACGCGTCAGCCGAGTGTTCACGCCCTGGAAGTGAGAACCCCCTGGCGTTTCCCCGGCAGATTCTGCTTACCCGGCGGCCCGGCGCGGAACATCCCGCTCGGCAAGCGGGATCTACTCTTCCCCATTTCAGCCTTGCCTCCAGGGCGGACCCTGCTATTATTTTGACAAGCGTATCTGTCAAAAATGTCCACGCGGGTTCCCGCCCCCCTTTCCCGCCCGACCCGAATGAGGAGACCTGAAATGGCTTACACACTTCCCAGCCTGCCGTATGCCTACGACGCCTTGGAACCGCACATCGATGCGCGGACGATGGAGATCCATCACACCAAGCACCACAACGCCTACGTGACTAATCTGAACAAAGCCTGTGAGGGGCGGGATTTGGGAAACCCCACCGTGGAAGAACTGGTTTCCGCAATCAATACGGTTCCGGAGGAGATCCGATCGGCGGTTCGCAATCATGGCGGCGGCCACGCCAATCACTCCCTGTTCTGGACGATTCTGGGGCCGAAGGCGGGAGGGCAGCCCAAAGGAGACTTGGCCGCAGCGATCGACCGCGACTTCGGCGGCTTCGGACCGTTCCGAGAGCAGATCACCAAGGCCGCTCTCGGCCGGTTCGGCAGCGGATGGGCCTGGTTGAGTCTCGACGGCTCGAAGCGATTGGTGGTCGAGGATACACCGAATCAGAACAGCCCTTTGATGCATGGCAACATCCCGATTCTGGGAATCGATGTCTGGGAACATGCCTATTATCTGAAGTACCAGAACCGGAGGGCCGACTACATCGAAGCGATTTTCAACGCCTTCCATTGGGAAGCAGTCGCTCAACGCTACCGGGACGGTCTCGAACGAGCCGAGCAAGTCGCCGAGGCGGCGGCGAAGGCGTAACGCGGACGTCGCGGTCGTTTTCCATCCTGATTCAAGACTGCCTCGAAGTCCCGTTTCTGGCGACGTTGCACGAGTTTCGCACCTGGGGAGCAAAAAAGTGTCAGGAACCTTTTGTAGTCCGGATACGCTCCTCCCCGCTCCAGACGACTTTCTAGACACCCGACTGTTGGCCGGTGCAGACTTGCGCGCACGCCCTCCAACGTAAACCCACCGCCGCCGCCTGCTTATGCACCGCAGTCGGGCTCGACCAAAATCCCGGAACAGTCGCCTTGGCGAAAAATCGCTCTCGTCCCGCCTCCCTGCCGAACTTCTCCTCATCCCCTATTTAAAAAACCTGCTTGACATAGTGCGCTGCATCGGCCATGCTGAGGCAGGAATAGTGGACACATGATCACGTCCATTCCCGGAGCAAGATCCAGCCGCTTTCGCGGCCTCGCTCCGCAGTCCTTTGGCAATTTGGTCGATGATTCGAGTTCTCCCGCCGGCTGGCGGAAGGGATCGCGGTCGCTTTCCGCCCCATGTGCCCGCCGTGCTCCAGCCCAGACTCTTACGAAGTGAGACTCCCTTCAGCGCGAGAAACCGGCACCTCCTCCCCCAGAAGCGCGTGGCCACCATGCCCCCTCGTTTTTGAGAAATCGCCAACGTGGTGGCCACGCCCGCCGCTGCCAATCGTCGCACGCGCCCCGCCGCTCCTCCTCCAACGCTTGCCCCGCCACAGTGACCGGGTGGTGCGGGACTGGTGATTTTGGAAAATCGGCATCCTTGACCGCCACATTCTGCATGCCGATTTCCCCAGTAATAATCCTGGCGAAAAAATCGACAGCGCACCACGCCCCATGACGCAGGCTGTGTTAGAATTCCACCATACCATCACCAAAACCATCGCCCTCGGAGATCAGTTCGTGAAAGGCATTGCCATCGGGACGATCCTGTCGACCTACCTGACCTTGGCGGCACTCGCCTTGCCGGGGTGCGCTAACGAGCCAGCGGTGAAAGATTCGCCGCCTGCGCGGCAACTCGCCTCCGACACTCCCATGCCCCTTCCGGGCGGATCAACCGCCTGCTCGTGGCCCCGTTTCCACGGCCCCGAAGGCCGCAATCTCTCGCCCGACAGCGGTCTGATGAAGAAGTGGCCCGCCGACGGACCTCGGCTGGTTTGGAAGACGTCCGGAATCGGGATGGGCTATGCGAGCGTCACTCTTGCCGACGGTCGTCTCTACACCGACGGGAACATCGACGAGAAGACCGTCGTCACGGCATTGGATGCCGGCGGTCGCATCGTCTGGCAGGCCGCAAACGGCCCGGCGTGGACTAAGTCGTACGAAGGCACTCGCGGCACGCCCACGATCGACGGCGACCGCGTCTATCACGAAAGCCCGCTGGGCGAGGTCATCTGCCTCGACGCCAAGACCGGCAAGAGAATCTGGAACGTGAACGTCCTCGACACATTCGGCGGAAAGAACATCCAGTGGGCGTTGGCCGAGTCGGTCTTGATCGACGGGGACCATGTGATTTGCTGCCCCGGCGGCCCGGAAGTAAGCGTCGTCGCCTTGAATAAACAGACGGGCGAGACGGTCTGGAAGGCGCCGTCGACCGGCGATGCGGCCGGCTACGCTTCGCCGGCCCTGGCCGAACACCAGGGGCTGCGGATGATCGTGACGATGAATGCCAAGGCGGTGATCGCGGTCAACGCCGATACGGGGGATTTGCTCTGGCGCCACGGACACGAAACCGAGTACGACGTCAACGCGATGATGCCGCTGGTTTGCGATGGCCACGTCTTCGTCAGCACCGGCTACGGCAGCGGATCGGAGTTGCTGAAGATCAACGTCGAAGGGCAGAAGGCAACCGTCGAGCCGGTGTGGCACTCGAAGGATCTCGACAACCAGCACGGCGGCGTGGTGCTGGTGGACGGCTATCTGTACGGCGCCTCGCACAGTCTCAACCGCGGCCAGTGGATCTGCCTCGAGTGGAAGACCGGCAAGAAGATATACGCCGAGCGCGGCGTGGGCAAAGGTTGTCTCACCTATGCCGATGACATGCTGTATACCGTCAGTGAAAAGCGCGACGTGGGTCTGGTTGAAGCGACGCCGACGGGGCACAACGTGGTCGGCGAATTCAAACTCCCCTCCGACGGCGAAGGGCCGACCTGGGCCCATCCGGTCGTCTGTGGCGGCAGGCTCTACATCCGCCACGGCGATTGGCTGTTTGCCTACGATGTCCGCGCGGGGCAATGACGGTTCGATGCAGCGCCTTGCGCGCACGCTTAGCTCGTTTAACCGCAACGGCCAACGGCCTGCGCGGGCAGCGGCAACAAACCTCGCCTCGACACAGCCGCGCAGGCCGTTGACCGTTGCGCTTAAACGACTTTGGTCGCGTCCGAAGGCCGCGTTCGTCCATGTCGGGCTGGAAGCCCTGACGTAGACGGCGGGCTCAATTCGTCCGAGCGGTTCCGCCGGGCTGGATGACTTGAACCGCCTGGCCCGCCGGGGCCGCACGAAGCTGACTGAGGTAATCCGCCGCGATGGCCAGCGCTTCGTCGAGGTAGTAGTCCCGCTTGATCTCAAGACCGTTGGATTCGTTCAACTCCTCGATCTTCTTCTCCTCCTCCTTGTCCGCATTCAACTCCGCCCGCTCCTTCATGAACTTCTCCTCGTTGAGCGTGACGAACTTGCGATCCTTCTGATCGTTGTAGCGAGCGATGTTCTCCAGCACCTTGCGGAAATCCTCGGAGTCCTTCCGCCGCTGGGCCGATTGGAGCTGCAGTTGATTGATGATCGCATCGTTGACGTAGCCGAGCTTGGGGAATTTCAGCGGCTCGACCTGGTCGAAGGCGACCGGGTAATCGAGGTCTTTTTCCCCGACGTCGAGGTGCGTGGTAAGCGAGGGGAGTTCCACGTCGGAGGCAACGCCCCGGTTCTGCGTGCTCGCGCCGCTGGGTCGGTAGAACTGCTGCATGGTGATCTTCAACGCGCCCAGCGGCTCCATGTTGGGCAGACGGAAGAGCGTCTGGGTGAGATCCATCAGGCTTTGGACGGTTCCTTTGCCGTGCGTGGCATGATCGCCCACGATCAATCCGCGACCGTAGTCCTGGATCGCCCCGGCGAGGATCTCGCTGGCGCTGGCGCTGAACTTGCTGATGAGCACCACCAGCGGGCCTTCCCAGGCCGTTCCCGCCTCGATATCGTTGTAGGGCGTGATGCGGCCGTCGGAGTCCTTCACCTGCACCACCGGGCCGCGGTCGATGAAGAGCCCGGTCAGATTGATCGCCTCCTGCAGCGAACCGCCTCCGTTACGGCGGAGATCGAGCACGACGGCGTCCACCCCCTGTTCGGTAAAGCGATCGAGGATGCGGCGGACGTCGCGCGTGGTGCTCTTGAAGTTGGGCAGGCCGATCCGCGCACCGGCCATGTCCATATAAAAGCTGGGCAAATCGATGACGCCGATCTTGTAAGCCTTGCCGCCGGCGCCCGTGCCGGCCTCGAAGACCTGGGCACGCGCCTCTTTGTCTTTCAACTCGATCGTGGCGCGGGTGATGTCGATGATCTTGCGATCGACGCTCTCCGCCGGCACGATCTGCAACCGGACCACCGTCCCCTTCTTGCCGCGGATCAACTTCACCACGTCGCCGAGTTTCAGGTCGACGACGTCCTCGATCTCGCCCTGCGCTTGCCCCACTCCCACGATCTTGTCGCCCGGCTTGAGCCGGCCGTCCTTATCGGCGGCCCCGCCCGGAATGATCTCCTTGACGACCGTGTAGCCGTCTTCGGCCTGCAGCGCCGCGCCGATCCCTTCCAGTTCCAAACGCATGGCGATGTCGAAGTTTTCCAGGGTGCTCGGCGCCATGTAGGTCGTGTGAGGATCGAACGAGGTGGTCATTGCCGTCAGATACATCTCCAGCAACTCTTCGTCGTCGATCTGGTGCATCCGCTTGGCGAAGCTTTGATAGCGTCGCGAGAGCTTCTCCGTGGCTTCCGCCCCCTGCTTGTCGTCCGTTTTCAGCACCAGCAGGTCATACTTGATCCGCTGCCGCCAACGTTCGCGGGCTTCGGCTTCGTTCTTCGGCCATTGGAGGGCATCGCGGTCGACCGCCAATTGCTCGTCCACCGTAAAATCATGCTTCATCGCCAGCAGTTCGTCGGCCAAACGCACGCGCTCGTCGAGCCTCTGCAAATAGACCTTAAAGACGTCGTAGGCGAATTTCACGTCGCCGCGCCGGATGGCATCGTCCAACTCGTCCTTCTGCGCCGCGAAACCGTCGATGTCCGACTGGTAAAAATAAAGCTTCATCGAATCGAGCGACTTGAGAAACATGTCGAACGATCGCTGGGAAATCTCGTCGTCGAGTTTGTGCTTGGAGAGATGCTCCCTTTTCAGCAACGAGGTGACCGTCAGCGCAATCTGCCGGTCCTTGGCGCTTGGGCTCAGTGGGTCGGCGCAGACGGCCAAACCGATGCCCGACACCACGAATAACAGCAGCAGCACACAGGCCAGCCGACGACGGTTTCTGGAAACGCTGGGATAAGCCATTCAGATCCACCTCAAAAAACCGCGAAAGTTTAACGGAAATACCTAACACCCACAAACGTACAGATCGGGTGTATCCTACCCAGAAATCCACCCGGGAACAAGATCGGACTGCCACCCCCCTGAGTTGCCGCCCATTGACTCTCCTTCCGATACGGCATCCAAAGCGGATCGGTTCTGCCGGGCACTTTCCGCTGCCACCGCCATCGCGATAAGTTGTTCCGGGCCAAGAACGTCTGTGGTGATCCAGCCAGTCGCAGGCCACCTTTTCCGGGCCAAGTTAACCTCGGCATGAAACCGCTCCAGCAAGGTGCCCGCGAATAGCAAATGGGGCTGGACGACGACTTGCTTCGCGCCGCTTTTCGCCGCCTGCTCAAGAGCCAATGGAAGACGCGGCTGCTGGAACGCCAGAAAGCACACTTGGAGGGTGTCCACAGGAACCATCCGTCGGCGATGTTCCGCGAAATCATACATCTCGCGCGTTGCATCAGCATCGCGGCTTCCCCGGCCTACCATAATGAGGGACGTCTTTTCGCCAGCGGCCGCTGGTTGGCGGACCATCGCCTCGCGATAACGTCGAGCCGACAGTTCCACAATCGGCGCCCGACAACCCAGGTGGGCAGCCTGCTCGATTTCCACATCCGGGTATTCCGATTGTGAAGCGGCGAGCGCCCGAGGGATGTCGCGGCGGACGTGTCCCGCGGCAAAAAGCAACAACGGGACAGCGCGAATCCGCCTGGCCCCCTGCGCTACCAGTCGACCAACCCCTTGAGCAATGGTCGGTGAGGCCATTTCCAGAAAGCACGGCTCGACGAGCGATCCGCGAGTCAGCGCCGCCGTCTGCCTGGCAATGTCCAGCATGGCCGCGACCCCCTTCGGTTCGCGGGTGCCGTGGCCGATGATCAGCAGCCCCTCGGTGGATTGACGGATAGACGTCATTTATACGGCTATTTCGGCTCGTTGTTTTGCGGCCGCAAGTTGCGTTAGGGGTGATGCCCCGGCATGCGGTCGCCGCAAAGGGATTGTAGCGCGGCAGACGCTCGTGGGGCAACACGGGTTTCGTGCGGGCAGTCGACATGCCATGCCCACGGAGGCTAGAATTGGTTGAATTTCCTCCCGTCCATCCCCCCAGGGACTTGCACAATGAACCGGACTTTCCGCGGTTGTCTTTTGTTCGGACTGTTGTCGATATCCTTATCTTCGGCGATCGAGGCCGCCGATGGCTCGTGGTCCCGATTCCGCGGCCCCAACGGAACAGGGATCAGCGAGGCTACGACCATTCCGGTGCGCTGGACCGCTGACGACTATCGATGGCGGGTGGAATTGCCGGGGATCGGCTATTCGTCGCCGGTGATTTGCGGTGAGCGGGTCTTCGTCACGTCGGCCTCCGAGGACGATGCCACACAGGTCATCCACTGCTTGCGAACGGGCGACGGCAGCCCGATCTGGAAACGCGAGTACGCCTCGACCACGCATCCGAAACACAAGCTCAATTGCTATGCGTCGTCGACGCCCGCGTTGGACGCGGAGCGGCTCTATTTTGTCTGGGCGACGCCGGAGGAATACCATGTGGCGGCTCTGGATCAGGTGTCGGGTGCGGAGATCTGGCGGCGAGAGGTGGGGCCGTTCGTTGCGGAGCACGGATACGGCGCGTCGCCGATCGTCTTCGAGGATCTGGTGATCTTGTCGAACGATCAGGACGGCGAAAGTTCCACCTTCGCGCTAGATGCGAAGACGGGCGAGACTCGCTGGCAGACACCGCGGAAAACCGAAAAGACGGCCTACGCCACTCCGCTGATCTACCAATCCGAAGGCGGGCCGCCGCAATTGATCCAATCAAGTTGGGCGCATGGCGTCAGCAGCCTCGATCCACGGACGGGGGCGGTGAACTGGGAAATCGACGTGATAACCTACCGCGTGGTCGGCTCACCCGCCGTAGCCTCGGGACTGATTGTCGCCGGTTGCGGCGGGGGCGGCGTCGGTAGGCGGATGGTAGCCGTCCGCCCCGGCGATCCGGCCAACAGCACGAAGCCCGAGTTAGTCTATGAGATGAAAGGGGCTCTCCCCTACGTGCCTACGCCGATTGCCAAGGATCCCCTTGTCTTCCTCTGGGGGGACCAAGGGGTGGTCACCTGCCTGAACGCACCCACGGGCGAGGTTCTCTGGAAGGAGCGCGTCGGCGGCAATTTCTTCGGTTCACCGGTACGCGTCGGCGGTCATCTCTACTGCATCTCGCGCGAGGGCGAATTGGTCGTGCTCGCGGCGTCGGAAAAGTACGAGTTGGTGAGCCGCATGGATCTCGGCGAGCGAAGCAATAGCACGCCGGCGATCGCCGACGGAGTGATGTACCTGCGGACGGTATCGCACCTGATGGCGATTGGCGGGGCACGCCGGCCCACGATCGCCAAAGACTAGTTTAGGTTGCCTCGCCGTGTCCGCCGATTTTTCCCGTACGCCTCTTCTTCGCCGAGCGGTCCGGCTCGAATGGGCACTGATTGTTTGGAACGTGGCGGAAGGCGCCATCGCCGTTGCCGCGGGATTGCTGGCAAGTTCGGTGGCGTTGTTCAGTTTCGGAGTCGACTCGATCATCGAGGTCACCAGCGCCTCGGTCGTTCTCTGGCGATTGCTCAAAGAACTCGATCGCCGCTCGCCGCAGCGGGTTGAGGAGCGAGAACGAACGGCGGCGAAGATCGCCGGCATCCTGCTGCTGGCGCTGGCCGTCTATATCGTCGTCGACGCTGCCCGGCGGCTCATCGGCTACGGCCGGGAGGCCGAAGAGAGCGTGATCGGCGTTGTCTTGACCTCGGCGTCTCTCGTCGCCATGCCGGTCTTGGGCTGGGCCAAACTGCGAACCGCGGAACGTCTCGGAAGCGCCGCTTTGCGGGCCGATTCCTACGAAACGATCACATGCGCATGGCTTTCGCTGGCCACGCTGGTCGGACTGTCTCTCAACGCGGCCTTCGGCTGGGCATGGGCGGACCCCGTGGCCGCCCTGGTGATCGTGCCGTTGGTCGTCCGCGAAGGGCTTGAGGCGCTGCGCGGCGATTGTTGTGGACGCGGCGACGCGCACTGCGGCCCGTAGTCTGCCCAAGTAAGTCGGGCTTTCTCGCCGGAGTAGTAACCAAGGGTTAGAGTCTCCAGCAGCCTGTTGGCGTATGATTTGGGTGAGCGATACCCCAGCGGCTTGCGTTTGAGGCGAATGAGCCGGGACGCACCCCGGCGGCCGAGGGGAGTCGGAAGATTATATCCCTGCAAAATGCCCAAAAAGGAGGTTTCCGATGTTCAAGTCAGTTTGGACGGCAACGGTTACGCTGGTGCTCCTCGGAGCGTTGTGGCTCGCGGTTCCAGTGGCTCCGGCCGAGGCTCAACGGGGGTGGCACGGCAGCTACGGCTACTCGTCCGTCCCTTACGGTTATTATGGCTACCGCTGGTATTACCCCGGCGGTTACGGCTACCAACCGATGTACCGCGGTTACGGGTACGGCCCAGGTTATGGGTACTATCCTGGTTTTCAGGCAGGCTACGGCTACGGGATGAATTTCTCCGCCAGAGACTTCGGCTACGGCCCTGCCGGGGTATTCGATTTCTTGCGATAGAGTCTCTGCTGGCGATTTCTACTCGCCGGGCACAATGCCTTGGCCTATCCAGCCGCAGGATTGATTCCAAATAATTATTCTGGAAAAACTTTGCACCAAGCGCTTCCCCTGGCTACGCTGATCCATTAAAATAACTGAAGGCGCATAACTCCAAGGTGGCATTCTGCAATTCCATTGCGGGTGCCCCAAGCTGTGGGCATGTCTGCTGCCTCGGCGTGTCGATGCGGTTGCTTGTCGTTCGCTCGCGGCCAGGGAGGGTTCGGCTTCTCGACATGGTCCGCGAGTCCATCTTCTCTCAAACGAGGAGGCCGATCATGAGAGTGCAGACACCCATGGAACCCAAGGTTTTCGCAGCCGCCGAGCGGCAAATGAAGGCTTGGGCGATGACCGAAGAGATCGCCGGTCGCGAGATCGGAGTCCACGGTCATCACCGGACTCATCCGCCGCTTGGCCACTACATTTCCATCTCCCGAGAGGTCGGCGCCGGTGGCAGCGAACTCGCGGCAAGATTGGGCCAAAGGCTCGGCTGGGAGGTGATGGACCGGAATCTTCTGGACCAGGTGGCCGAGCGTTATCGCCTGTCCAAGTCGATGCTCGAATTGGTCGACGAGACGACCTCCAACTGGGCGTTCGACATCCTGGGCGCTTGGGTCGATCCCAAGCTGATTTCCCACGAGAAGTACGTCGTGCATCTGGCTCGCGTCGTTCTTAGCCGTGCCCGCAAGGGAAACGTGATCTTTGTGGGTCGCGGCGCCCAATTCCTGCTGCCGCGAGACCATGGACTGGCCGTGCGGATCATTGCCGAGGAGAAGTACCGGCTCTCGCGAATCATGCAGCAGGGGAACTTGGACGAAGCCGCTGCCCGCCGCTGGATGGCGGATGCCGAACGGGGCCGCAACGAATTTGTTCGGCAGTTCTTCCGCCGCGATCTCAACGATCCGCACCTGTACGACTTGGTGATTCGGGTGGATCGGCTCGGTACGGAGGCGGCAGCCGACATGATCGTCGCAGCCTACGACCGGGTGATGGCGGAATCGGAGGCAGCGGCGGCGGGCAATTGAGCGAAGGCGTCTTTGCGCCGCCGATGCCAAGTGGAACGAAGTCATCGCTCAACCACGGGATGCACGGGTCGCTATGCACCAGACTATTCGGGCAAGCCGCGCCGAGCGGGCGGTGATCGTCTTGCTGCGGATCTATGCAGCGATTCTCTTGACCGCCTTGATTCCGGCGGTGATGCCGCTTGTCTGGATGGAAGAGATTCACCGCGGTCTGGGCATGGGTGAGTTGCCCGCGGATCGGATCGTTCAGTACCTGACCCGTTCGCAATCCGGGCTCTATGCCGTCCAAGGCGCTCTGTTTCTTTTTATCTCGCTCAACGTCCGCCGCCTCTTGCCGGTGGTGAAGTGCCTCGCCGTGCTGAAAATCCTCTTCGGGATCGGAATGCTCGCGTTGGATATCGTCGTAGGGATGCCGCTGTTATGGACCCTCGGGGAAGGGCCCGTTATCATTTTCTTGGGATGTCTGTTGCTGGGGTTGACGAACCGGGCGGCAAAGAATCAAGGATCGGCGGGGGAATAACTGTCGTTCCATCCCTCGATCACCGCCAACGCCGTTTCCACCTTGCCGAACGGAGCGCTCACCTGGATGCCGGCAATGCGGTCGTGTACCCGCCGCACCGATTCCTGGGCAATGCGGACGCCCATCGCCATCTGCTCCTCGCGGCTGGAGACGGATGCCATCCGCTGCATAATCGCATCCGGGATCTCCACGCCGGGGACTTCGTTGTGCAGGAACATGGCGTTGCGGTAACTGGCCAGAGGCCACACGCCGGCAAGAATGGGTATTTCGTACTGCCGGACCTCGTCGAGAAATCGCAGCAGCGCATCGGGATCAAAGACCGGCTGTGTGATGGCAAACTCCGCCCCTGCCTCGACCTTTTGACGGAAGCGGTCCAGTTCGCGCCGGTGGTCCAGCGCGGTGGGGTCGAGGCCGACGCCGATGAAGGCCGACGTCTGCGGCTCGATCGCCTGTCCGCCCAGATCGAGCCCGCAGTTGAGCCTCTTCTGCACGCCGGCCATGCCGATGGAATCCGTATCGAAGACACCGGTGGCGTGCGGGTAGTTGCCCAGCTTGGGCGGATCGCCGGTAACGAAGAGGATGTTGTGGACGTCACAAGCGGCGCAGGCCAACAGATCGGCCTGCATCCCGATAAGATTGCGGTCGCGGCAGCAGAAGTGCAAGATCACCTCGATGCCCACCGCCTGCTGGATCCGCTCGGCGACGACCAGCGAGGAAATCCGCGAGCTGGCCCGCGGGCCGTCGGGGATATTGATGGCGTCGATCCCGTGGCGATAGAGGGATCGCGACTTTTCGATCGTCGCGCTGAGATCCCAACCACGCGGCGGCAGCAGTTCGACGCTCGTACACCACTTGCCATGCGTCAGCCGCCAGGCCAGGCGAGATCGCTCGGCTACTGCGGTGGGCTCCCTCAACTCGGCCGATTCCGCCGGCTCGGCGACCATCACGCGTCTCACGCGGGAGCGGGCCAGCGGCTTGATCGCCGCCGCCATTTCCCGGATATGCTCCGGGGTGATGCCGCAGCAGCCGCCCACGGCGCCGACGCCCAAATCGACATACTGGCGGGCGTAGCTCGTCAGGTATTCCGGCGAGCAGAAATAGATGTTGCGGTGATCGACTTCGCGGGGCATTCCGGCGTTGGGTTGCACGATCAACGGCAGGTTGGTCAGGTGGACCGCCTTCTCGACGGCGCTGAGCAGCCCGTCCGGTCCCGTGCCGCAGTTCATGCCCCAGGCGATGGGCTGTGGGGAGCCTTCCGGCAGCGGCGCGAGCATCCGCTCGACCGGTTCGCCGGAGGCGGTCTCCGCGCGCTGGACAACAGTAAAGGAGAGGACAAAAGGAACGCCGGGCAACCGACGCATGGCCGCGGCCGACCGCTCGAGCGACTGCCGCATCGGCTGCGTCTCAAAAAGGATGAAGTCGGCCCCGCCTGCCACCAGGGCCTCCACCTGTTCCACAACCATCTCCTCCAGTTCGCTCTCCTGCTGTGGTTGGGGCGGCAGGGGACCGATTGATCCGGCGACCCAGACCGGCCGCCCGGCCCCGTCGGCAACCTCTCGGGCGATGCGGGCGCCGGCGGTGCAGATTTCCCGCAGTCGTTCGGCAAGACCGAACTTGCCCAGCGCAATGCGATTGGCCCCGAAGGTGTTGGTGGTAAGCACGTCGGCCCCGGCATCGCAGTAGTCGGCGTGGATTTGTCGAATCAAGGAAGGATCGGAGAGGCAAAGCTCGTCGAAACAGCGGTTGGTGAAAACATGATGCCGATAGAGTTCCGTTCCCATCGGGCCGTCAAAAACAAGCACCCCGCTGTGGAGTGCATCGACGAAAGTTGGTCGGTCGGTCATGAGAGAAGCGAGGGTTCCTTCCTGCTGGAGGAAACTGCGGCTGGTTCTGTCCGCCGCGAAACTTCCCCTCCCAGAGGTGCGCATACCACTAATCCATCCTCGAATATACCTTCTGTTGCATCTGTCGAGAAGCAAAGGATTCGGCCATTCAGACCTAAGAATTGGGGCCTGGTTCAAATCTCGACGTTGACAGGTAACAGAAGTTAGGTCCCACTCGGCAAGCGGAACCTGGGCGCAGAGTTGGCGTCCTATCGCCCCACCGAGTGGAAACTTCACTTAGCCGCTCAGGTTCCGCTCGGCAAGCGGAACCTACTGGCTGCGACCCGCTCTTGAACCAGGCCAGAATTGGCGAAGGAACTCCTGCGTCCTCAATCAAGTCGCAACCCAACTCGATCCCACCGAATGGGATCGGAAGAGTAGCGGGTTATGTCGTCCGGATCGGGGAAGATGCGTGTACGCGACCAATAGATCAGCCGCGCTTTCCCGTGCAAGTCGGCCATCGGAATAGGCCCGGAGATTCGGCTGTCCTTGGACATTCGCCGATTATCGCCCAGCACACCGCTGATATCGCTTGCGGGACGCGTGGCGATTGCGCCTTGCCAACATGGACGCATCGATCATCACAAAAAGCCGAAAGCCCAGCAAGCCAAGGACTACGCGGTTTAACGGATGCCGTATCCATTTCGCTGCTCTTGGCGAACGGGGAATTCCACTCCTACGACAACAACAACTCTTCTCGTAGAAGTTATACCGATGCCGAGTTAGGCTGGAAGGCCTGACGTACTCTTACGCCATTGAACGCGACGGGGGAATCGCTACTTCGCAGTGGCGTCGACGGGCGGCAAGGGATGGAGATTCGGTCCGACGGACAAGTCGGCCGGAAGCGGGGCGTTGAGCGCTGGTGCGGAACCCCGCGGCCACGGCAGCGGCGATTCAATAGTTTTCGCGACGTCTCGTCCGACCGACGGCGGCAAGGAAGCCGCAACCGCCGATCCCGGCCGAGCTTCGGTGGGAGGAAGCTGGCGAACCACGCTGGCCGACATCGGCGGCCGCGGGGCCGATGCGATTGCCGCTGGAGGCGTTCCGCCCGCCGGCTCGGCCGACTGCAATCGTTCCAGCCAAACCCGCGCCTCGCCCAGCGACGGGTCTTTCTGGACGGCCTTGGCAAACAACTTTCGCGCCAGGTCGGTCTGGCCTTTCTTCTGAACGAGGTAGCCCAAGTTGTAACAGGCGGCCGCCTCACCGTGTGCCGCGAGAAGATGCTCGAAGGCCGCCTCGTTGTCGCCCGACTCCACCAACACCGCGGCGAGGTTGTTGCGATAGAGCTTTTGCCTCGGTTCAAGTTCCACAGCGCGACGCAGCGCCGTGACCGCCTCCGGGGTATTTCGATTGCGGGCGCAGCACAATCCCAGGTCGTTGTGGATCGCAGCCACGGAAGGGCCGGCCTCGGCCGCGCGGCGATACAGTTCGAGCGCCTCGTCCAGTCGCCCCTGACGGTCTTTCAGCCGCGCCAAGCCGACTAGTGCGTCCGGATCGTCCGGCCGCATTGCCAGCGCCTTGCGATACTGCTGCTCCGCCTCGACGCCCTTTCCCGTTTGCTCGTTGAGCCGTGCCATTGCCACGTAAAGTTCTGGCCCCGGGCTGGAGGCGTTGGCCAGAGATGTGGGGTCGTTCCGAGACACGGGAACCGGGTCCGGAGTGAAGAAATCGGTGATCTTGCCGACCCCCTGCTTGATCGATGATGAAACGGCAGTCACCGGCGACTGCCCTGCCGTCTGCCGCACGCTCTCCTTCGTGTCGCGCCCCTCGTAAGCCATTGCCCGAGCCACCTCGGACCGGCTTAAGGGCTCCGCGTTGCGACTTGGTGGAGCGATTTTCGACGTGGTCGCCTCTGCGGCACCAAGGGAGTTGCTTGGACCGGACCCGGTGACGTTCAGCCCGCGTATTCCGGACTCGTACTGGGTAGCGCACCCAGCCGCAAGGACGAACAGACCCCACCCAATAGCCAGTCGGCTGAGAAATGCCATCTTCACACCCACCCTCCGTGGAACCCTCGGAACGAGGCACTATCGCGACGACACCGACATCGGCTTGCTTCCGGTCGACTCCGCCGGCTTATCTTTTCATCGGTTGCGGGAACCTTTGACCTGAAACGGATGTGAACGATTAGAAAGACTTTAACGACTCAGACCGGTCCGCTGAACGAATCGGACCACCCGCAAGATGGGCTTCTGGTGGTACGGAACTTCGTCTTCCTTGGCATGGGCGTAAAGATACAACTCCCCGGCAAGATGGCAAAAAGTCAGTCAGCCCGGCTGCTGCACATCAGTCTGCGGCAGCATTAACGCCTCGGTTGTCGGCAGTAGCGGGGCTGTTTCGCAAAAACGGACGGGGTGGCTTGGGAGGGGCGCCGTTAGTTGTCGGAGCTGCGTTCAAAGTCGGGCAAACGCGGCTCGGGCGCCGAGGCGTAGAACTTGCGGCCAATGGCATCGACTTCGTCGGCAGGCCAACCCGGGGCGAGAACGTTCGACACGAACACCGCCGGCGTTTCCCCATACAGTGACAATTCCGCAGCCCGCTTCTGCACCGCCGCAACCCTCGCAACCGTTCGGTCTTGCGTAGGGGCCCGCTCCACATAGATGTTGCGGTGGTGCGGAGGTGTTTCGGCGAGGATCGCGCGAACCTTCAACTCGCCAGCCTCATTCAAATCGACGCCGTTCTCATCGAAATGGTAGGCGCCCAGCAGGTTCTGGTTTTGCCAGCCGGCGTTGACCATCATGGCGAAGGGGACTCGCGTGGCGACCCGATCAGGTCGCACGAAAGGCTCCGGCCAGCAGTTGTTCCGCCGGAAATCGCGTTTAACGGAATGGAAGAATTCATCCAGGCATTGAGACTGTGCGGGAACCGCCCAGGCGGAAAAAACCAGGGCGATTACGACGGTGGATAGGAGCCAAGCCTTCATCGAGACGGTCCCCCGGGGAGCTAGGGCCGAATTGTCAGCCGAAAGGTTAAAGAACGTCCACGGACAAAGCGCCCGCATCGGTCATTATCGGCAGGGCTCGGACGGCACTGGGACATCCTTTCGGCCGGCGGAATAGTCTGCCCAGCCGGCCTAGCCTCCGGACATTTTCGGGAACATTTCGCGGACCATCGTGATCGCGGCCGGGCCGACCAGCACCACGAAGATACCGGGAAAGATGAAGAGCACTAGCGGGAAAATCAATTTGACGGCCGTCTTGGCGGCTTTCTCCTCCGCCAATTGGCGGCGGCGAACACGCATGGCATCGCTCTGCACCCGCAGCGCCTGGGCGACGCTCGACCCGAATTTGTCGGCCTGGATCAATACGCCGGCAAGCGTTCGCAGGTCGGACACACCGGTCCGCGCGCCCAGTTCGTGGAGAACCTCCGTACGAGGCCGCCCCATTTGCAGTTGGAAGTTCGACAGGCCGAATTCCTCGGCGATCAGGCGGTAGCTCTTCTTCATCTCTTCGGAAACCTTGCGCATGGCCTGATCCAGGCCAAGCCCGGCTTCCACGCAAACCACCATCAGATCCAAGGCGTCGGGCAGTCCCAGGAAAATGGCGTCCTTGCGGCTTTTGCCGAGGAACCAGACGACCAGATCGGGCAGGTAGAACATCAGTCCCGCCACGGCGATCGACGCCATCACCGATCTCTGCGAGATGCCGCTGAGCGTCAGAACGGTTCCGCCACCCAAGCAGAGCGCGGCTACCAGTCCGGCGAATTTCAATCCGAGGAAGATGCTTGGCGCCCCCTCGCCGCGGAAGCCCGCGTGGGCCAGCTTGCTCTTGAGCTTGCTCTTTTCAAATTCGTTTTTCGGCTCCAGCGGCCTGGCCAGGGCGGGCGTGGCCCTTTCGAGCATCTTGGTGACCGCATCGGTCTTCTTGACGGTGCGCGGTTCGCCGGCGCGACGCGCGCGGGGATTACTGAACTCCTCGAGACGCTCCACCGTCCGCGAGCGCCTCCCGCCTACGGACTCCAAAATCCACCAGGCCAACGCCGCGAACATCCCAAAGACGGCCACGGGCAGCAAGCTTTCGTAGTTGATCAAGTCGGCAAGAATCATGGTCGGCTCAAACTTTGATATCAATGATTTTACGGATGCACAACGCCCCGAGGACTTGCAGTACGATCGCTCCGGCGAGCAGTTTCTTGCCCATCGGATCCACGAAAAGAACCGTGATGTAATCGGGATTCAAGCGGTACACTGCCAAAAAGAGGACTACCGGCAACGCCAGCAGGACAATGCCCGACAGTCGTCCCTCGCCGGTCAACGCCTGGATCTGGCCCCAGATCTGAAATCGTTCGCGGATGAGCGAACCGATCTTGTCGAGAATCTCCGCCAAATCGCCGCCGGTCTGACGCTGCAGAATCACCGCGGTGACAAAGAAACGCAGATCGAGGTTGGGCACCCGATCCGTCAAGGAATCGAGCGACTCGTCGAGCGCGATTCCCAAGTTCTGCTCTTCGAAGACCCGCTGAAATTCCTTGCCTAAGGGACCGCCCATTTCGTTGGCCGCCAAATTGAATCCCGCGCCGAGGCTTTGCCCGGATCGCAAGGCGCGGGAGAGCATCTCCAGGGCTTCGGGAAGTTGCACGGCAAAGGCTTTCAGCCGCCGTCTCCGACGCCAAAGGATCCAGCCTACGGGCAGCGTGGCCATGAAGCCCGCCAGCACCGGCAAGAACATCGGGTGAATTCTCATCACCAGCCCGACGCCGGCCCCGCCCGCCGCCATCAGGGCGCAGGCCAGGCCGAGCTGCGCGACGGAGAGCGAAGTGTCGGCTTGCTCCAGGAGCCTGCCGATGTTGCCGAACCGGTTCAAGGCCGATTCCAGAATACCGGGAGCGGCGTCCAAGGGTTGTGTCAAGACGCTCTTCTGCTTCAGAAGGCCGTCTCGGTTGCCGGGCGTGGCGGCCCCGGTGAGCAAATCCAGCCGATCTTCGATGCGGCTGCTTGGATGTTGCCGGAGCATCATGGCCACGCCGCCGACCAGTGCGGCGACGCCGACAAACGCTGCGATTGCGATGATCAGTACCGAAGTCATAAGCGACGATTAATCCTCCATCATGACGCGCTGGCGGAAAGCACTCGCCGGCAACCGCACCCCGGCCGATTCCAGCCGCGGCATAAACGTCGGCCGGATGCCGTGTGCGATAAACCGGCCGTATGCCCGGCCGTTTTCATCCATTCCGTCTTTTTCAAAGGTGTAGATGTCCTGCATCACTACCGTATCCTGTTCCATTCCGACGACCTCGGTGATGTGCGTGATCTTGCGAGGCCCTCCCTGCAGGCGGTTCGCCTGAACAATGAGGTGGACGGCGCTGGCAATCTGCGTCCGCATCGCTTTCAAAGGAAGCTCGAAGCCGGCCATCATGATCATCGTCTCCATGCGGGCGATGGCGTCGCGCGGGGTGTTGGCGTGCAACGTCGTCATCGATCCCTCGTGGCCGGTATTCATGGCTTGCAGCATGTCCAGGGTTTCCGGTCCGCGGCACTCGCCGATGATGATCCGTTCCGGACGCATGCGCAAGGCGTTTCGCACCAGGTCCGTGGCCGTGATCGCCCCCTTGCCTTCGATATTCGCCGGACGGGTTTCCAGACGCACTACGTGGTCCTGCTGCAACTGCAGTTCGGCGGCGTCCTCGATCGTTACGATGCGATCGGTGTTGGGAATGAAGCTGGAAAGCGTATTAAGCAGGGTCGTCTTACCGGAGCCGGTCCCGCCGGATATGAGGATGTTCAGTCGTGCCTTGATGGCGCCCTCCAGCAGCATCACCATCTCGGGGGTAAACGCCTTGTAGTTGAGGAGATCCTCCAGTTTCAGTGGATTGGCGCCGAAGCGGCGGATCGACACCGCGGCGCCGTCCAAGGCCAGCGGCGGGATGATTGCGTTGAAGCGGGAACCGTCCGCCATCCGCGCGTCGACCATCGGGCAGGTCTCGTCGACGCGGCGACCGACCTTGGAGATGATCCGGTCGACAATTTGCAGCAGGTGATCGTTGTTGCGAAAGGTAACGCTCGTCTTCTCCATCTTGCCGCGGCGTTCGCAGTAGATGTTCTTCGGCCCGTTGATCAGAATGTCGCTGATCGTCGGATCCTTGAGCAGAACTTCCAGCGGCCCGAGGCCGAACGTCTCGTCGAGCACTTCGTCGACCAGCCGGTCGCGCTCGCTGCGATTCAGCAGGGTGTCTTCCGTGTCGCAGAGGTGTTCGACCACCAGGCGAATCTCCCGCCGCAGGACGTCCCCCTCCAATTCGCCGATCCGCGACATATCCAGCTTGTCGACGAGCTTGCTGTGGATCCTTTGCTTCAGTTGTTCGAACGTGTTCTCTTTGGAGTCGGCGGCGCGTGAGGGAGTGTTGAGCGTTTTCATAGACTGCGTTCCATAGCTTTGCGGCCGGCGGAAGGACGTTGTGAGCACCGCCCCCGCCCAGGCATCTTGCTGTACCGGTTTCCTCGGAAAGCATAGCTTACGCCCGGGGGCCGCGGTCGCCCGCGCAAGACTTCCGCCGAAATCCGCCGTCTCCGGCGTTAGAAGCGGTAAAATCGCGATAATCGGCCTTGCGTACCGAAGACGCAGTCGGGCTGCTACCATCAGCTCCGATGCTGGAATCTCGCCGGGCACGATGGAGAGCAGCCGGGCTGCCGGTATTCGGTGGGCCGGGGTTTTGTTAGGGCTTTCCAGGATGCTCGCTGCGGACCTGATCGCGTGCCAGGCTTTCGTAGAGAGCGTCGCCCTTGCGCGCCGCTTCCTCCAGACGCTCCACCAGTCGCTGATAGGCGGCCAGCGTCTCCTCGAGCGTCTTGCGAAGACCGTGGATCTCCGTTCCCACGTTCGTGCTCTGCCGGTGAAGAGGCTCCATCCAACCCTGCATCAGCCGGAATTGCTCGCGCAGAACACTGAGAATGGCCGTGGGAACCTTGTTGACCACTTCCACCGCCGGTGCCGATGATCGCGCCGGCTGCGTGCAAAGAGATTTCAACGGTTCGGCAAGCGAACGGAGCAGTTCCAGCGTTTCCGCATCAAAAGAAGTCTTCCAGACCGTCTCGGCGGCCGAGGTCTTGCCGTCGGCGGCGATCATTTCGGTCGCCGCCCGCGCGACGGCCTTCCGAATCGCGTCGAGTCCTTCGCCCAGACCTCCCAGTTCGGCGATCACCTGCCCCGCTTGCGACTGCTCGTCCAGCCCGCGAAGCCGCAGGTTGCGGCGGAAGGTGGTCTTGATCTCGTCCCACCGTTCGGCTTCCGTGGGCGTCAGCTTGCCTGTCAGTTCCTTGAATTTCAGCAAGTTCGACTCGGCCCCGGTGGTCAGCGTCTGTGCGTCGTTCTGGTAACTCGACAAGATCAGCGCCTCGAGTTCCTCGTCGTTCATCACGGCGACCACCCGCTCCGTGATGCGATTCATATTGCGGTAGGAACCCTGGAGCTTGAAGGGCGGTTCGGTGCGGTAGTCGTCGCTCATGCCGGCCGAGCGGATATACTCCTCGTTGACGCGCAGCACCACGTCGCGAACCCGCATCAGCTTCCGCACCACGGCGACCATCTCGTTCAACTCGGCCAACGAGTAATTCCCCTCCAGGTCCACGCCTTCGCGGTCGGTCCCTTCCGCCATGCGGATCACCGCGTAGACGTCCTTTTGGCTGCGGGTGGCTAATTGGTTGAGTACGGGATTGGAAGTGCAGGCATTTTCCAGGTAGATCATCTCGAACAGCCCGGCGTTGCCGCCGATCACTTCGCCGAGGTTGTAGGTGTCGGCGCGGTTGGCGAGCATGTCGGGGATCTTGAACTTTTCGCCGCTCTCGGTGTAGGGATTGCCGGCCATCACCACGGCCACCTTCTTGCCCCGCAGATCGTAGGTCCGCGTCCTGCCGCGCCAAACGCCCTCGATCTTCCGCTGCGCATCGCAGAGCGAGATGAACTTCTGCAGCAACTCCGGATTACAGTGCTGGATGTCGTCGAGATAGATCATCACGTTGTCGCCCATCTCGAAGGAGAGATTGAGCTTCTCCATCTCTTCGCGAGCGGCGGCGTTGGGGGCCTCAGCCGGATCGAGCGAGGTGACCTGGTGGCCCAGGGCGGGGCCGTTGATCTTCATGAAAACCAGCCCCAACCGGTTGGCGATGTACTCCATCAACGTCGTCTTGCCGTAGCCTGGCGGCGAGATGACCAGCAACATGCCCATCCGGTCGGTCCGCTTCGCCTCGCCGGCCGCGCCAATCTGCTTGGCCAGGTTGTCGCCCACCAAGGGCAGGTAGACCTGGTCGATCAGCTTGTTGCGGACGAAGGAGGTCAACACCCGTGGCCGAAACTCCTCCAGCCGCATCCGCTGGCGCTCTTTGTCCAGCAGTGCCTTCTTGAGTGTGCCATACGCCTCGAAGCGTGGCACGACCTCGCGGACGTGGCGGTCCAGCCGCTGGGTAAAGCGGTGATAGTTGAGCCGATAGACGCGGTTCTCGATCACCGGATGGTCGCCGACCATCTCGGCCAGGTCGCGGCTTACCGAGACATCGACGGCGCGACCGGGATCGAACGTCCGACCGGCCAGTAGGGTAGCGGCCTCCTCCGTATAGTCGGCCTCCTCCCGGCTGTCGCGCGTGGCGAGAAACGCTCGCACCCACTCCAGCCCCAGCGCCAAGGCGCTGGCGCCGTCGTGTTCCACCTCCTTGAGAGCTTTTTCGTAGCGTTCGGTGTACGACCGCTCTTCGAGATAGCGATAGAACGCCTGACAGAGATCGCGGGCGACGGGGCTGATCGAAAATTGTCCTGCTCCGGCCAATTCTTCCGCCAGGTATTCGGCCGCTTGCTCGACATGCTCGGCGGGAAAGAGCCGCGTCGCTCCGACGTAATCGCGGATCAGATCGGCGATCTCGCCCGACTGGTGCTCGTCGCCGTTGCTCGACGGGAACAGCCCGCGAATCGCTCCTACGCCTCGCCGCTTGGCCGCGATCAACTCCTTGTCCGGCCCGTCGGGCAATTGCGACCAGAACGCGACGGCCAGCGCTCTGGCCCGCGGATGGTAACGCAAGAGGCCGATCGTGCTGCGCATCTCCAGCAACCCGCGGAGGATGCGGGCCGCGTCGTGATCGTGGACCCCCTTGACGTAGCTTTCGGCGTAGCGCGGTCCCATATAGCGCTGGATGAAGGCGAGCAACTCGTCGGCCGTATAGGCCAGGAGCGTCGCCGCCGGTGGAACATCGCTCGCGCCCTCGGCTAGCAAGATCCGCCATGCCAGGTATTCGCCGCGGTAAACGTCCTTGGTTTCCGAGATGATCTGTTGGCTCCAGACGTCGCGGGTGGCAAGCAAGGCCGGATCGTCGATGCGGTCGAAGTAATTGGTACCGCTGAGGTGGAAGAACATCTCGCCGTCGCGGAGCACCGTGGTCAGGTCGAACGCCTGCGTATTGACCGAGAAACGGTGATTGCCCAGCCGGATGACGTTGTCGCCTTCCTCGTAGAGATCCTGGCGGTCTTTGAGTTGGCGGACGGCGTCTTCCCGGATTGTCTTCAGGCGGCTCTGGATGTCGTCGACCTTGACCGAGTCGCCCATCTCGCCGAGTTGGCGGACGATGTCGCGGATCTTCTCGATCATCATATCGGCGGCGAAATAGCCGTTGATTTCGTTGATCGCGGCCAGTCCGTCGACGCGGCCTTTGATCCCTTTCAGAATGCGGTCGGCCGCCGCGGCCAGGGCGGTGGCGCGGCGGTTGCGAGCTTCGATGAGCTGGAGCTTGCGGGTTTCGAAGGCGTTGTAGACATCCTCCCGCTTTTCGGCGAGTTGGACGACGAATTCATCGAATTCGGCAAATCGCCCTTCGAGTTCCTCGATCTGAACCATCATCTTCGTCAGATACTGCTCGCACTTTTCGGGCGCATCGCAAACGTCGAGATAGTTGACCACGGCCTGGCCCAGCAGTTTCAACTGCGAGGCGAACTCGGCGGCCCCCTCGACCTTCATCAGGTCGTGGATGCGGGTCTTGACCCCGGCGCGGATCTGGTTCAACTGCGAGAAAATCGCCGAGATGCCGTCGATGATGGCGGTTCGCTCGGTGGCGTCGTCGATCTTCAGATTACTGACGATCTCCACGAGCATCTCCAACTCGCTCGCCGTGGTAACGATCCTCGCCTCCAACTCCTTCGCATCGGCGACCTTTTCGACCAGTTCGACCTTGGAACGATGCGCGGCAACCGCTTCGTGGTAGGGCCGCAGCGATTCGTCTCGCAGCAAGAATCGCACGCACGATTCCGCCACGCGCTGGGCGCTCTCTTCGACGCCCTTTTCCAGCGCATCGACCTGGCAGCTCTGGATGTAACGGAGACTCCGCAATGAGATGATCTCTCCGCGGACAGACCGCAGATCGATCAGCGACGCCACGTAATCTCCGATCGCCTCGAACCGTCTGGCCCGCACGGCGCTCTGGATCGTCGCTGTTTTCCGGCTCACGCGCTGAAGTTCCGCTTCCGTGGCGCGGCGGACCGCGGTGACCTTCTCAAACTCCCCGATGGCGGCTTCCGCCGTCTCTTTGACGCGCAGGAGCACCTCGCGGAGATTGAAAGCCTCCGCGCTGGCGAGCCAATGGTAGGCATCGAGCACGTCGGAAGTTTGCTTGGCCAGGTCGATGAAGAGGTTGGCGTAGCTGTCCTCTTTGCCGATCAGTCCGAGCACCTCGTTGCACTCGGCCATTCCGCGAACGATGTCGCGGTTGCCGATCTTGTAGAGGAAGGATTCGTTCTGCGTGGGGATCTTGTAGTCGGGACCGACGTAGGGGGTCTGCCAGATCTGCAAGGTGTGGTGCCGCTGCGGCTCGGCCTGCCCCTTGAAGTAGACGATCTGGCCGTTCTCGAAAAGCGAGAAGCCGTTGCAGATCACCGGGGTGCGAACCTGCTGCTCGATCAAGTTGTAGGAGAGCAGGATGTAGACTCCCTCGGGACGATTGTAGAAGACGTAGAGGTAGTCCTCGCCATTGGGCGACTGCACCCGCTGGCGAAAAACCATCTCCGACAGCGCATTGTCGAACGTCTTGGTCTCGCCCGTCTGGAGGAAATAGCCGTTGGCGAAGATTAGCCCGTGGTCGTCGGGCAGGAGCACGCAGGCGTTTTCAATGGAATCGATGCGGTGGGCCCGCTGCGTCTTCTCGCTGTAGATGAAATAGCGGAAGCGGCTTTCCTGATAGGGGCGAATCTTCAAGAGGATCAGGTTGCCGACGATCGTATAGAAGATCTCGGCGTCGTCGAGGGTCTGGTCGGGGTTGGCCACCGGTTCGGCGTAGATGCCTTCGCCGCTGTCGGTGTTGTTCTCGATTTTGATCGTCAGGTCGCCCTCGGTGGTCTCGACGAAGAGCCGGTCTTCGATCGAGATGTGCGGGTGCAGGCCCGCGGTGTGCATGTCGCGGTGCGTCCGCCGCCAGGTGAACTCATGCTGTGGCGGAAAGTGGAACTCGTGGTCGCTGCGATTGTCGAGGTAGACGATCCGGTCGCCCTGGATCAGCCATTTGAACGTCTTGATGTCGCGGACGTCCGGTCCCGTGCGGAAAACCATGAACAGGTGCGGGCCGATCACCGCGAATTTCGAGAACCGCGTGTTGCGATAGTACTTGAACAACTCCTGAAAATCGCGCGCAAACCGCTCGTCGGCGATGGCGTCCAACGGCAACCGCGAGAAGGTGAGGTTCTCGAAGCGGTAGACGGCGAAAACGTCGTCGAGCGTGGCGGCCGATTTCAGGCCGAGGTGGACGTTGTAGCCGAAGAGGAACCAGTTGCCCACCGCCACCATGTCGCGAGGCACGCAATGATGGTCGGTGGTGACCCGTTCGGTCGCCAGCAGGGCGGTCTCGATCGCGCCGAAGACCTCCTTGCGGGCGGCATTGAGTTGATCGAGCCGCCCGCGGAGTTCGCGCCCGGCGGCGCTCAATCGATTGCGAATCACCTCGTATGTGCCGCGCTCGATCGCGTCGCCGCCGGTCTCCGGCCCGGCTTGGTTGGTCGTATCCGTCGTAGACATAGATCACTTCACGTCCAACGTTGAAACCGGGCTCTCGTGCCGTCCGGCCGCGCGGAACAATCCGAGCAGGTTGTCCAACTCCTGGCGGACGGCGTTGTCAGTGGTCATCGTCGTCATCTTGGCGATCAGCGCCGCGATCGAGAGGTTCTTGACATCCTCGCTGCCGAGGTTGAACTGCGCCATGAACTCCGCGAGCTTCTTCTGGAAGCCATCAGCCTCGCCGTTGAAAAACGTCCCCTTCACGTCACGGAGCACCTGGCTATTGGCGACCCAGCGGTCGATCGTCTTACCCGAGGCGATCGCGCCGGTGATCTTGTCGAAGAATTCCGTCTCGCCGCCGACGATGTCGATCTTGGCCGACTTCAAGGCGTTGCCTACGATACCGGCCTGCTCGGCGGCGATCTGTTGCTGAGCGAGAATCGCCGCCAACTCGATCTCCTTCTCCTTGGCCAGCCGCAGCTTGAACTCCTCGTGCTCCTTGCCGGCGTCGTTGTAGAGCTTCATCGCTTTGGCCTTTTCGCTGATGCCGGAGGCGTCGGCATTGTACTTCTGCAGCATTACCGAAGCTTCCGCCGCGCCTTGCTTCTCGGTGGCCGCGGCCTTGGCCTCCAGCCCCTTTGCCTCGGCCAGCGCCTTCCTCTCCAGAACATTGGCCTCGGCGAAGCCTTCCTTCTGGAGGGCATCCGCCCTCGCTTCCAGGCCGCGGGCTTCGGCCAGCGCCTTCCGCTCGATGACGTTCGCCTCAGCCAGCCCCAACGCCGCTTCTTCCGCCGTGATGCCGTCGGCCAGAATCTTTTTGGCGGCCGATTCCTTTTCGGCGGCGTTGCGCTTGGCCTCCGCGGCAATCACTTCCTCCTCGGCCCGGAACTTCGACGAATCGCGGGCTGCCTCGGCCGCCTTGATCTGTTTGACCAATGCCTCCTGGGCCTGCTGCTCCGCGTTGGTGATCGCCACCTTTTTGGCTCGCTCGGCCGTGGCAAATTCGTGGGTGTCCTTGATCCTCTCCTGCTCCTCGACCACCGCCCGTTCGACCACCACCCGCTCGCGGATCACATCCTGGATCGCCCGCTTCTCGGTCTCGATCGCCTTCTCTTTCTCGATCTGAGCCAGGGTAACGATCCGTTCCCGCTCGGTGACCTCCAACAGCCGGTCCTTCTCGACCCGCTCCCCCTCTACCTTGTCGGTCCGCTCACGGTTTCGCGAGGCCACGATCACCTGCCGGTTGCGGTTCTCCTCGGCGATGGCGATCTCTTCGTCGGCGGTGATGCGGGCGCGCTCCGCCTTGAGCCGCTCTTCCTCTTCGATTTTCTTGGCTTCAGCCCGCTCCCGCGCGGTGACCGAAGCCACCTCGCGCTGCTGCTTCTCCTCGGCCTCCCGTTGCTGGCGTTCCAGTTCCAGAATCGCCTCGCGGGCCTCGACGTCCTGTTTCTTGATGACCTTTTCTTTCTCGCGGGTGATGTTGTTGGCCAACACCTGCTGCTGCGCGGTCAGGTCGGTGATCTTCTTGATCCCCTCGGCGTCGAGGATGTTGTTGGGGTTGAGGTGCTCGACCGGCGTCTGCTCGAGGTAGTCGATCGCCGCGTCGTCGAGAATGTAGCCGTTCAGATCGCGGCCGATGATCTTGAGGATGCGATCCTTGAAGCTCTCCCGCGACGTATAGAGATCGACGAAGTCATATTGCTTGCCGACCGTCTTCAGCGCCTCGGAGAACTTGGCATCGAACAATTCAATCATCGCTTGTTGCTGCGACGCCCGTTCCGCGCCGATCGACTGCGCCACCTTGAGCACGTCCTCCTCAGTGTTGTTGATGCGGACGAAGAAGGCCACCTTGATGTCGGCGCGGACGTTGTCCTTGCAGATCAGCCCTTCCGTGCCGTGGCGGAAGATCTCGATGCGTTTGATCGAGATATCCATGATCTCCGTCTGGCGGATCAGCGGCGGCACGATCACTCCGGAAAAGTGGACCGTCGGCTGCTTGCCGCCCACCACGATCAAGGCGGTCCCTTGCTCCACCTTCCGCCAGCAGCGCACGGCCATCACCAGGCCGCCGACCAGCAAAAGTACCACCGTCCCAACGACGACGTACGTCAATCCCGCCAACAGTTCCGCCATCATTCAGCCCTCCTTCGAGGTCGCATGGATATCGAGCTTTGCAATCAAGTAGACGTTGTTCGTTTTGTCGTAATCGAAGATCACGGCTTCTTCGCCGCGGGCGAGCCGCTCGCCTTGCCTGGCCTGGACATTCAACAGAAGGGGAGCCCCCGTCCTGGCAATTTCACACTGGCCGTACTCGCCGGTCACTTCCGACGAGCTGACGACGCAGCGGCGGCCGATCAGTTCCACTTTGTCGCCGCTCTGGTCGAAGAGGTTCTTCAACAGCGGCGCAAAGGGACCGATGGCGGTTTTGGTGATGACCAACCCCGCCAACACGATCGGCGGGAACAACGCTGCGGCCACCAGCGCGCTAGAGTTACCGATGGCGTAGTTGGTCAGCACGGAGACAACCCACATGGCGAGCACGAGCACACTGAAAATGAGGATCACCGGCACTTCGCCGACATGAAAAAAGTGCAGCGCCGAACCGAGCAGCCCGCCGGAATGTCCGTGGCCGACGTCGATGTCGCCGTCGACATCCGCCTCGACGCCTCCGCCGGCGTCGAGGTCGGCATCCACGTCCAAGCCGGCGAAATCCAACAGATCCTCGCCCACCGCGCCGACGATGTAGAGGATCCAGTAGAGGAAGACGAGCCCCAGCAGGATCGTGTAGGGGAGATTCACCGCAGCTATGCTTTGATTCCACAATTCGAGCATCGGACTGGCCTCAACCGATGGTTTGCCCTTCGACTCGTGACCGACTCGCGGCAGGCACGCTGCGTGCCCCCCAAGTCATTCGACGGGCTCCCCTCAAGATTAGCGGAAAAGAAAGACGCCGTGCAAAGTTCCCCCACCAAAAACGCGGATATCAAGGGGAAGGTATGCCGTGTCGGCGTAATTTGCCGGATGGAGCGGATTTGCGCCGCCGCACGCAAGCATTGCAATCAGTGTACATCAGTGTGCAATGCCGGCAACGAGGCGAATTCAACAGGACACCACCAGAGAAGGCCGAATCGAAAATGGGCACGATGCTAAAACGAAGCGGCTTTCACCCGGATCTCAACTGGGTGAAGGATCTCCGCCTATCGGAGTTTCGCCCCGGCTATAGCACTCCATTGGGGGCTATTTCCCAGAGAGACGCCATCGAATTGCTCCGCAGAATTCCAGCAATAGCGTTGATCTGGTTATTCCATCACCCCCATTCGCGTTAAACAGAAAGAAGGGGCAAATGCGGATCGCAACAGTTGCACGGCCATGTCCAACGTCAACTCGGGCGTGTCTTTTTTCAGGTCGCGTTTGCTGAGCGTCACGAACAGATGAGCCAGGGCGACCAGGCTCATGTGATGGTGCCAACCGGGCCAAGACCGGAGTTCGTAATCGGCCATACCCGGATACATCTTTCCGTCTTCCAAATACTCCTCCACGTACCAACGCGTGCCGCTGACCATCGCCATCGTCTGCCAGGGCGTTTCCGCCTCGGCATTGCTGACGTAATAGTATCGAACGCGGTTTGAACGGGGGCCATTATCGCGGGCAGGGAGGGCTGGCGGTTGCTGAGGAGGTGGTTCAGGGAGAGGCGGTTTTCGAGTTGCGAATGGCTGGGATGAGACCTGACAACCGATGCGCTGGTGCTTGAATATGCCGATGAGAGATTACGCGAGAATCCCGAGAAATCGGCGGAGAAACTGGGGATAGGCTGGAACCTGGGAAAAGGCGTCGAAACTGCCAAGGGCAATCCGCGCTGAGCAATTCGACTCCGCTCATACGGACGAGACGAATTCCGCGGACACCATATCCATTTCCGCCGCTCGTTGACGCGAATGAAGTATGGTGGACTTTGCCTTGCATCGAGAGCAGTTGCAGCAGGCGGCCTCTCGCCGAGGCTGCCCCCCTGATTCTGCCACTCCTCTTCGCGGCTGGCCGGACAAAGCTTCGGCATGCTCTTTTTTCGCCACCCAGCTTTCGGCCGGTGCAGACTTGCGCGCACGACCTGCGGTCCAAATCGAGTCTCCTCTTCCACTTGCGACTTCCAGTCTCGCCCAAGTCGAATTGCAGAAAAGTCGCGTTGTCGAAAAACTCCCTCGCCCCGCTACAGAAGTTCCCCGAATAACCGCTCGATTTCTCGTAGGATTTCCAAATCGCTCGGCAACGGCGAGGCGACGGCGGGGCGAAGCGGAAGGGGCACGTCGTCCGTGCGGTAGACGGAGCCTGCCACGTTGATCCCGTAGGTGGCCACGCGAAAGGCAACCGTGGCTTGGCGAGTGGTCGCCGTCGGACGCGAATCGATTGCAATCGATGGGATGGAAGCCAGGTGTTCCCTCGCCGCCTCCGGGAAGTTGTCCATCGGATCGGACGCGACGATCAGGGCGGCATCGGCCTCGCCGCGGCGCAAGAGATCGGCCGCCGTATACTCGCCGGGATTGAAGCGCGGATAGCCGCGGGAGAGATTCACGCCGAATGGGTAGCCGGTTCGCCAAGTCAATACGTTGTCCGCCCCAGCCACGTTGCCGCCGCCCCGCATCGGCCTGGAGACGAAACGGGTATGCTCGTTCATGTCGCGCACCAGCGCCGAGACGGCCCCGCCCGGCATCGAAAGGTCCGTGCCGAAGAGGATCGCGCCATAGTGCGCCTGTTTCATCCGATCCATCAGTTCCTGCCAGGCCGCCATGGCAACACCCGTTTCGCGCTCGACTTGCTCCGAGTCCAAATCGAGTCCGTTTGCCAACGCTCGCAGAGTCCAGAGGGCCTCGAAGTCTTTTCCTGCATCGATCTGGAGGAAAAGGTCGGCGGCCCGGGCGGTCTCGGTCTCTCGCACATCGATGACGACGCACGTTCGATCTTCGCGGCCCCGCGGGGTCCAGATGCCCTTGGGCGTAAGGCTATAGCGGGTGAAGTGTCGCGGGTGGCTTTCGGCCGGATCCGTACCCCAGAAGAAGATCAGATCGCCGCGGTGCAAGATTTCGCCGAGCGTGGCAGTAACGTCGCCGACGCCGTCGAGCGTCATCCCCGCAGAACCGCCCGAAATGCTCGTCGTCGTGTCGACCGAGCCGCCAATCCGGTCGGCGATGCCGACGGCCACCCGCTGAGCCTCGCACGTCGTGTCGCTCAGTCCGTAGATCAGCGGATAGCGGGCCGTGGTGAGGATTTCCGCGGCCAGGCGGATTCCCTCCTCCAAAGCGGCCGGTTGGCCGTCGATAAGGCACGCCGGAACGTCGGCGGGCTGAGGGGCCAGAAACCACGCCTGGCCCAGAGGGCAGGCGTTTTCGGCTTCGACAATGCGGTGGCCATCGACCTTCAGTTGGATATCGTCGCACAGACAGCCACAGAAGGTGCAAGTGGCATCCTCGATGATCTTCAATGGCATCTCTTGCGGGGGAAGTGTAGGAGGTGACAACATTCCTCAACTTAACTCATCTGTCGTCGCGAGTAAAACGAATCAGCCTGGTCGCGCTTCAACGGATTTCGGCAGTGCCCACCCGGCAGGCGATGGAAACGGTTAGGAAAGAAGACTAACCGCAGAGGACGCCGAGGGAAGAAGAGAAGGGAAAAAGGGAAAGGGGAAAGGAGAAAAAACGAGGGATGGAGGAGCCGTTCGGGGGTAAATGGCGTAGCGCCTTGCCGGAAAGGGGCTTCGCGGAGACAATGCCGGGTAGAGGCGTCGTACCCCTTGACCGAAATTGCCGGCAAGCAAGGGGCATCGCCGGAATGAAACAGGAGGTTTGCCATGAGCCTGGCCCGTGCATTTGCCGTGTTGTTGCCCCTCAGTATTGTCTTGGGAGTCTTGACTATGGGAAATGCCGTCGAACCGCGGCCTGCGCCGCCTAATCGCCAGACGTTTCAGAAGATGTTCCAGGACGGCAACTATAAGGAAGCCTACGAGGGCTTTCGCGGGCTGGCTCTGGATCCGAAGGACGATGTCCGCCAGGCCGGTGAGGATCTTCGCATGGCCGTGCAGTGCCTCCAGCAACTCAACCGCGTGGATGAGACCGATGCGATGATTGAGGCAGCCGTCGCGATCCACAAGAACAACTGGCGACTGTTGTGGGCCGCTGCCCGTCAGTATATGGAACTGCCACATCACGGTTTTCTGATCGCCGGCAAGTTCCAGCGGGGCGATCACCGCGGCGGCGGGCAGGTCGTCAACGCGTCGGATCGCGACCGCGTGCGAGCGCTGCAACTGATGGCGCAGGCCCTGCCGCTGGCCAAACAAGAGCCGAACCACGCGGAAGTGGGCGACTTTCTGCTGAGCCTGGCCGACATTCTGCTGAATAACAACGGTTTTGCCGAGTCGTGGCGGCTCCAGTACCTGACGAACCTCGACCAACTGCCCGATTATGAGCCAGGCTGGGGATCGTGGCGCGAAAGCCCCGGCGCGCCGGTCGATGCGGACGGCAAACCGGTCTATCACCGCGTGCCGAAGACGTTCGAGTCGGCGGAGACCGACGGTCAGCGCTGGCGTTGGGCTCTGGAGCAGGCCGTCGAGTTCCATCCGCAACTCGCCGATCCGGTGACGTTGCAGCGGGCCGAATTCCACTGGAATCAGTTCGGCGTGCAGACGATGGCCTCCTTCGGTTGGGCGTTCGGACGCGGAGCCACCGACGACAGCAAAGAAGACGAGAGCGGCACGTACGCGCTGCACACGCTGCGCGAGAACGAGACGATCGCACGGCTGGCCACCGGGATCAAGCGGTTTGAACTGCCCGACGAGTGGAACTTCCTCAAGCTCTACCAGCAGGTGGCCGACAAGCCGCAAAGCGGCCAACGCTTGCAAGCATTGGAACAGTTGGCCCGCATCTTCGAAAATCGACGGCAGTATCCCAGGGCGGCCGAGTATTGGCAACGCGTGATCGACGTCTCGCCGCAGGAACAGCAGGAACACTACCGGCAGCAGCTCCAACAAATTGTCGGCAACTGGGGCCGCTTCGAGCCGGTCCAGAGCGGGCCGGTCGGCGAGAAAGCCGAGGTTGAGTACCGTTTCCGCAACGGCAAGTCGGTGGCATTCACCGCCCACGAAATCAAGGTCGAGCGATTGCTGGAGGACGTAAAAGCCTACATCAAGTCGCGACCGCAGCAACTCGACTGGGACCAACTCAATCTGGAGAACGTCGGCTATCGGATCGTCGAGCAAAATCAGCAGAAGTATCTCGGAGAACAGGTCGCCGCCTGGAAGCTCGACCTGGAGCCCCGCGAGAAGCACTTCGACAAGCGGGTGACGGTAAAAACGCAGATCGAGCGAGCGGGCGCCTACCTGCTCACCGCCAAGATGGCCGACGGCAACACGAGCCGGATCATCCTCTGGCTCAACGATACGGCCATCGCCAATAAGCCGCTGGACGGCAAGGCATGGTATTTCGTGGCCGACGCCGCCAGCGGCAAGCCGTTGGCCAAGGCGAACGTGGAATTCTTCGGCTGGAGGCAAGAGCACCGTCAGGGCCGGCAATACGAGCTGCTCGTCGAGGATTTCGCCGAGTTCACCGATGCCGACGGGCAGGTGACGCTCGATTCCAAGCGGCTCTCGAACAACTATCAGTGGCTGATCGTGGCGCGGACCTCCGAAGGCCGTCTGGGCTATCTCGGTTTCACCAACATCTGGTACGGCCGGCGCCACGACGCCGACTACAACGCCGTGAAGGTCTACACGATCACCGACCGACCCGTCTACCGCCCCGACCAGACGGTCCAATACAAGTTCTGGGTCCGCCGCGCCCAATACGACCAGGCCGATGTCTCGCAGTTCGCCGGCCACCCCTTCACGGTGGAACTCTACAGCCCGAAAAACGAGCGGATTGTTCAGCAGCAGATGAAGGCCGACGAGTACGGTGGGATCGCGGGCGAGTACGCTCTGCCGGCCGACGCCATGTTGGGCGTCTACCGGCTGGCGATCGCCAACCACGGCGGCGGCAGTTTCCGGGTCGAGGAGTACAAGAAGCCGGAATACGAGGTGACGGTCGATGCCCCGCCCGAGCCAGTGATGCTCGGCGAGAAGATCGAAGCCACGATCAAAGCCAACTACTATTTCGGTTCACCCGTCACCCAGGCCAAGGTGAAATACAAAGTCCAGCGTACCGCTTACACGGAGCGCTGGTATCCGATCGGCCCTTGGGACTGGCTGTACGGCCGCGGTTACTGGTGGTTTTCCGCCGACTACGACTGGTATCCCGGTTGGGCGCGGTGGGGCTGTCCGCGGCCCGAGCCATTCTGGTGGCCTCGCCAGCCGCACCCGCCGGAACTGGTCGCCGAGCAGGAGGTCGAGATCGGTGAAGACGGCGTCGTGAAGGTCGAGATCGACACCGCGGTTGCCAAGACGATCCATTCGGACCAGGATCACCAGTACACGATCACCGCCGAGGTGGTCGATCAGTCGCGGCGGACGATCGTCGGCACGGGGACGGTGCTCGCCGCCCGCCAACCGTTCAAGGTGACCGCCTGGGTCGACCGCGGCTACTACCGCACGGGCGACGTGATCGAGGCCCACTTTGCCGCCCAAACGCTCGACGGCAAGCCGGTGCAGGGCACCGGCACGGTCGAGCTGTTGGCAATCCGTTACGAGGACGGCAAGCCGGTGGAAACGCCGGTCCACACGGCCGAACTGCCCACCAACGACCAAGGCCGCGCCGACACCAAACTCCGCGCCGTCCGCCCCGGGCAGTATCGCCTCTCCTATACGGTTGCCGACGCCAAGGACCACACCATCGAAGGCGGTTACGTCTTCACGATCCTCGGCGAGGGCTTCGACAGCGCCGACTTTCGCTTCAACGAGATCGAGTTGATCCCCGACAAGGCCGACTACCGCGCGGGCGATACGGTCAAGCTGATGGTCAACACCAACCGCGCAGGCGCCGCCGTGTTGCTCTTCGTTCGTCCGAGCAATGGCGTCTACCTGCGGCCCAAGCTCGTCCGCCTGACCGGCAAGAACACGGTCGAGGAGATCGGCGTGCTCCAGAAGGACATGCCCAACTTCTTCGTCGAAGCGGTGACGATTTCCGACGGCCGGGTGTTTGATGCCGTCCGCGAGATTGTCGTGCCGCCGGAGAAGCGGGTGCTCTCGGTCGACGTCTTGCCTTCCAGCGAATCGTACCGGCCGGGCGAGAAGGCCAAGGTGAAGATCAAGCTGGCCGATTTCCACGGCAAACCATTCGTGGGATCGACGGTGGTGGCCATCTACGACAAGTCGGTCGAATACATCTCCGGCGGATCGAATGTACCGGAGATCAAGGAGTTTTTCTGGAAATGGCGGCGGCACCACAACCCGCGGACCGAAACGAACCTCCAGCGGTATTTCCACAACCTCCTTCGCTCCAACGAAACGGGAATGTCCGACATCGGCGTCTTTGGCGCCACGGGAGCCGATGAAATCGGCGCCATGGGAGGAGGAACCTTCGCTGCAATGGGGTTCGGCGGGGCTGTTTTGCGGAAGAGCCGTCAAGCGGGCGCCCCCGCTATGATGATGCGGCAAAGCTTCGACAAGGCGGATGCTTTGGCCATGCCGATGGCCCCCATGGCCGCTCCGGCTATGGCGGAAGGTATGGATTCTTCGATGGCACTTGCCGCCGCGCCGGCCGCCGATGCCGGCGGGGCGGCGCTGGTCGAGCCGACCGTCCGCACGAAATTCGCCGATACGGCTCTCTGGGTCGCCGCGCTGACCACGGCCGCGGACGGCACCGCCGACGTAGCGCTCGACATGCCCGAAAACCTGACGACCTGGCGGATCAAGGTCTGGGGCATGGGCCACGGCACCAAGGTCGGCGAGGGCTTCACCGACGTCGTTACCCGCAAAGACCTGATCCTCCGCATGCAGGCCCCGCGGTTCTTCGTCCAGAACGACGAGGTCGTTCTCTCGGCCAACGTTCACAACTACCTCAACAGCGATAAAGCGGTCCAGGTGGCCCTGGAACTCGACGGCAACGTGCTCGAAGCGATGGACGAACCGGTTCGCAAGGTCCAGGTCGCCGCCGACGGCGAAAGCCGTGTCGATTGGCGCGTGAAGGTGCTCGAGGAGGGCGAGGCGGTGATCCGCATGAAGGCGTTGACCGACGAGGAGTCGGATGCCATGGAGATGCGGTTCCCCTGCTACGTCCACGGCATGTTGAAAATGGAAGCGTGGTCGGCGGCGATCCGACCGCAGGAGCAATCGGCCAAACTCACGCTCCGCGTGCCGGCCGAGCGGCGGCCCGAGCAGTCGCGGCTGGAGGTCGGCTACTCGCCGACCCTGGCCGGGGCGATGGTCGACGCCTTGCCCTATCTCGTCGAATACCCCTACGGATGCACCGAACAGACGCTCAATCGTTTCCTGCCCACGGTAATCACGCAGAAGAGCCTCATCGAGATGGGGCTCGACCTGGAGGACATTCAGAAGAAACGAACGAACCTCAACGCCCAGGAGCTTGGCGAGGCGGCCGAGCGGGCCGCGCAGTGGAAGCAGTACAAACGGAACCCGGTTTTTGATCGGGCCGAGGTCGAGCGGATGGTGAAGGAGGGCGTCAAGGCCCTTACCGAGATGCAGCTTTCCGACGGCGGCTGGGGATGGTTCTCCGGCTACGGCGAACACTCCACGCCGCACACCACCGCCCTGGTCGTCCACGGCCTGCAGATCGCCGTTCACAGCGACGTGGCACTAGTCCCCGGCATGTTGGACCGAGGCGTGGCCTGGCTCGACGATTACCAGAACAAACAGGTCGAGCGGCTCAACAGCGCCGCGGCCAAGCCGGAGAAGAAGCCCTGGAAAGAGTCGGCCGACAACCTCGATGCCTTCGTCTACATGGTGCTGGTCGACGCCGGCGAGAACAACGCCGAGATGCGGGAGTTTCTTTACCGCGACCGCACGAAGCTCTCTGTCTACGGCCTGGCCATGCTTGGCATGGCGCTCGACAGGCAAAATGAGCGGGAGAAGTTGGCGATGGTCGTCCGCAACATCGGCCAGTACGTTCAGCAGGACGACGAAAACCAGACGGCTTGGCTCAAGCTCCCCGAGAGTTCCTGGTGGTATTGGTACGGCAGCGAGTACGAGGCCCATGCCTATTACCTAAAACTGCTGGCCCGCACGGAGCCCAAGGGCGAATTGGCCCGCCGGCTGGTGAAATACCTGCTCAACAATCGCAAGCACGCCACCTACTGGAATTCCACCCGCGACACCGCCCTGGTGGTCGAGGCGATGGCCGATTTCCTCCGCGCCAGCGGCGAGGCCAAGCCGGAGATGACCGTGGAGGTCTGGTTCGACGGCAAGCTCCAAAAGGCCGTGGAGATCACACCGCAAACGCTGTTCACCTTCGACAACGCCTTCGTGCTCCAAGGCGCGGCGGTGACCGACGGCGAGCACCAGGTGGAACTGAAGAAGAAGGGCGGCGGGCCGCTCTACTTCAACGCTTACCTGACCAACTTCACGCTGGAGGATCCGATCGCCGCCGCCGGGTTGGAGCTCAAGCTGCGGCGAAAGTATTACCGCCTCAAGCCGGTCGACACGTCGATCAAGGTGGCCGGCTCGCGCGGCCAGGCGGTCGACCAGCGCGTGGAGAAGTACGAGCGCCAACCGCTGGAGAATCTGGCCGCCTTGAAGAGCGGAGAGCTGGTCGAGATCGAATTGGAGATCGATAGCAAGAACGACTACGAGTATCTGGTCTTCCAGGACATGAAGCCCGCCGGATTCGAACCGGTCGACCTCCGCAGCGGCTACACCGGCAACGCGTTGGGCGCGTATGTCGAGTTCCGCGACAACCGCGTGGTCTTCTTCACGCGGAGCCTGGCTCGCGGCGACCACAGCGTGGCCTACCGCATGAGGGCCGAGATTCCCGGCAAGTTCAGCGCCTTGCCGGCCCGCGGCGAGGCGATGTACGCCCCCGAACTGAAAGCCAACTCCGATGAAATCAAACTCCAGGTAACCGAATGGCCGAAGAACCCCTGATTGCCGTCTTTGTCGACTACGAGAATCTCGCCCTGGGAGTCCGCGACATGCTCGGGCTGAAGGCGGAGGGGTTCCAGGTGCAGTTGGTGCTGAAGCGCCTGCTGGAAAAGGGGCGGATCGTCTTCAAACGCGCCTACTGCGACTGGAGCCACTACCGCGGCGCCGTCGACGAGTTTCATTCGCAAAGCATCGAGATGATCGACATCCCCCAGAGCAAAATGAGCGGCAAAAACAGCGCCGATATCCACATGGTTGTCGACGCGATGGATCTCTGCTACGGGAAATCGCATATCGACATCTTCGCACTATTGTCCGGAGACAGCGACTTCTCTCCGCTGGTCTCCAAGCTGAAGGAGAACAACAAGCGGGTAATCGGCTGCGGGGTGAAGAGTTCGTCGTCGGGGTTGTTCATCGGCAACTGCGACGAGTTCATCTACTACGACGATCTGGTCCGCGCCTCGCAGGCCCCGCGGCCGGCGCAGAAGAAGACGAAGCACGCGCCGGATAAGAAACAGGACAAGAAGCAAGAAGCGATCGACCGGCTGGTCGAGACGGTCGGCTCCTTGGAACAGGATTACGACCCGCTCTGGGGCTCGATGCTCAAACAGGCGATCCGGCGAGTCCACCCGGGCTTCAACGAAGGCTATTACGGCTACCGCACCTTTTCCGAATTGCTCGAAGACGCCGAATCGAAAGGCTGCATTCGCCTCGTCCACGACGAGGCCCGCGGCAACTACCAGGTGCGGCTGAAAAACGGGTAAGGAGCCGCAAGAAAACAAGTTGGCCAATCTTGGTAGGGTGGATTGAAATCCACCCGACGTCAAATCGGATCACGTATTGAGCAACGACAGATCCCGCTCGGCAAGCGGGATCTACTGGTCGATCCTCCTCAACACGGCGATGGCGACAACGTCAAACAGTTCGGTGTTGTTGAGATACCGCCCGACGCCCCACGTCGATTCGGCCGTCGCGTCAACTCCGTCCGCCAACGCGGCGAAGCGGTCGCCGTGCGCCCCGCGGACGTAGAGCGGCAAAAGGCTGTTGGTGTGCTTGCCCGAGTTGTAGTGAAGGCCGGGCATCGCGCCGGGGCCGTTGTCGACCAGCGGCTGGAAGGCGACGGTGTCGGAATTCGGCCCCCAGAGCATCCCGGTCTCGTGGTCGGCCGTGAGGATCAACAGCGTCTCATCCCACGAGCTGTTCGCCGCGACCCAGTCGACAACCGTCTGGACCGCCTCGAGAAAAGCAAGTTGCTCCTCGATCATGCGAGCAGCCTGATTCTGGTGATTGGCCCAATCGACGGCGCCCCCCTCCACCATCAGAAACAACCCGTCCGGATCCTCGTCGAGGATGTTCAGGGCTGCCTTGGTCATGACCGCCAGCGAGGGAACGTTGTTGTTGAGCGGATCGCTTCCAGGCGCATCGTTGGTTTCGTAGCCGAGGCGGCTTTGCTGGAGAGTGCGGCGGACCTGAGCGGTGCCGACAACGCGGCGCGGCGTCGGGCCGATTGTCAGCGACTGGAATTCCTCCTTGCTCTGGATCAGTTTCCAGCGGCCCGGGTGCGTTCCCGCCTTCAATTGGCTCCACGACTCCGCGCCGCCGACGTACTTCGGGTCCGCTGCGGCCGCCTTGCCGTCGTCGTCGAAATCGGGGTGGCCGGCGCCCATGATGACGTTGAGCGTATCGGCGGAGAGCATCTCGTTGGCGATTTCCACGTAGTCGTCCCGGTCGCGGCGGTGCGCCGCGCCGAAGGCGGCCGGGGTGGCGTGCGACCATTGAACCGACGTGACAACGCCCGCCGCCTTGCCGTGCTGCCGGGCCAGTTCGGCGACGGAAAGCGACAAGGGCTGATCGAGGTCGCTCCAATTGATGGCGCTGTTGTAGCTCTTCTTTCCGGTGGCCATGGCGGTGGCGGCCGCGGCCGAGTCGGTCGCGGTCGACTTGAGCCAATTGTAGCCGGTGAAGTCGCCCGTCCCGCCTTTCTGGACGCCGCCGGCGGGCGAACGGTCCCATGCCCGAGCCGGGTCGTAGACGAGTTCGGCCTGCTGCTCGCCCGTTCCCCGCGGCGTTTCGGAAAGGGAGAGGGCATACGTCGTCACGGCGTATTTCGACCAACCCGGGCCATCGTAGATCTCCTTGCCCAGTTTCCCCTGGTACATGCCGGCCGCCCGCCAGGTGTTGAACCCCGCGCCATCGGCGATCATCACGATGACGTTTTTGGTCGCCGCCGTCGCCGAGGCGGAGGTAAGAGCAACCAGGGTAAGAACGAGCGACACAAGGCGAATCGCGTGTTTGTTTTTCATGGAACCTCTCTCGGAGCGGTTGGTGCGAAGCGAGCCGACTGCATTGAGCAGGGCCACCTTGTGTCATGATGATCCTTGCGGCGAGAGTTTTCAAGCAAGCCTTTTGGGGGGGAACCGCCGCACGTAGTCTCGCCTTATTGGCGTTTGGGAACTGTCGAGGTAGGATGCACACGGCGCCGGTATCTGAATTCGTGAGCCACACCGGCACAACGGGGAGTCATCGCCAAGGAGACCAGTTCATGAGTGATTGCCAGAAACGGGGTTCCGGGCCGCAACCTGCTGGGGAGGGAGCCATGGCGGGTCGCGACGGCCGCCGGGAGTTCCTCAAGGCCGCCGGAGCGGTCTCGCTCGGCTTGGCGGCGGCGCAGGGCCAGCCGGCCTGGGCGGCTGCACCGGAGACAGCGCTCCCGCAGGTGGCTTTCGGCAAACACAGTCTTTCTCGACTCGTTTGCGGCGCCAATCCGTTCAACGGCGGCTCGCACCTGTCGACGTTCGTCAATCAGCAAATGCGAGAATACTTCACGTCGGAGCAGATCCTTAAGACGCTCAGGCGCTGCCAGGAGGTGGGAATCAATTGCTGGCAGATTTCCGGTCTGGTCAATCTGGATTTGTACCGGCGGTTCGTCGATGAAGGCGGAAAGATGTCCGCGATCTCCCTGGGCCAGAATCCCAACGACCTGGCCAAACTGGCCGCGGGGGGCTGTATCGGGGTCGCCCATCACGGCGAGGTGACCGATGGGCTCTTCAAGGCGGGGCGGCTCGACGAGATCCGCGATTTTCTCAAGCAGGTTCGCGACACGGGGATGATGGTCGGCGTCTCCACGCATATGCCGGACGTGGTCGACGCGGTCGAGTCGAAAGGGTGGGATGTGGATTACTACATGACCTGCGTCTACGAGCGACACCGCAGCGAGGAAGACCTCAAGAAACTGCTCGGCCGAGTGCCGCTGCCGGTCAACGAAGTCTATCTGAAGGAAGACCCGCCGCGGATGTTCGAGGCGATACGCAACACCCGCCGCCCTTGCCTGGCGTTCAAGATCCTCGCCGCCGGCCGCCTCTCGGACCGGAAAGCATGGGTGGAACAAGCGTTTCGGGAGACGTTCGCCGCGATCAAGCCGACCGATGCCGTGATCGTGGGCATCTATGACCAGTACAGCGACCAGCCTGGCGAGGATGCGGCATTGGTTCGGAAATACGCAAATGGACGCGCTTCATGACACGTGGGGTTGTCGACGCTTCGCTCCAGGTGAAGTTATCCCAAGTCGACGCGTCATTGCGGGCGTTCCGGTTTTCAGTGTGGCACTGCTCGTGATTGGACGGATTCTCCATCTGCGCAAAATCCACCACAATCACAAGCAGTAGTTCTTCTTGGTGGTTCGTACCTTCGTCTTGAATGCCGGTCGCGGCAGTTGGCGTTGACCCCGGCGGCAGTTTCACTAGAATCCCTGACTCCCGCGAGTTAGCCCTAGACAGGATACCATGCGCTGATGGCCGAATTGGAAGCCTCCCGTCGCGATAAGCTTCAGAAACTGATCGAACTGGGTGTCGATCCGTGGGGTGGGCGATTTGACGACCACATACCGATCGGCACGATCCGCGACCGGGAAAACGAGATCGAGGTTGTTCCGAGCGGGGATTGCGAGACGGGACGTCCGCCCGAGCAGCATGGGCCCAAAGTGCGTGCCGCCGGACGGATCGTTCTCCAACGCAGAGCCGGCAAACTGATCTTCATCGATATCCAGGACTGGACCGGCCGGATCCAACTGTTTCTCGGCAAGAACCAGGTGGGCGAGCGTAATTGGGAAATCGCCCAGTGCTTCGACCTCGGCGACCTGATCGGCGTCGACGGGGAACTGAAACGGACGAAGACGGGCGAATTGACTATCTTCGCTGAGGATCTGCACTTTTTGACGAAGTCGCTCGAGACCCCGCCCGCGAAGCATAAGGGACTCGTAGATCCGGAACTCCGATACCGGATGCGATACCTCGATCTGATTCATACCGAGGGGGTCCGCGAAAGGTTTCTCAAGCGGACGAAGATCGTCGGCTCGATACGCCGGACGTTGGCCGCCGAAGGTTACGTGGAGGCGGAAGGGCCGACTCTGCACGCCATCGCCGGCGGCGCCGCCGCCCGGCCGTTCGTCACGCATCACAACGCCCTGGACATCGATCTCTACCTGCGAATCGCCCTGGAACTGCATTTGAAGCGGCTGCTGGTCGGCGGCATGGAACGGGTCTTCGAGTTGGGCCGCGTCTATCGCAACGAAGGGATCAGCCCGCGGCACAATCCCGAGTTCACGATGCTGGAAGCCTACCAGGCCTACGGCGATTACCGCACCATGATGGACTTGACCGAGAAGCTGATCGTCGAGGCGATCGGCGCTTCGGGGCAGCCGCTGCGGTTGCCCTGGGGTGAAAGCGAGATCGACTTCAGCCCCCCCTTCGCGCGCAAATCCTACGATGAGGTTTTTCGGGAGCATACGGGCACGGATGCCGCCGATGTGGAGGCAGTGAAGGCCCACGCCAACAAGATCGGCTTGGAAACGGCCGGCAAACACCCGGACGTGGTCAAAAACGAGGTCTTCGAAGCGGAGGTGGAGCGGCGTCTCAAGGGGCCGGTCTTCGTGCTCGACTACCCGGCCAGCATCTGCCCCTTGACCAAACGTAAGGCGGCGGACCCGGCGGTCGCCGAGCGTTTCGAATTGTTTATCGAGGGGATGGAGGTGGCCAACGCCTACACGGAACTCAACGACCCGGACCTGCAGGAAGAACTGTTCGGCAAGCAGTTGGAGGGCCTCTCGGAAGAAGACTCGATGGCCAAGATGGACCGCGACTTCATCCGGGCCTTGCGCCACGGTATGCCGCCGGCCGGCGGACTGGGCGTCGGCATCGATCGGCTGGTGATGCTGCTGACCGGCACGCAGACGATCCGCGAAGTGATCCTCTTCCCGCTGCTGCGGCCGGAAGCGGAATGAGCGTTCGTCACGGAAGAAGGAACGACAATCCCTATGTACAAGCTCTTGCTCTGCTGGCGTTATCTCCGCACCCGCTACATCGCCTTGGCGTCGATCGTCAGCGTGATGCTCGGCGTCGCCACGATGATCGTGGTCAACAGCGTGATGTCCGGCTTCACCACCGAGATGCAGGATCGCATCCATGGGATCCTCTCCGATCTCGTGCTGGAATCGCGGAGCATCAACGGCTTTTGCGACGCCGAGTGGCACACCGAGCAGATCCGGCAAATCGCCGGCGACTCGATTGAGGGAATGACGCCGACGGTCGTCGTGCCGGCCATGCTCAACTTCCGCTGCGGTGAGAATTGGATCACCCGGCAAGTCCAACTCATCGGCATCGATGGCAAGACCCAAAGCCAGGTGAGCGACTTCAGCCGCTACCTCCAGCACCCGGAAAACCGGCGGGCGATGAGCTTCGATCTCCGCGAAGGAGGCTACGATACTCTGGACCACCAGGCCGGTCCCGAGGCCGTCGAGCGCCGGCAGATGTCGGTGGCCGGATGGCAGCACCGCCGCAATGCCGCGGAACTACAGCGGATGCGGGAGAGCTTCTTCGAGCAGAAAAACGCAAACGCTCCTCTGGCAAACGACACGACGGTACTGGCCGACGACGCCCCGACAAGTGCCGACGCCGAGCCGCTGGATCCCTTCGCCGCGGCGGGAACCCAAGCCAGCGCCTTCGATCCCAGCCGGGACCAACATGCCGGCCTGGTTCTGGGGATTGCCCTGGGGAGCTTTCGCACCTCCGACGGCGAAGACCGTTTTCTCGTCCTGCCCGGCGACGATGTGAAATTGACCTTTCCCACGGCAGGCACTCCGCCCAAGGCCGTCAGCGACACGTTCACGATCGTCGACTTCTACGAGAGCAAGATGAGCGAATACGATTCGAGCTTCGTCTTCGTTCCGATTGAGAAGCTGCAGCAGCTTCGCGGGATGATCGACCCGACGACTCGTGTCGGGATGGTCAACTCCATCCAGATCAAGCTCAAGCCGGGAGTCGACGGCGACATGATCCGCGACAAGCTGGCGGCCCGCTTCACGCCCGAACTCTATCTCGTACAAACGTGGCGCGACAAGCAGGGCGCGTTGCTGGCCGCCGTCCAGATGGAAACCGCCATTCTCAACATCCTGCTGTTTCTGATCATCGCCGTCTCGGGCTTCGGCATTCTGGCGATTTTCTTCATGATCGTCGTGGAGAAGACTCGCGATATCGGCGTGCTCAAGTCGCTCGGCGCATCGGGATCGGGCATTATGGGGATCTTTCTGGGGTACGGCCTGGCCTTGGGTGTGGTCGGCTCCGGAGTCGGTATGGTCCTGGGACTGCTGTTCGTCAAGTACATCAACCCGATCGCCGAGCTGATCGGCTGGGTCCGAGGCGAGAAGATTTTCGATCCGTCGATTTACTACTTCTATAAGATTCCGACGATCGTCGACCCGTGGACGGTCACCTGGATCGTTTTCGGCGCCCTGGTCATCGCCGTCATGGCCAGTGTCCTGCCGGCGCTGCGTGCGGCCTGCTTGCACCCCGTGGAGGCGTTGCGCTATGAGTAACGGATTGGAAGGGAGCACGACCGCGGCGCCGAGGCCACGCACCATGTCCCAAAACGCGGCCGGTTGGTCACGAGGCTGCCAGATCGAAGCGGTCAATCTCAAGAAGAGCTATCGCAAGGGCTTGGTCGACATTCCCGTTCTCAGGGGGGTCGATCTCGTCGTACAGCAGGGCGAATTCCTGGCGATCATCGGGCAGAGTGGTTCGGGAAAAAGCACTCTGCTGCATCTGCTAGGAACTCTTGACGCACCCGATGGTGGCACAATTGCTTTCAACGGCCGGCGGATCGACAATCTGCCCGGCAGTGACCGCGATGCGTTGCGAAATCGGTCCTTCGGCATGATTTTCCAGTTCTATCACCTCATGCCGGAACTGACCACGCTGGAAAACGTGCTCGCTCCGCTGATGATCGGCGAGTCGGCTTGGGGGTTCTTTCGCCGCCGACGCCGGCACCGCAGCACTGCCGAACGACTGCTGGAGCTGGTCGGACTAGGCCATCGCATGAACCATTTGCCCCGCGAACTGTCTGGTGGGGAGATGCAACGCGCCGCCATTGCCAGAGCGCTGGTGGCGCGGCCGGAACTGCTGTTGGCCGACGAGCCGACCGGCAACCTCGACCAGAAAACCGGAGCGGAAATCCTCCAGATCCTTCGCAGCTTGAACCGGCAGGAAAAGCTCACTATAGTCATGGTTACGCACGACCCCGCCATCGCCCGGCAGGCGGATCGAACCGTTCGTCTGGTGGACGGCCGGGTTGAGACCGTGAACTCGGACGACTGACTCACTCACACCGCGCGAAATTGCCATGTCTCTCAAGATCTGGATCAACGGAAAGCTCTACGACAAGGAAAACGCCAAGGTCAGCGTCTACGACCACGGACTGCTCTACGGCGACGGCGTCTTCGAAGGCATCCGCAGCTACGGCGGCAAGGTCTTCCGGCTCCGCCGGCATCTCGACCGACTATGGGATTCCGCCAAGGCAATCTGGCTGACCATCCCCGTTTCCAAGGAGGATATGGCCCAGGCGATCGAAGCAACGCTCCAGGCCAACGGCCTCCAGGACGGATATATCCGCGTGGTTGTCACCCGCGGCTCCGGCAGTCTCGGCCTGGATCCCAACCGTTGCAGCGATCCCCAGGTGATCGTGATCACCGACCGCATCGCGCTGTACCCGGAAGAGCTTTACCAGAAAGGGCTGGAGATCATCACGGTCAGCACGGTCCGCAACCATCCGGCAGCGTTGAGCCCGCGGATCAAGTCGCTCAATTACTTGAACAACATCCTCGCCAAGATCGAGGGCCTACAGGCTGGCTGCATCGAGGCGCTAATGCTCAACCACAAGGGCGAGGTCGCCGAGTGTACGGGCGATAACATCTTTCTTGTCCGCGGCGGCCGCCTGCTCACGCCGCCCAACGAAGCCGGCATCCTCGAGGGCGTCACCCGCGACGCCGTGATTGAATTGGCCCGCGAGGCCGGCATCGAGGTTCGCGAAGTGCCGCTGACGAAGCACGACGTCTACATCGCCGACGAGTGCTTCCTGACCGGCACGGCGGCCGAAGTGGTGCCGGTCGTGAAGGTCGACAGCCGCTCGATCGGCGACGGCGTTCCGGGGCCTCTCACGCGGCAGTTGATCGACCTGTTCAAGAAGCTGACTCGGCGGGGAGTGGAGTGATGGAGTGATGGAAAAGAGAGGTTCGGCGCTGTCTGCACTGAACCTTCCAACCTTCCTGCCCTCGCACCTACCAATACTCCGTCACTCCAACACTCCACACAATCCTCTCGAGGCGGCGCACATGGAATGGCTCGGCGGGTTGATCGACCTGTTTCTTCACGTCGACAAACACCTCGACGTGCTCATCCAGCAGTACGGGATCTGGACATACCTGATCCTGTTCACGATCATCTTCTGCGAAACGGGGCTGGTGATCACGCCGTTCTTGCCGGGCGATTCGCTCTTGTTTGCGGCCGGCGCTCTGGCCGGACGTCCTGATTCGCCGCTGGAGCCGGGCACACTCGTGGTGTTGCTCTCCGCGGCGGCTATTCTCGGCGATACGGTGAACTATTGGTTGGGGCACTATATCGGCCCTCCGGCCTTCAGCGGTAATTTCCGCTTTCTCAAGAAGAAGCATCTCGATCGCACCCACGAGTTCTACGAACGCCACGGGGGAAAGACGATCATCCTGGCGCGGTTCGTCCCCATCGTGCGGACTTTTGCGCCCTTCGTGGCCGGGGTGGGAGCGATGAACTACCGCCGCTTTCTCGCCTATAATGTGCTCGGCGGCATCCTCTGGGTGGCCTTATTCGTTTCTGTGGGTTATTTGTTCGGCACTCGCGAGGTGGTGCAAAAGAATTTCACGCTCGTCATCCTGGCGATCGTTTTCCTTTCCGTGCTGCCCATCGCCTTAGAGATACTCAAAGGTCGCTCTGCCCGCGCATCTTAAGCAAACAGCCTATTCTGTCTAGTTCTTGGTTTTGCAGGCGATTGCGGATAAAACCTCCGCTTGATTGCTTGCACTGCGCTCCGTCCCCGATTGACCTTGGCCTACGGCCCCGATAGAATCGGCAGGTGGCTTAGTGGGTATATGCCTCTCCCGAGAAAGGTTCGGAAATTCTTCCGATCTTTTGGGAAAGGCCCGGAAAGGCACCAAGGATGCACCTCCACCGGTCACCCTCAGGCTTCGTCGTCCAGGCACCTGCGAAAGTCAATCTTTTCTTTGAGGTGCTGGGGAAGCGTGAGGACGGGTATCACGACATCGAGACCCTGGTGACGCCGATTACTCTCTGCGACACGTTGTTCTTTCGCGAGAGTTCGGCCCCGCGGATCGACTTCACTTGCCGACGTCTCGTGGCCCCAAGCGCCGCCTCTGCCGCGGGCGATGACGTGGTGCCGGAGGGTCCGGAGAATCTAGTTGTCCGGGCGGTCAACCTGCTCAGGCGTCGCGCCGGCGTCGATGGCGGCGCTGCTGTCCACTTGGTGAAACGGATCCCATCCGCCGCCGGGCTAGGGGGTGGCTCGAGCGATGCCGCTGCTGCCCTGGTGGCGGCTAATGCGGGATGGCGGCTGGGGTGGTCCGATCAGCGACTGGCGGAGCTGGGTGCCGAATTGGGAAGCGATGTGCCGCTTTTTTTTGCCCGGGGGGCTGCCGTTTGCCGCGGCCGCGGCGAGTTGGTTGACCCGTTGGGCGGCTTCGGCAACCTGCATCTTGTCGTAGTGCGGCCACCGGCCGGTTTGTCGACGGCTGCCGTGTATAGAATATGTCAGACGGGCGATCCGCCGCGACCGATGGCGCCGTTGTTGGAAGCACTGCGTCGCGGGGATTTGGGACGGGCCGGGCGACTGTTGTTCAATCGCCTCGAGTCGGCCGCGGAAACCCTGTCGCCCTGGATCCGGCGGCTCCGCCAGGAGATGGGGCGGATGGATTGCCTGGGCCATCAGATGAGTGGCAGCGGAACCTGCTACTTTGGGATTTGCCGCCACCAGCGGCACGCTCGGCGGGTGGCCAATCGGTTGGAAGCCAACGGAGTCGGAATTGCCTTTGCAGTCCGAGGTAGCCTCTAGAAAGCCCGTTTCGCAAGGAGAATGGCCGTGGAGATCACCGAGGTTCGCATCAAGCTCATGGAGGAGCCGGGAGAACGGCTGAAAGCGTTTTGCTCGATCACCTTCGACGACAGCTTCGTGGTTCGTGATCTGAAGATCATTGAGGGCGCCAACGGCCCGTTTGTAGCCATGCCCAGCCGCAAGCTCACCGCGCACTGCCCGCAGTGTCGCTCGAAGAACCATCTTCGCGCAGCGTACTGCAACCAGTGCGGGGCGGGGCTGCGTGAGAGCCAGGGCCTTCGCGACGACGAGGGGAGGACGAAGCTCTACGCCGATATCGTGCACCCGATCAACTCGGCCTGCCGCGAGATGATCCAGCAGCGTGTGATCGAGTCGTTCGAGGAAGAAAAGGAACGTGCCAGCGAGCCGGGGTACGTCTCACGCTACGACGACCTCGATCACGAGGAAATCGAAGAGATCCAGCAACCGCAACACACGATGGAACCGGCGCAATTTCAGCAAGCGGAGAAGCCCCGCGGGCCGCACAAGGGGCCCGTGCGTCAGTCTCAACATGCCGCGCGCCCGCCCCGCGGAGGTTTCGGTGCGGGGATTTTCGATTAGATGCGGCGGCACTACGCAAAGTATTCGACGGCGTTGAGGAAGATCTGCATTCCGTCGCCGGGCTGGCGGCCTTCGCCTCGGGTCCAACGGGGATGTTGAGTGCGGTCGATGTGCCGCTCGGGATGCGGCATCAAGCCGAGGACTCTGCCGGTCGTGTCGCAGACTCCCGCGATGTCGGCTACCGATCCGTTGGGATTGTCCGGGTAGGGAACCGGCCCATCGGCGTTCGCCGGGACGACCTGGCAACGATAACGCAGAGCCAATTGTTTGCCGCGGTCCAAGGCGGCCAACACGCCCTCATCTCTGGTGACGAACTTCCCTTCGGCATGAGCGACCGGCAGATACATCGACTCGATCCCGCGCAACAGGACGCAATCCGACTGGCCCGCACTTAATTGCACCCAGCGGTCTTCGAATCGGCCGGAATCATTCCAGGTGAGTGTGGCCGGCGGGCCGGTCTCGGGCGTCTCCTCCAGCAGCACCCCGGACTTGAGCAGCACCTGAAAACCGTTGCAGATACCCAGGATGATCTTCCCCGCGTCTTTGAAACGGTTCAGTTGCTCATCGAGATGGTGTCGGAACTGATTGGCGAAAATGCGACCGGCCGCCACGTCGTCGCCGTAACTGAATCCGCCCGGGATGCAGAGGATCTGAAATCGGTCGAAGAGGCCGGGCTGTTCCAGCACGCGATTGACATGGACTAATTCCACGCCGGCACCGGCTTGTTCAAAGGCGTACGCGGTTTCGCGGTCGCAGTTTGTGCCCGGGGCGCGCAGAATCAATACGTTGGGGTGGGAATTTGTCATTTGTCATTGGTCATTGGTCATTGGTCATCAGGAGCCAGGGCGGCGGTCGAAGGTTTGGTTCTGGACTCTCGACTCTGGACTCTTCACTGCCAGTTAAGCGGCTTTTGCCAGGCGGTTTTGAGTTGGGCGATGTCGGCTTCGATCACCAAGGGCGTGACTAGCTCGATGCGGCCGGACTCGTCGTCGGTCATTGGGCGGGGGATTCCCATGATCTGGAGGACTCCGCTGTCGGAAACTTCGCCGATCATGGCGTGGGGCAGGCCGGCCATCGTCGCTTCGAAGGCTTCGCCGTCCTCAGGCCGGACCTCGCAGAGAAACCGCGTGTTCGACTCGCTGAACAGCAACACAGCGTTGGCAGGGGCGTAGGTCGAGAGTGGATGGATTTCCTGCCTGCGGAGTCGCCGGGCGAGGGCCGTCGCGTCGGCCTGGGATGGGTCGTCGATCGTGATGTTCTGCGGCACGCGGCCGAGTTCGATTTGAGCGCCGAGTCCGCCGGCGAAGGCCATCTCGGCAGCGGCCACCGCCAGCCCGCCTTCGCTGAGGTCGTGGCAGGCGCGGACCAGCCCGGCCTCCATGGCGCGGTGCAGGGAGAGGAAGATCTCGCGGGCTCGTTGCGAGGCGACTTGCGGAACCTGTCCGCCCCGCTTCCCCAGAATCAACGCGTAGTGGGATCCGCCCAACTCTTCGCTGGTCAGGCCGACCAGATAGAGGCAGTTGCCCGACTGCTTCAGGTCCATGCTCACACAGCGGGCCACGTCGTCGATCTGACCGATAGCGCTGATCAACAGCGACGGCGGGATCGAAATCGGTTCGCCGGCGTTTTCGTGCCGGAATTCATTGTTGAGACTGTCTTTGCCGCTGATGAACGGCGTCTGATAGGCCACGGCCACATCGTGGCAGGCCAACGCGGCACGGACCAGGGAGCCGAGCGTTTCCGGCCGCTCGGTGTTGCCCCAGCAGAAGTTGTCGAGGATGGCGATCCGCCGCGGATCGGCGCCCACCGCCACGCAGTTCCGCACCGCCTCGTCGATGGCGCTGGCGGCCATCCAGTAGGTGTCCAGGTCGCCGTAACAGGGGTTCATGCCGCAGGCGATCACCAGACCTCGCCGCGATGTTAAGACCGGCCTGACGACGGCGGCATCGCTCGGGCCGTCGTTCGCCACGCCGACCAGCGGCTTGATCGCGCTGCCACCCTGTACCTCGTGGTCGTACTGCCGGATCACCCAATGCTTGCTCGCCACGTTCAGCGAACTGAGAATCCGCTTCAGCGATGGGGTGTGGTCCCAGGAGTCGCCGGGCGGAAGCGTCAGTCTTCGCGGGGCCGGCGGGTTGTAGACGGCCTCGCGAACAACCGGTGGGCGACCACCGTGGAGGAACTGCATCGAGAGATCGGCGACCTGATGGTCGTTGTACTTCAGGACGAGGCGGCCGGTGGGAACGAATTGGCCGATCACCGTCGCTTCCACGCCTTCGGATCGGCAGAGGGCGTGCAACTCGTCCCATTTCTCCGGCGGCACGGCCAGAATCATCCGCTCCTGGGCTTCCGAGATCCAGATTTCCGTATAGGAAAGCCCTTCGTACTTCAGCGGCGCCCGCTCCAGCCAGACCTCGGCGCCTATCTCTTCGCCCATCTCGCCGACGGCGCTGGAGAAGCCGCCGGCGCCGCAGTCGGTGACGGCGTTGTACAGCGTTCGGTCGCGGGCGACCAGGAGCACGTCAAGCACCATTTTCTCGGTGATGGCATTACCGATCTGCACGGCGCCGCCGGAGAGCGATTCGCTTTGGCTGGTCAATTCCGCGGAGCTGAAGGTGGCGCCGTGGATGCCGTCGCGGCCCGTCCGACCACCGATCGTCACGATCAGGTCGCCGGCTTTGGTCTCTTTGCTCGATAGTTCGCGGGGGATCAGGCCGACGTTGCCGCAATAGACGAGCGGATTGCCGAGGTAGCGGGGGTCGAAGTAGATCGCGCCGTTGACGGTCGGGATTCCCATGCGATTTCCGTAGTCCCGCACTCCGGCCACAACTCCCTTCATGACGCGACGGGGATGGAGAACGCCCGGCGGCAACCGGTCGGCCGGGGTGTCGGGCGGGGCGAAGCAGAAGACATCGGTATTGCAGATCGGTTTGGCGCCCATTCCGGTGCCCATCGGATCGCGAATCACGCCACCGATGCCGGTGTTGGCCCCGCCGTACGGCTCCAGGGCAGAAGGATGGTTGTGTGTTTCGACCTTGAAGACGACGTTGTACTGCTCGTCGAAGCGGATCACGCCGGCGTTGTCGCGGAAGACGCTCACGCACCAGTCCCGCTCGGCGAGTTCCGCGCGGATTTGCTCGGTGGCGGCGAAGATGGTCTCGCGGAGCATGTTGTCGCACTGCCGCGGGCCATTCTCGTCGCAATAGCGAATGCGGCCGGCAAGGGTTTTATGGCTGCAATGCTCGCTCCATGTCTGGGCAATCGTCTCCAACTCGGCATCGGTCGGATCGCGGTCGAGCGAGCGGTAATGATCCTGGATCGTCCGCATCTCGACCAGCGACAGGTAGAGCTGGCCTTCGCGGCTCAGCCGCCCCAGCGCATCGTCGTCCATGCCGCGAATCGCCACGGTGATCGGTTGGAACTGGTACGGCGATCCCAATTCCAAATGGGAGAAAGAAAGCGGCCCGACGATCACCTGCTCGATAGCGTCGTTGGCCAGCACCTTCGACGAGAGCAGACGAATCTGCTCGTCGGGCAACGGGGTGATCCAGTATTTCTTGAGTGTGCGGACGGCTTGGGCTTCGATGCCGAAATCGGCGATGGCCGACAGGGCGCTCTGGGCTACCGGATCGGTGACTCCCGGCTTGGGCAAGACGTGGATCAGGTGGGAGCGGCCCTCGGGTGCCTCGACAAGCGACGGATCGCCCACCGGCGCAACGACCGTCCGTTCGACTACGCCGTCGGCCAGCAATTCATTGGCGATGCGAGCGACTTGCTCGCGGCTCAAATCGCCCTGGATCAAATAGCCACGTGCGGCGGTGACTTGAGGCGCGTCGGCCAAGCCCAGGTCGGCAGCATCGGCCGACACTTGGTTGCCGATCAGGTCGGGATGTCCCGCACGGGGGTAGATATCAACTTCCCAAAGCATCTCGATTCTTCTTCGCTAGACGGAGGATGTCTTCGACTGCGGCCGCGTCGTTCTGCTCCAGGGAGGATCGCAGGGCGTGCAGGCGGTGGCTGAACTGGTCGAGGCAGGCCAGGAGATTGGCACGGTTGGCGGCAAAGATCTGTTTCCAAAGTTCGGCGTCGCCGCAGGCGACCCGCGTGGTGTCGTGAAAGCCGGCGCCGGTGAGGCGAAACAAGCTCTCCGGCAGCATCGAGGCCAACACGGAGGCGACGGCGTGCGGCAAATGGCTCGTCACCGCCATGGCACGGTCGTGGTCTGCCGGGCCCATCTGGATCACAACGGATCCGAGGTCCGACCAGAACTGCTCCAACTGATCGAAATCCTCGGCGTGGGTGTTGACGGTCGGGGTGAGGATGGCGACCCGGCCTTCGAACAGGTCGGCGGTTGCATGAGATGCTCCGGCCTTTTCGCTGCCGGCCAACGGATGGCTTCCCAGGTAGCGGCAGTTGCGGGGGAGTCTTCCGTCGAGTTGTTCGACGATCGCCTCTTTGGTGCTGCCGGCGTCGGTGATCAGGGCTCCCTCGGGACACGTCTGGGCGGACTGCAGCGCGTGCTCGACGATCCGTGCGACTGGCGTCGCGATCACGATGAGTTCGGCGTCGGCCACCCCCTTTGCCAGATCGATTGTGGTATTCGTCACGGCGCCCACCCGGCGGGCAGCGCGCAGACTCGACTGCCGACGACCGATCCCGATGACCGTCTTCGCCAGCCCGCGCTCGCGAAGCGCCAATCCGATCGATCCGCCGATCAGCCCGACCCCGACGATGGCTACCGTATCGTACCGTCTCATAAGGCTTCCCGACCTGTGGATTCTTCAGCGTAGCGGACTAATTGTAGCAAAAGAGAAACCGTTTGAAGCGGGGGGCCGCTTAGTAGGGGGGGCTGCGTCTGGTCACGCAAGCGGTGGCGGCGCGGTACAATGGACTCCCAGCCCATTCTGACTCGAATCTCCGATGAACACATTTCCCACCTCCCGATTCTTTCCGCCGGCGGAAACCGCCGACCGTGACGGAATGGTTGCCGTTGGCGGCCGCCTGACTCCCCCGTGGCTCTTGGACGCCTACCGCCACGGCATCTTTCCCTGGCCCTTTACCAGCGATGTGAGTCTGATGACCTGGTGGTCGCCGGACCCACGCGCCATCATCGAACTGGACGGTTTCCACGCCTCACGGCGATTGCTCCGGACGTGTCGCAGCGGAAAGTTCTCGGTCACCTGCGATGTCGATTTTCCCGGCGTTATCCGCGGCTGCGCTAGTGAAAACGGACGCGCCGGGGCGAGTTGGTTGTTTCCGGCGATGATCCAGGCGTATACTCGCCTGTTTGAACTGGGCCATGCGCACAGCATTGAGGTATGGCACAACGGCCTGCTCGCAGGTGGAACCTATGGCGTGTCGTTGGGAGGGCTATTTGCGGCGGAGTCGAAGTTTTATCGGGTTCGCGATGCTTCCAAGGTGGCGCTGGTGTACCTCGTGGCGCACTTGCTTGCCCGCGGCTATCGGCTCTTCGACATTCAACAACGTACTCCCCATACCGCGAGGCTCGGCGCCGTGGAGATTCCTCGGCAAGTTTACCTTCGCCGGCTCCAGGAGGCCGCCGATTTGCCGGTAACCTTCGGTACACATCTTGAATACTGAACGACTGGGAAGAAAGGGTTGCCAATGACTGCACAGCATGGGAACCAGAGCAACTCGCGGCGATTACTACGGAAAACGCGAAAAGACTGCTCTATAGCCCAAAGGGACGACCTCATGCGAGCGTAGGCCGATGGCCTGGGGTTGAAGCCGGCAAGACGAGTCTTCCTCGCCCACTAGATGTCCGTTTCGTAAGTCCATAGCCAGTTACACCGCCAGGTGGTGGTAAGGTCGAGGTGGATAGAGAAGACGCTCAAAGAGCTGCCGCCGGGGACTGAACCAAGCCTTGCCGTGTTGCTGTTG
>JAAYEH010000703.1 GCA_012728855.1 Rhodopirellula sp. | reverse complement strand
TCACACTGAGCGGTTCCGGCGAGCCCACGCTTTTCTCGCAGTTGGACGTCGTGATCGACCGCATCAAGACGATGACCGATGTTCCGGTGGCGGTCCTCACGAATGGTTCGCTGCTTTGGCAGGACGAAATGCGGCGGGAACTAGCGGGCGCGGATCTCGTCGTTCCTTCGCTGGACGCGGGCGATGCCACGACGTTCCGGATGGTCAACCGCCCACACGAATCGATCTCCTTCGAACTGATGTTGGCGGGCCTGATCGCCTTTCGCCGGCAGTTCCGGGGGGAGTATTGGCTCGAGGTGCTCCTGGTCGGCGGTTACAACGCCTTGGATGCGGAACTGGACAACCTTCGGACGTGTATCGGGCGGATTCGGCCGGACTGCGTCCAGTTGAACACTGTGACTCGCCCGCCGGCGGAAAACTACGCCGCCAGGGTCTCGCCAGAGCGGCTGCAGGCGATCGCTGCGACGTTTGATCCACCCGCCGAGGTCATTGCCGACTTTCACCGCCCCGAGACTGCCGGAGGGACTGCCGGGAGGGAAGAAATCCTCGAGCTTCTCCGACGTCGTCCCTGCTCGATGGAAGACGTTGCCGATGGACTGAGCATTCATCGCGCGGAGGCGATCAAGTACCTGGAGTTGTTACTGGGCGAAGGGCTCGTGGAAACGTCCTCCACGGGAGTCAAACTGTACTACAAGGCCGCTGCCGGCACTTCGGAAGCAAAGGAGGATCGAATATGACAGGAAAGAGCGAAGTGCAAGCCGAACGCGAAAAGGGCGACGCCGCTCCGGACGGCGAGAAACACAAGCGAAAACTGGCGATGTACTGGGCGGCATCCTGCGGCGGATGCGAAATTGCCCTGCTGGGGATCAATGAGAAGATCCTCACGGTCTCCGATGCCTTCGACATCGCCTTCTGGCCGTGCATCGCCGACGGAAAGGTGCATGACGTGGAAGCGATGCCCGACGGGAGCATCGATCTGTGTCTGTTCAACGGCGCCATCCGCAATAGCGAGAATGAGTACATGGCCCGCCTCTTACGGGCCAAGTCCAAGATCCTGGTGGCATTCGGCTCGTGCGCGATCGACGGCGGGATTCCCGGGCTGGCGAACCTCTCGAGCCGCAAAGAGCTTCTCGACACGGTCTATCAAGACCTGCCCGCGACGGAGAACCCCGATCATCTTCGCCCGCAGGTGGAGACAACCGTCGAGGAAGGCACGCTGCACCTGCCCTTGTTCTATAAGACACTGAAGACCCTCTCACAGTGCGTTGCAGTGGATTACTACCTGCCGGGCTGCCCGCCGGAACCCGAGCAGATTTGGAAGGCACTCACCGCGGTTCTGGAAGGTCGGCTTCCGGAGAAGGGAGCGGTATTGGGGCCGGTGTCCACGGTGTGTGACGAGTGTCCACGCACCCGATCCGAGAAGAAGATCAATCGCTTCTACCGGACGTGGCAGATCATTCCGGATCCCGATATCTGTTTGCTCGACCAAGGGATCGTCTGTTGTGGCATAGCGACGGGAGCCGGGTGCGGTGCCTGCTGCCCCCAGATGAACATGCCCTGCATCGGCTGCTATGGTCCGCCCGAAGGCGTCGACGACCAAGGCGCGCAGCTAATGAGCGCCCTGGGATCGATCATAGACTCGCGGGATCCCGACGAGATCGATCGCATCATCCAGGAGGGAATACCTGATCCCGCAGGCAGCTTCTACCGCTTCAGTCTGGCAAGCAGCCTGCTCCGCCGGAGTCAGCTTGCGTCGAAGGAAAACGGAAAACGCAGTCCTACAGCCACGGGATTCGCTGAAAGCGCGGGGATTCGTGAAAAAGCACATGTAGGCAGCTAATTGAGGAGTACGGTGACAAGGAGGCTCGGCCATGAACAATCCACTCCACCCTGCCAAGGACGAGACCACTCGAGTCCCCTGCATGCTCACGGCGGCCTGGGACGGTTTCGCGAATGCATCCTATCCGGCTCTCCGCAGCGTAACGTGTCAGTACGATGACGGGGCACTGATTCTGCAGGGACGCGTCGTCAGCTACTACCAGAAGCAGCTTGCCCAGGAAACGGTTCGAAAACTCGATGCGATCCAGCAGATTATCAACAAAATCGAGGTCGTGGACCCGTCCAATTCGATCCGGAGATAGAGTTGCCGGATATACAGCAACCTCCGAGAACGAGCGTTCCCGCCTTCAACTGTGCCTCCAATTCAGGGCTGAAAGCAGGCAAGCCGTAGAGGATATCGGCCACGGGGGAATGCCCGCAATGAGGACATGCGGTCGGCTTCTCGGTGCGATCGATTGGCTCTGTCATAGTAGTAGGTTCTCTGCCGATCGTGATCTGCTCGGCAGTGTTCGCCAACCCTCAACATAGCCGCCGTCGGGCTTAGTGCAATCTCGCTCTACGAGCGCACCAGTAGTATCCGGCCTTGCTCGTCCGCCAGAGTCGACGCGAGGCATGGGAATGAACAAGAAATTGGCCCCGAACTGGACAGGGGCTGGACGGCCGGTTACCCTGGGCTTGTCGCGGCCGGAGAGTTCACCAGAGAGAAAAGGTGCTCTATGAGGTACATCCTCTTTCTTGCGATCGTCGCCTTAGCCCGGCAGGTGTTGGCGGCAGATGGGGAACCCAAACTTGTCGAGGTGAAGAAGATTTGGGACAAGGCACCGCACAACGCCTTCACCGATCTGATCCGCTTCAAGGGAACATGGTTCTGCGTATTCCGAGAAGGCGAAGGGCACGCTTCGCCGGACGGGGCGCTGCGCGTGATTACGTCTTCTGACGGAGCCGACTGGGAATCGTCGGCGCTGATCC
>JAAYEH010000702.1 GCA_012728855.1 Rhodopirellula sp. | reverse complement strand
GCCGCCGGCGCCCCGTTCGGCGTCGGCGTACATCACCTTGAACGCATTGACCTGGTTGAAGTACCCCTCGCCGGACATGATGGCCCAGCGGGGATAGTATTGCAGCAGGTCATCCCCCTCGGAATCGGTGAAGTAGACGGTATCGCTGCCGCCGTTGCCGCGGGCGTAGATCGTCTCGGCAGTGGCGGATATCGACACCCCGTCGCCGGTCATTTCACCGCGGCCCGGATCGGCCGTATAGATATTCGCGCCCGTGGAGCCCCAGAGCGTAACCGTGTCGGCGCCTTCGCCGCCATCGTAGTCGATCGATTCGATGTTGACTACCGAGAGGGAATAGCCCTGGCCGGTGAAGGTTCCGGACGTCGGATGGAGGGTCGCCTGGTCGGCGCCCGTGCCGCCAATCACCCGCACGTCGTCATTGCCGCCCGTTCCGTCGAAGGAGAACACCGTGACTTGTCCGCCGCCGAAGTCGTAGCTCAGCCCGCGGATGGAAAGGTTCGGCCCGTCGGCGGCGTCGAATACCAGCGAGTCGGCCTCGGCCGTGCCGTGGACCGAGACGGAGGAGCCGTTGCGCTCGACAAGGTTGACCAGGCGGAGGTCGACGGTTGGACTGGTTCCGCTGACCTCCAGCAGGTAGGTCTCGCCGGCGGTGACCGTCGCATCGACCCGCTGGTAACCGCCATCGGCCGCGGAACGATCCAGTTCGGCCCCGGCGGAATCGTAAAGGACGAGCTGCGCCGAGCCGCCGAGGGAGTCGTAGGTCGCGTCGACGGTGAGCAGGCCGGAGTACGCGGCCTGGAACTGATACCAGAGCGGTTCGGCGTCAGGGTGTACCCCGGGCATCTCGAGGAAGTCGACCGTTCCCAGCGGCTCGGCGGTGATCTCCCACAGGTCGAAGTTGACGTAGCCGGTGCCAAGCCCGGAGAGAAAATCGACCTCAACGTTGTCGCTGCCGACGTGTACCGCAACGCGGCCGGTTCCCGCAAACGTTCCGCCCGCGGCGGTTACCGTGTAGTCGCCGGCGGGTAATTGTAGTTGCCAGCCGCCGGCGCTCATGGTGGTTGTCGTGAAGGTTCCGGCCGCCCCGGTCGCCGTAACCTGAACCTCACTTAACCCTTCCCCGACATCGTAACTCGCATCACCGTCGGCATCCGCGAAGGCGGCGCCGATCATAAACGCCTGGCTGAGGCCGTAGCGGTTGCCGAAGTCCTGGGTGACCAGCAGGGGGCCCACGCTCGTGGAACTGCTGGTGTCTTCGGCAATTCCAATCCCCACTTCACGGTAGAAGGGATCCATGATATTTTCGCGATGTCCGCGTGAAGCCACTCCCCAGTCGATTACAAAGGCGCAGTGAGCGTGGAAGGGACTTTCGGCGTAGGCGAAGATGTTTTCCGCCACGCCCGACCAGTTTGTATAGCCCGCATTCGTGATCCGGGTTCCCAGCGGATCTTCACCGCTAAGCTGGTGCGACTGCGTGTCTTGCTGTTTCATCAGCAAGCTGTGGGCAGTGGCGGCGTTGTGCAGCGATTCGTTCCAGGCCAAGGGGGCGGTGGGCGAGAGCGATTGCCATTCCGAGAGGATCTCGGCCGTGGTGGGATCGTTGAAGTACTTGATCGCGGCGTTGGCGCCCGGGTCGCGGGCCACGAGCGGATCGATGCTCGAGAACAGCACGTCGAGTTCCCCTTGTGGATCGACGCGCATGCGGTTCATGTGGAACAGCAATTCCTGCGCTTGGGCTGTCGGCTCGAAGCTGAGCAGGCGGCGATCTTCCAGGTATTCCAATCTCGCCAGCCGCCGGCCTGCCGAGCGCGACCGCCCCGCCTTCTTTTTCCCGCCGTCCGACAATCCTGTCGGCAGCCACTCCCGCCACGGTCTGCGCGTTTGCCTGGACATCTGAATCCCTCGAAAAGACTTGGCGTTACCCCGAAACACGCGAAGACTCGGTCGCTGCTTCTTTAACAAATATAGCTCATACCGATTTTGCCGATAACCCCGATCGTAACGGCGGAGGCGGAAAGGAACCACGATCCCTTCCGCCGGCCGGCGGGAGAACTCGAATCATCAACCAAATTGCCAATGAGCTGCCGGAGCCGGGCCGCGAAAGCGGCTGGATCCGGCTCCGGGAATGGACATGATCGTGTGTCCACTACTGTTGTCTGAGCATGGTCGATGCGGCGCGATCTGTCAAGCAGGTTTTTGGGCGATGAGATGAGGAGAAGGTCGGCAGGGAGGCGGGACGAGGGCGTTTTTCGCCAAGGCGCCGTTTTCCGCGTTTATGGTCGGGCGAGACTCCGGGGCGTAAGCAGCCGGTGGCGGCGGGTTTACGTTGGAGGGCACGCTCGCAAGTTGGCACCGGTCAGAAGTCGGGTGTCCAAAAAATCGGCATCAGCCGGGACCGTTGTTTCACCAAGCTATGCCTGTGCCGCGAAGCCGCCTGCACGGACAAATAAACCTCGCCCATCGGCAGCGTGGCCAAGCCGTAACCTTTGATCGCCGCATGAAAGATCGCCTCGAGATCTTGATCGTCGGTCTTTTCATCGGGATGCAGTGGTTGGCGGCAATGGCTCGACGCGAAGGGATGAACGATGCGCGTGTCGAATCCAGCCTTGCGGAAGGCGCGGTAGACTGGCTTGTGATAGATGCCGGTCATCTCGACGGCCACGATGGTGTCGGTTAAGCCCTCCGTCTTGCAGGCTTCGGCAGCGAATTGAGTCATTGCCTTCAACGCGCCGGCGCTATGCTCGACCGGGGTTGGTTCGATGATGACTCTACCATAGAAGTCGCATAGCATCCACTTCGATCGGCGTTTGGCGCAGTCGACCGGAATGACGCCGAAGTGTTGCGGCCCCGCGGCTTGGACACGTTCCTGAATCCGTCCCGTCGGCTTGCCGATGAACCGCTTTTTTGATCCCGCCGATTTGTGTACCCTGGTTTTTGTGACCATCCGAGCGTCTCCTTATTGAAGGTTAAGCAACTCCCTCCAATAGTAGTACTGGGATGGTCCCTTTTCTTGTTTTTTAAGACTTCCGGGAACATACCAGGGGGCAGGCGCATTTTGCTCTGAAGACTCCGCAAAATGAGCCAGTCCCCAGCGGTTTTAGGATAGGCTCTAAAGATGAGGGCTGGAACGCATGGTTCGACAGACACGACGGCGTTTTCTGGAAGACACGCTCCTGGCTGCAGCGGCGATGGCGACAACGCCGGCCGCGCAGGTGTGGTCGGCAGAAGGTGCGAGCACGAGTGCGAATGAGAAGCTGGGGGCCGCGGTAATCGGCGTTGGCGGCCGAGGCGTTTCCCATCTCGATGCCTTGGTAAGCCGACCGGACACGGAAGTCGTTTGCATCGTCGACTGCGACGAAAGGACTGGTCAGCAGCAGGCGGATCAGGTGTCGCAGAGGCAGGGACGCAGGCCCGGTGTCTATCGGGACATGCGCGAGGCGTTCGACGATCCGGCGGTCGACATTGTCAGCACTGCCACGCCCAACCATTGGCACGCGCTGGTCTCGATCTGGGCGATGCAGGCGGGCAAGGACGTCTACGTGGAAAAGCCGGTCAGTCATAATGTGAGCGAGGGGCAACGCATTGTGGAGGTGGCACGCAAGTACCACCGGATTTGCCAGGCGGGCACCCAATGCCGTTCCATGCAGGGCACGATCGACGCCATCGAGTTCATTCGATCCGGCAAGATCGGTGAGGTCCGGTTGGCAAGAGGCTTGTGTTATAAACGTCGCCCGTCGATCGGTCCAAGAGGGATTTACGAGCCGCCGAAGGAGGTCTCCTACGACCTTTGGCTCGGCCCGGCGCCTCTGGCTCCGGTCACCCGTCCGCGATTCCATTATGACTGGCATTGGCAGTGGGCGTACGGCAACGGCGATCTGGGAAATCAGGGTGCTCACCAGATAGACGTTGCACGCTGGGCACTGGGAATCGACCGGCTCAGCGACCGCGTGATGAGTTATGGTGGACGATTCGGCTATGAAGATGCCGGTGAAACGGCGAATACCCAGGTCGTTCTTCACGAGTTCGGCGACAAGACGCTCGTTTTCGAGGTCCGTGGACTCGTCACCGACGACTACCAGGGTGCCAGAGTGGGTGTGATCGTTTACGGCACGGATGGATACGTTTCTCTGTCCAGCTACGCTGGCGGCGTTGCTTTCGACAGCGACGGCAAGGTAAGGGCCTGCGTCAAAATTACCTATACAATTTTTGCGAAGGACGAGGTGAGAGGGTGTAGTTCCAGTCGCCGTGAAAGGCATGTCGCTTTAGGCGTAGTTGCGAGAGTTCCGCGTCACTCACTTTGAT
>JAAYEH010000701.1 GCA_012728855.1 Rhodopirellula sp. | reverse complement strand
TCCGCTGAGGCGCCGGTACGTTCGCTTGCTTACCCATCGAGATTCCTCCTCTTCGTTAAAGGTTGAAAAACTCTACCTCAGAGGAAACTCTCACAACGCGATTCCCAACAACCCCGAGTTATACAACAGAAAGGCGAAGGCACTGCTGCGGGGCATTTCGGTTATGGCTTTCGGCTGGTCTTTCCGGAGCCCGTGCAAGGTCCAATTACCTTGGGTTACGGCTGTCATTTCGGCCTCGGCCTGTTCGTTGCCGAAGAGGGGGCATAGAATCGAAGCCCGACGCTAATATTTGACGGCAAAGGAGAAACCTGTGTCATCTCCGGAACATGAAAAACGCGTCGCGGCTTTGGAAAAAGAGCTGGCACAGTTGAAGAGAAAGATCGAAGCAACGGAACCTGCCGAACCCTGGTGCGAACGCATCGCCAACACCTTCGAAAACGATCCGGTGTACGAAAAAGCCACGAAGCTCGGGCGGCAGTATCGAGAGTCGCTCACGCCCGGAAAGTCGTCCCGCAAGGGAAATTAGCTCGATGAAAAAACTCACCGCCGCCAACTACAAGAAAGACACCCTCTACGGCCCTGTCGCGCGGGCGATGGCCGTGCTGATCGACACCAAGGGCTACGTCGCTCCCGTCGACCTGCTCCTGCAGATGAAGCGGATCACCAACGAGCAATACGAAGACTGGCGGTTCGCCCGGGTTCCGTATCTCGAACGCGTCTGTTCCGGCAGCCTCGGCAAAGGCAAGGAATCCAAGGTGTTGGTCGTGATTGCCGCCGAGGAGGATGGACGTGGGATAGGAAGAATCCGAATGGCGAGAATCCCGGCGGCATCGAGGGCACAACTTCATGCCTTCATTCAACGAACCATCGAACCGGGGAGCGTGGTGCATACCGATGGCTTGATGGCCTACCGCCGTTTGAAGCAACTTGGCTACAAACGTGAAATCACCGTCTTGCAGGGGCAAGAAAGCGATGCCGCTGGCAAGTTGCTGCCGAGGGTTCATCGGGTGGCTTCGCTCTTGAAGCGATGGTTGCTTGGGACTCACCAGGGGGCTGTCAGTCCAAAGCATCTTGACTACTACCTCGACGAGTTCACCTTCCGTTTCAACCGCAGAACGTCGAAGTCGCGAGGCAAGCTGTTCTATCGCTTGCTTCAACAGGCTGTCCAAGTCGATCCGGCTCCCTACCGAACAATCGTCGCTGGCCACGCTGCTGACCCCAGCGACCACAACCTGTAGTACCCGGTGGAGTCAATTGAATACCCATAACACACGATCACGTCTGTCCCCGGGGCCGGAGCCAGCCGCTTTCGCGGCCCGGCTCCGCAGCTCATTGGCAATTTGGTTATGATTCGAGTTCTCCCGGCGGCGAGCGGAAGGGATCGCGGTCCCTTTCCGCCCCGGGTGCCCGCCGTGCTCCGGCCCAAGCTCTTACGAAGTGAGACTCCACCAGTGCCAGAAACCGGCACCTCCTCCCCCAGAAACGCGTGGTGCCCATGTCCCCTCGGTTTTGAGAAATCGCCAACTTGGGCACCACACAATCCAACACTGAAGCGTCGCCCGGTCGATCCGCCTGCCCCTAGAGATGTCCATCACCGGCAGGTGTCTGGCCCGGATTATTCACGAGCCCCCGTGATCCGCCGCGCAGACTGCTGAACACCAGCCCGGCGCGCAAACGAGCGTAACTCCTTGTGCAACCATCGCTTGCGCGGTGCGCTCGCGTAACCTCGTGGGCGTGGTTCAGAAACGTTGCGCGGTAGGTGACACAAGTAGGTTCCGCTTGCCGAGCGGGATCTGGGCGCGAGGTTCTGCTCGGCAAGCAGAACCTACCAGTTGTTACCCGCATTTGAACCACGCCACCTCGTGAATAATCCGGGCTATCGCGGTCCTTAGCATTGCGGTGGATGGTTGGTTATAATCGACCTTCTTGACTCGAATGTAGAGTTTGCGGTACGAGTGCTACCAAGTCAGGCTGGAAAGCCGGACGTACTTGAAAGGTTCCCCGATGGCTGCCACCGACGTGTCGTCGCTCGTCAAGCAGTTGCGGCGAAAACTGGGTCGAGCCAATGTCCTCTCCTCCCGCTCGGAGTTGGTCGTCTACGAATGCGACGGCTACACGATCGAAAAGAACCTGCCCGACGTGGTGGTTTTTCCCCAGTCGACGGATGACGTCGCCGAAATCGTTCGGCTGGCCAATCGCTACGACGTGCCGGTTTCGCCGCGAGGGGCCGGCACAAGCCTTGCCGGGGGGTGCCTGCCGTTGGGAGGCGGCGTTGTCGTGATGCTTACACGGATGAAGCGGATCTTGGAGGTCAACCTCCGCAACCGCTACGCCGTGGTGGAAGCGGGGGTTCTCAATCTGCAATTGGCCCGCGCCCTGGCCGGCAGCGGCTACCATTTCGCCCCCGACCCGTCCAGCCAAGGGGCGTGTACGATCGGCGGCAACGTGGCCACCAACGCCGGCGGCCCGCATACGCTCAAGTACGGCGTGACCGTCAACCATATCCTCGGCCTGGAAGCCGTGCTGGGCGACGGTTCTATGGTGCGGGTCGGTCCCGTCGCCAATCGGGCAAGCCTCGACTTGATCGGCTTACTGGTCGGCAGCGAGGGAACGCTGGCGATCATCACCAAGATTTGGGTCCGCCTCACTCCCAACCCGCAAGATTACCGGACGTTGCGGGTCATTTTCGACACGGTCGACGACGCCACCAATGCGATCAGCGACGTGATCGGCGAAGGGATCGTCCCGGCGGCGATGGAGCTGATGGATCAAGGTATCGTTGGGGCGGTTGACGAAGCGTATCACTTCGGATTCCCCTTGGACGCCGAGGCGGTTGCGGTGATCGAATTGGATGGGCCGTCGGCCGGGCTCGATCGGCAGAAAGAACGGATCGTCGAGATTTGCCGCAAGCATGGCGCTCGCGAGATCCTGCAGGCGGATACGGCCCAGCAGCGAGAACTGCTCTGGAAATGCCGCAAGATGGCGGTCGGCGCCGTGGGACGACTCAGCCCCAGCTATTGCATTCAAGACGGCGTGGTTCCGCGTACCCGGCTGCCCCATATTCTCCGTCGCATCGCCGAGATCGGCCGGAGCCACGACGTTCGCATCGTCAATGTGGCGCACGCCGGCGACGGCAACGTCCATCCCATCCTGCTGTTCGACGAGCGCGACAAGGACCAAGTGGCGCGGGTGCTCGCGGCAAGCAAGGAACTGCTGGAAGAGTGTATCACCTGCGGCGGTAGCGTGACGGCGGAACACGGCATCGGCGTGGAAAAACTCGAGTTCATGGATGCACTGTTCGCCAAGGCTGACCTCGACGCGATGCGCCGCATTCGCGACGCGCTGAATCCCGGCGCCCGACTCAACCCCGGCAAACTTCTGCCGCCGTCTTCTTCGGACGCGGCCGAGCCAAGATCCGCACCGCAGCCAGCAATGACATAAACCGATCCCAACCTTCGCAACGTCCAGCGGAACCCTTTAATGATCCTTACTAGCGACCGCGTTTTGCCACTGCTGTCCACGACGACTCCGCCCGATCAGGCGGCCGTCGCCGAGGTCGTTGAGCATGCCTTTCACGAGAATACGCCGATTTACCCGATGGGCGGCGGCACGAGCCTCAGCTACGGCCCGGCGGCCACGCGCGCCGGCGTCGGTTTGTCGTTGGCCGGTTTGCGAGGCGTTATCGACTATCCGGCCCGCGATCTTACCATCACGGTGGAAGCGGGGATTACGATCGAGGATTTGGCCCAACAATTGGCTTCGCAGCGCCAGAGGTTGCCGGTCGATGTTCCCCAGGCCAAACTCGCGACCTTGGGTGGCGTGGTGGCTGCCGATCCCAGCGGACCCCGCCGGTTTTACTGGGGAACGATGCGCGATTATGTCATCGGCATCCGCGCCGTCGACGGTCGCGGCGTGCCGTTTGTCGGCGGCGGACGGGTGGTAAAAAATGCGGCCGGATACGACCTCTGCCGTTTGCTCACCGGGTCGATGGGCACCCTGGGAGTGATCACCCAGATTACCCTGATGGTGAAGCCAGCGCCCGAAACCTCGGCTTTTGTGGCTTGCGACTTGCAGGACTTCCCGGCGGCCGAACGCCTGCTGACCGAGTTGAATCGGACCGCAACCCGTCCCACGGCCGTCGAATTGCTTACCGGCCCGATCTGGATGGGCGAGCCGATCCTGGGCAGCGTCAAGACGACGGCGACGGCCCGTCTGGTTGTCGGCTTCGAGGGGACGGAGGAGGAGATCCGTTGGATGGTCGAGCAACTGCGCGACGAATGGCGGCGGGCGGGTGTGGCGGAGTCGCAAGCGATCGAGGGGCCGACCTGCGACCGCCTCTGGAAGCTGTTGACCGAGTTTCCCGCGGCCGGCTCGGCCGAAGACGGCGAAGCACCGCTGGTCGTCGAGGTCGCCGTAGCGCCCAGCGAGGTTGTGACGATAGCCGAGCAGGTTCATACAATCGATCCTGATGGCTCGATCCAGGTCCATGCAGGCAGCGGAGTGCTGCGAGCGAAGATGTCGGAGCTTGCCTGCGAAGGCATTGAAGCGAAGCTCGCGAAGCTGCGGTCGGCAATCGCGGCGACAGGTGGATCGCTCGTGGTTCTCTCGCGGCCTGCGGAGTGCAACCTGAGCGCGGAAACGATCTGGGGACCGTCGGCGGCCAGCGCCGGCGTCGTCCGAGCCATCAAGGACCGGTTTGATCCCAAGGGAATTCTCAATCCCGGCCGTTTCGTTTTCTAACCAGTAGATAACCGGTCTAACCGTGAAGTGACCCATGAGCCAGAGCAACGGTACATCGCGCGTTCCCGTTTCCCTCAATCCCGGCACGGGGATCGATTTCGGCCTCTTTCTCGATTGCGTGCATTGCGGTCTGTGTACGTCGGCGTGTCCGACCTATACCGAAGTGGGCGACGAGAACGACAGCCCCCGCGGACGCGTCTATCTGATGCGGTTGGTCTCCGAAGGCGGGCTGGGTTTGTCGCCCGAGGTTCGCCATCACCTGGAGGTCTGCCTCGATTGCCGGGCGTGCGAAACGGCCTGTCCGTCGGGAGTCCACTACGGACGTCTGATCGAACCGTTCCGTCTGAGCATGGAGGAACAGGACACTCGCCTCGCCAAACGCTACGACTGGTTCCGCGAGACGATCCTCTTTCGGCTCTTTCCTTACGCCGGCCGCGTGCGGCTGGCCATGACTCCGGTGCGGCTCATGCAGCGAACCGGGATTTACGACGCCTTCGAACGGCTTGGGTTGTTCCGGCTCATTCCCGGTCGCATGGGACAGATGGCGACGTTGGTCAACCCGCCGGTCGAGCAGGGGCCGAAACTGCCGAAATTCCTGCCGGCGATCGGGCGGCGGCGGGCGCGGGTGGCGTTTTTCGTGGGCTGTGTGGCCGACGCCATGTTTCGCCACACGCACTGGTCGACGCTCCGCGTGCTGCAGCAGAACGGCTGCGACATCCTCATCCCGCCCGAGCAAGGCTGCTGTGGCGCGATCCATCATCATGCCGGCAGCCGCGACGGCGCCCGCCGCATGGCCGACGCCAACGTGGCCGCCTTCGATCTCGACGAGGTCGACGCGGTGATTGTCAACCACGCCGGCTGCGGCGCGATGATCAAGGAATACGGTCTGCACTGGAACGACGAGCATCAAGAGGCGCGGCAGCGTCTGGCCGAGAAGGTCAAAGACATCAACGAGTTTCTCGACGAGTTGGGGCTGATCGCCCCCAGCGGCCGAATCGAGGCGGTGGCCACCTATCACGACGCCTGCCATCTCGGCCACGCGCAGAAGATCCGCGAGGCCCCTCGCCGGCTGCTCGCCCAGATTCCCGGCCTGGAACTCCGCGACCTTCCCGAAACGGAGATCTGCTGCGGCTCGGCCGGCACGTACAACCTTAACCAGCCGCACATGTCGGAGCGTCTCAGCCGCCGCAAGCTCGAGAACATTCTCAATACCGGCGCGGAAATTGTTTTGGCTTCCAACGCCGGCTGCCTGCTGCAGATCCATCGCGAGGTTCGCCGGCAGCGCAAACCGTTGCTGGTGATGCACCCGATGGATCTGCTCGACCTGAGCTACCGGCAAGAACAGCTTGAATTGCCGAAACGGTGAGCCAGCGACACCCATTGCGTTCCTCAACCATGACGCCGTGACGGAATGACGCCACCTATGAAATACTCTCGAGTTCTCCCGGCAGTGTTGATCGCGGTCGTATCATCGTTCACCGCCGTGCCCGGTTGGGCTGAACCGGGCGACGGCGTCGCTTTCAACGGTAGCGACACGTGTGCAATGGTTCCGGACGGCAAGCCGTTCGACCTCGACGCCCTGACGATCTCCGCCTGGGTGAAGCTGAGGCAGTCCGGCGGTTCGCAGGTGCTGGTGAACCGCGGCGAGCCCGGCTCGCAATTCACTCTCTATCTGCTCAACGGGCGCGTGCGAATGCTCATCGAATACGCCCCGGGCAAGTACGCCCATGCCAACGTGCCGGCCCCGCCGCCGGAGACCTGGACCCACTACGCCGGCAGCTATGACGGCAAGCGGATCCAGCTTTACGTCAACGGCAAGCCGCAACATACGACCGATGCCCCCGGCCGGATTCCGCACTGCGAGACGGAACTCTACCTCGGCTGCCTGCGGCCCGGCGAGCGGGTGCTGGACGGCTGGTTGGAAGACATCTGCGTGTGGGCGCGAGCACTGTCGGACGACGAAATGGCCAAGGTCGCGGAGGGGGCGGCGGGAGGGAGCCTCGACGACGGATTTCTCGCCCGTTGGACCTTGGCGTCGCTCGACGGCGAGACTTGGAAGAACCTGGCCGGTCCCGGCATGGCCGCCCGCTACCAGGAAGACATGCCCTTGGTCGTTCAAAAGGACGACGGCTACCGAGGGATCTGGTACTCCAACCAGAAGCAAGACGACGAGTACGTCTACAAGTACAGCGGCGGTTTGGGAACCTACTGCATGAAACACCGGCCCTTCGCCATCTACTCGAAGGAAGCCAACAAGACCTTCTTCTGTTACGGCGGCACCGACCCGGAGTTGCGGACGCTGCTGCACATGGTTGCCTACTACGACCACGCCACCGGCACGGTCCCCCGGCCGACGATCCTGCTCGACAAGCATACCACCGACGCCCACGATAACCCGGTCATTTCACTCGACGACGAAGGCCATATCTGGATTTTCTCCAGCTCGCACGGCACGTCGCGTCCGTCGTACCTTTCCGTCAGTAAGAAGCCGTATTCGATCGACGACTTCGAGCGGGTGCTCGTGACGAATTTCTCCTACACCCAACCGTATTATCTTTCCGGCCAGGGCTTTCTCTTCCTGCACACCCGCTACGGCGGCGGCCGTCGCCTCTTCCAGATGACCAGCCGCGACGGCCGCAACTGGAGCGAACCGGAAATGCTCGCCCATATCGAACAAGGCCATTACCAGATCAGTTGGCCGCACGGCAAGAAGGTCGGCACGGCGTTCAACTTCCATCCCCAGCCCAACGGGCTGAACTGGCGGACGAACCTCTACTATATGGAGACGGATGATTTCGGTCGCACCTGGCGGACCGCCGCGGGCGAAACCGTAACGTTGCCGCTTACCGATCCAAGCAACGTGGCGCTGGTGCATGACTTCCGCTCGGAAGGCCGCAATGTCTACATGAAGGATCTTGCTTTCGATTCGGCCGGGCGGCCGGTCATCCTTTTTGTGACCAGCGGCGGTTGGCAGTCCGGGCCGCAGAACGATCCGCGCCTCTGGCAGACCACCCGCTGGACCGGCGGCGAGTGGGACATCCAAGGTTCGATCACCTCGGACAACAACTACGACTCCGGCTCGCTCTACATCGAGCGCGACGATCTCTGGCGGATCATCGGACCGACCCAGCCCGGGCCTCAACGCTACAATACCGGCGGCGAGGTTGCCGTCTGGACCAGCACCGACCAGGCAAAAACCTGGAATCTTGTTCGGCAGTTAACGCGAGAGAGCCCCTGGAACCACACCTATTGCCGCAAGCCGATCAATGCCCACGATGATTTCTATGCCCTCTGGGCGGACGGCAACGCCCGCGAGAAGTCTGAAAGTCGGCTCTATTTCACCAACCGCGAAGGCGACCATGTCTGGCGGCTGCCGGTGAAGATGACCGAGGAGCACGCGCGGCCCGAAATTGTTTGGTAATGTATGTCAGGCTTTCCAGCTTGACACGCAGTTGTGTGAAAGTGCTGAAGGGGACAGTCGCATAACCCGACGTAGCCTGACTCTCTGAGTCGGGTCGGTCGTTCGGTCGAGACGTCCCGACTCGGAGAGTCGGGCTACATTGCGGTGCGATCGTTTACGGCGGCGAGGGAGATGGGGCGAAAGCGTCGAGCCATGCGGCGGCATGATAGGTATAGTCGGTGGGCCGTAGTTTCGTGGTCTCGGGGTTCCTCGCAATGTAGCCGCGGAACACAGTGAGCTCATCGAGGTCACGCACGATTTGGTCATACGACTCGTGCTGCCAGAAGCGCGGCTTGTTGTGCCGCTGACCGCATGGCTGCAAACTCTCCGCCTGTTGCATCTGCCACTGGCCAATCCATCGCGAGGTCCACTTTTTCACTGAACCAAGCAGCCCTTCCAGTTCCCATTCGCCGAAAGGGAGTACCAGCGCATGGACATGGTTCGGCATAACGACGAAATCGCCCAACCATAGTCGCCGGCTGTGAAAGAAGGATAGCGAATCACACAAGCACTTCCGCGGTTCGCCGTGTCGCAGCACACAACTCCCATGACAACGATCCAACTGCTCGTGCAGCAGCCGGGTTTGCTTTCGTTCAAACGCCCGCCGCACACCTTTCGGGATGCCACGATAGGCGGCCTCGAAACGCACAGAATCGGAGTCCTGCCACTTAAGATCGAGCCCGTGAGCGCAGTACCAGCGCTGGCGAGTATCGAGCCATTCGGCAAGCACGTTCGGTGGCATCGAGTCGTCCTGGCGGAAGGTGACGAAGTAGGTCACCCCCGGTTGTCGCCAGTGGGGCAGATTGCGCACATAGACGCGCACCTCACCATTCGGATCGAAGGATCGAAAGACCGGTACCTGCGCCATGCGTGACTCTCCGAGTCGGGAAGGTTCATCGCCTGCGGGATACTACGATACCGTAGGACACCACGATACCACAGCACCCGACTCGGAGAGTCAGGCTACTTTGCCGGAAGCTTCTGCTTGCTGGGCGAATAAAAAGCGGACATTCTGGTTTCTATCTCTGTCCGACGATCGGCAACGGCGAGCGCGGCAGGTCCGCCTTCAGGGCCAGCGCCGCCGTGGGACAGGCTGCCGCACACTTGGCGGCAGCCTCTCGGAGTGCTTCTTTTAAGGATCGATCGAGCGGCACACCAATCCGCACGTCGAATCCGCGGCCGACGAACGTCAGACCGAGCGGTTCGCCGTGGGCGGAGGCGATCTGGATGCACAGCCCGCAGTTGATGCACTTGCCAGGCTCATAGACGATCAACGGGTGCTCCGCGTATTGCCGCACCAACGCCCGCTGGCCGCGAAAACGGTTGGCGTCTGCCCCATATTGCGCGGCGTAGCGGCGGAGTTTGCAGCTCGAGACGGCACGGCAATCGCAATGAAGACAACGCGAGGCCTGCTCCACGGCCTCGACAGCGCCGAACCCGCCAGCGAAGCCTCCGAGCGGTTCTCGACGGGGGGACGGATCGGCGGCGGCCAGGAACTGCTCCACCTCGCCGGCTTCCAACCGGCCGATGCGAACGGAAAACGGCTTGGAGCTTCCGGCCGCGGGAACCCCCGAGAGAAACGCTTCGATCGAGGCGGCGACTTCCTTGCCGTCGGCCACGCTGCGGACCACCAACCCCTTGCCGCGGATCGCGCCGCCGGCCGCAAAGACGGCGGGCACGCTTGTCTCGTACGTCGCTTTGTCGATCTCGATGCCGCGGGGAGTCGATGCGAGTCCCCAGGCATCGATCGCCGAGCGATCGACCGCGCCGCATGCGATCAGTACCGCGTCGAAATCGCTCCTCAGATCGTCCAAGGTTCCGCGGTCTTCGACGGAACTAACGAGATTCACTTCGATGCCCAACGCCAGGATCAGTCCGATTTCGGCATCGACAACTTCTCGGGGGAGTTCCGCCTCACTGGTCTCGGTAAGCAGTCGGCCGCCCACGCGTCCTCGGCCCTCGAAGATCGTTACCGCGTGGCCCCCTTGGCGAAGATAATACGCCGCGGAAAGCCCCGTGGGCCCCGCCCCGACGATGGCCACGCGCTTGCCGCTGTCCGGGCGGCACGGGGGCAGGTACGGTCGTTCGGCGGCGAGGTCTGCATCGGCGACAAAACGCTTCAGTTCACAGACGGCCACCGCCCCGTCGGCGGCGTTGCGGCGACAGCCCTTCTCGCACGGCTTCGGGCAGATGCGACCGAGCACGGCCGGCAGCGCGATGTCGCGTTTTACGGTGATGATCGCTTCGCGGTGGTTTTCCGCGGAGATCTGCCTTAGCATCAACGGAATGTCCATGTGCGCCGGGCAGGCGAAGTGGCACGGCGCGAGGCAGTCGCCCACGTGGTCCGACAGCAGCAGTTCCAACGCCGTGCGACGGACCTGGTGAACCTCGGCCGTTTCGCTTTCGACCTCCATCCCCTCGACGGCGCGGGTGGCGCAGGCGGGCACGAAACCGTGGCGTCCGCGGAGCTTGACCATGCAGACCAGGCAAGAGGTCGAGGGCTCGTAGCCGCGGAGGAAGCAGAGCGTGGGGATCTCGATCCCGAGCCGCTCCGCGGCCTCCAGGATCGTCGTTCCCGGCGGAACGGTTACTTCGCGCTGGTCGATGGTGAGGGTTGGCATCGGGGGCGGCGTTTGGAGTGTTGGAATGTTGGAGTGTTGGAATGCCGAGTCCCTTGGGCTCAGTATTCCAACACTCCAGTACTCCAATAGTCCGTCACTCCGCTCATCTTCTCCTCGTCTCCCCCACCGTCACCGCGTTGGTCGGGCAGACCTGCCGGCAGGTGTCGCATCGGGTGCATTTCTCCAGGTCGATGGTGTGGCGAGCGTAAGGGGTCATCGGAATCGCATCGGCCGGACACTGCTGGGCACAGATCGTGCAGCCGATGCACTTCTCATCGATTCGATACTCGATCAAGTCTTTGCATTTTCCGGCCGGGCATCGTCCTTCCAGATGCGCCTCGTACTCGCCGCGGAAATAGCGCAAGGTGGAAAGGACCGGATTCGGGGCCGTCCGGCCCAGCCCGCAAATGCTCGATGAACCGACGGTGCGGGCAAGCTCTTCGAGTTGCTCCAGGTCGCCGCGCCGGCCGCTGCCGGAGCAGATGCGGTCCATGATATCGAGCATCCGCCGCGTGCCGATGCGGCAGAAGGTACATTTTCCGCACGACTGGTCCTGCGTGAAGCGAAGGAAATAACGGGCGATGTCGACCATGCAGTCCGATTCATCGAGCACCACCAATCCCCCGGAGCCCATGATGGCGCCGACCGCCGTGAGGGCCTCGTAGTCGACGCGGGTGTCGGCCAACTCGGCCGGCACGCAACCGCCGGACGGGCCGCCCACCTGGACAGCCTTGAGCCGCTTGCCGCCCGCCACTCCGCCGCCGATCTCGTCGACGATTTCGCGGATCGTCACGCCCATCGGCACCTCGATCAGCCCTCCGCGGCGGATCTTGCCGGCCAGGGCGAAGACTTTCGTCCCCTTGCTTTTCTCGGTGCCCAACGCGGCGAAAGCAGCAGCACCGTGCCGCACGATCCATGGCGTCAAGGCGTAGGTCTCAACGTTATTGACTAGCGTCGGCTGACCTCTCAGTCCGCTCTCGGCCGGATAGGGCGGACGGAGACGCGGCATGCCGCGGCGACCCTCGATCGATGCCAAGAGCGCCGTCTCCTCGCCGCAGACAAAGGCTCCCGCGCCCTCTTTTACGGAGAGATCGAGACTGAAATCGGTCCCCATGATTCGCTCGCCCAGAAGGCCCTCGGCACGGCAGCGGTCGATCGCTTCGCGGATCCGCTGGACGGCCAAAGGATACTCGGCGCGGATATAAAAGTAGCCGCGGTCGACACCGATCGCCTTGGCGGCAATCGCCATGCCCTCGATTACCCGGTAGGGGAACGACTCGAGGATCATGCGGTCCATGAAGGCCCCAGGATCCCCTTCGTCGCCGTTGCAGACGATGTACTTCGTCGGGCCGGCCGCGGCACGAACCGCCGCCCATTTCTGACCGGTCGGAAAGCCCGCCCCGCCTCGGCCGCGCAAGCCGCTGGCGCGAATCTCTTCGACAACCCGCTCGGGCGAGTATTCGGCAAGGCATCGCCGCAGGGCCTCGAATCCGTCGTGCCGGCGGTACTCGTCCAGGTCGGTCGGATCGAACTGGCCGCAATACTCCGTGGCCAGGTGTTGCTGCCGGCCGAGGAACGCGCAGACCTGCCCGTCGCGAACGTCCAAAGCATGGCGCTGGACGGGATCGCCCGTCTCGTCGGAATGGAAGCGGTCGAGCCAGCGGCTCATCGAGTATCCGGCCCGCCGCAGCAGGCCCCTGGGGCGGAAATGCTTCAGGACGATGTCGGGCGCCGTTTCGGCAGTGACTTTCGAGAAGAGCCGCGTGGAGCCCGACGCCGACACAATCTCCACCAAAGGCGTCTGGTGACACATCCCGACGCAGCCGACTCGCTTGACCACGGCCGCCGCTCCTGTGGCGGCCAGGGTGTCGCTGATGGCGTCGCGAACCTTGCCGCTTCCTTGCGCGACACAGCAGGAGCCCAGGCCGACACGGATCTCGCCCAAGGGACCGCTCGGAGAAACGGTCTTATGGGCGGGCCTGGCGGCCTGAGTGTTCTGGTGGTCGAGGAAGTCGCGGAGGATGTCGGGAACCATCGCGGGCGTAAGTCGCCCGTAGGTCAAGTCGTCGATCTGAATCACCGGGGCGAGGGTGCAGCAGCCGAGGCAGGCGACCTTCTGAACGGTGAATCGGCCATCGGCGTCGGTGTCCTCGCCTTTGCCGATGTGGAGATGGTGCTCTAGGGCATCCTGCACCAGCCCTGCCCCTTTGACATGGCAAGCGGTTCCATGGCAGACGCTGATCACGTGCTCACCGACCGGGCGGTGGCGAAACTGCGTGTAGAACGTCGACACGCCGGTAATGGCCGCCGGAGTGATCTCGGTCAGTTGGCAAACGCGCTCGAGCGCTTCCTGCGGCAGGTAGCGGTAGTGTTGCTGGATCGACTGGAGGATCGGAATAACGGCGTCGGAACTGCGGCCAAGACGTTCGATCGAGAGGTCGACGAACGACAAATCGATGCCGGAACCGGCCTCGCCGGGCGGCGAGGCGGCCGCAGGGTGTCGTTCATTCGTGTTGGGAGCAATCAACGATTCCATCATGAGTCGGACGTTGTGAATGAAAGCAGAAGGATTGGAAGCTCAGCAGGCAAGTTCTGGCTCTTGACTCTTGACCCTCGACTCTTGACTGTACTTCACTTACTGCCGATGCAAAACACGTTCTCATGTCCTCTCAAATACATCCGCCCGGGCTGGAAGGCCGGGCTGGTGACACATTCCTCGCCCAGTTCCGACTCGGCGACGATCTTGCACGCCTCGCGGCTCGGTTCCGCCACCCAGCATTTCCCCTCCTTGCCGATCAGGTAGAGCTTGCCAGCGACCAGGCTCGGCGATGAGGTGAACGTGGCGTCGAACTCCTGTTCCCAGAGGATCTCGCCTTTCTTGGCATCGTAGCAAGTGAGCATTCCCCAGGAAGCCAACAGGTAGACGAACTCCTTGGTGGCCAAGGGGCTGGTGGTGTCGGGCAGGCCGTCTTCACCTTCCCACAACAGGTGTGTTTCGGTCACGTCACCCTGGCCATCGGCGCGAATGGCGGAAAGGCAGGGGAACTCGTTGACGACATACACCACGCCGTCGGCGAACGTCGGCGACGGACCGACGTCCTGCCGCAGGCACTTGGCGCGCCAGATCTCTTTGCCGTCGGCCGCATCGTAGGCAATCGCCCACGGATCGGCCGCGGTGATGATCTGCTTGCGGCCGCCACTGTCGATCACAATCGGAGTAGTCCAGGAGTTGGGCACCTCGCGTTTGACTTCCCAGACCGTCTTACCGGTGGTGGCGTCTAGCGCAAGCAATTTTGAGAGGCCGTCCTTGGAACCGCCCTGATCGAACGGCACCACTAAGCAATTCTGAAACATCGAAAGCGATGCGCCGTGTCCATACGAATTCTTGGGAACGCCGAGGCTCCGCGACCAGGCGAGCTTGCCGGCGAAGTCAAAGGCGGCCACGTCGCCATTGGCGAAGATCGCATAGGCGCGGCGGCCGTCGGTGGCCATCGTGGGGGCGGCGTAACCCGTGTCTTCCATGACCTCCGGCGGTTTGGCGGTGCTTTGGGGTGTGCCGGGTACTTCCGTCTGCCAGACAAGTTCGCCTGTGCGTGCGTCGAAGCCGTAGACCTCCCGTTTTTCTTCCGTGGCGCCGCAGAGAAACACCCGGTCTTTCCAGACCACCGGCGAATTGTTGCCCGGCAGGGGAACCGCGGTCTTCCATACTATGTTTTCACCCGACACCGCGTCCCATTTCGTCGGCACATCGGCGACGGCCGACGTGCCCGCGCCGCCGGGACCGCGGAAGCGAGGCCACGCCTGGGCGATTTCCTCGTCGCTGGGATAGTCAGCCGCGGTCGGCGCCGCGGCTTCTGCTGCCTGGTCCGGTTGCTCTCCGGCGTCTGCCACCTTTGTCGCTGTCGCAGGCACCTTGCCGGGCGCCTCGACGACTTCGGGCAATTCCGTCTGGCAACTGGCGGCCAACAGCAGCATGGCGGAGACGAGGATCGCGCCCAACCCTGCGACGGCCAGACGGCCGTTGCGGCCCAGCCGGGCGTCGTAGTCCAAGGCAACAGCCTGCGGCTGCGGCATGGGCGGCTTTTGTTTCAGTGCCGCCGCTGTCTTGGCGGCAAGAAAGAACACCACCGCTCCGCCCAACAGCAGCCATGTCCCCAACGCCGTGAATCGGCGCTGGCGAAAATACTCCTCGCGCAGCGACAAGTCCAACTGACGAATCTCCTCCTTGAGCTGCTCGTTGCGAGGCTCTTCAGCCAAACGGGCCTTGAGAGCGAGATACTGCGGCGATTCCAAGGGATCCTTGGCCTGCCGGCGGCCGAAGTCCCACAGAAGGAGCAGTGCCGCCAGCACGACGAAGATTCCCGCCACGAGCGCCGCGCCTCGCGCGATGCGATACCATGCGTCGTTTCGCCGCTCCGTTTCAAAAGTGGATGCCGCCTGGTTTTGCTCGGTCATTGGCAAACGCCGCTTCTCTCCAGCACGGGGATTTCCTTTGTCAATTCCTGCCGCTGCGGATGCTCGCTCGGACAGTACTCGAAACACCGTCCGCAGGAGACGCAGAAGGCCGGGTCGGGAGAATACTCATCTCGCCTCCGCCGGATCGACAGGCTCACCAATTTCACCGCGATGACCAGCCCGGCCCAACCGCCCAGCAAACCGCCCAACAACGCATACTGCTTGCGCAGCTCGATCGCTTCGGCGTATAGTTCGCTCGTCGGTCGGCCGGTATTGCGGAAGGCGTCGCTGGCGTCGATCGTGCCTTCGACCTTGCCCGTCTCTTCCATGCGGATTCGCTCGGCCAAACGCACATCGCGGTGCATCCGCGAGAGAGGAACCGCCAGGCCGTATCCCAGCGCCGCGCCGACGACGATCAGCACCGGCGCCAGCGCCAGCATCCAGCCAAGCCGCTTCCGACCGCGGGCTCGCTCGGCAGCCGTCTGCGGCACGGTGGGCAGCCGGATCGCGCCATAAGGACAGGCGTCCTCGCAGAGCCGGCATTGGATGCACTGGTCGGGCGGGATGCGAACGTGGCGTCCCGAGAGGCGGGAGACGAGGCCGAAAATCGCGCCCAAGGGGCAGAGATAGCGGCAGTACGGCCGCCCGACGAACAGCCCGACCACCAGCAGAGCGATGCCGAACGTGATCATTGCCGCGCCGCCACTGAGCCGGAAAAAGCCGACGTAGGGATCGTACTGGCAGATAAGGAATCCCGCTCCGGTGGCGGCGAACAGCACGGCGGCGCCCAAGTAGAGGAAAGGCAGCAGACCCAGCGAATGATCGACCCAGCCGGGAACGCGGACCGGACGGATGAGCGTCAGTTCCTGCACCGCCCCCAGCGGGCAGATTGCCGCACAGAATGTCCGTCCGAAAAAGAGCGTCGCCAACAGCGGCAACGCGAAAAACGCCAGCACCGTCAGCGGAATCGCGTAGCTTGTATCGAAGATCGCCAGCGAGACGTTCTGAATCGCCCCAATCGGGCAAACGCATCCCTGCCGCCAGAACCCCAGCCACAGCAGCGCGACGATCGCCAATCCGGTCAATCCCTTTCGCGACCGCTTGCCCAAGGCGAACCAGCTTGCCAGCGCGAGTCCCGCCGCCAGCGCCGCCACGTCGACATACTCCCAGCCGAGCCAGCGGCCGCCGGGGGTAGTCGTCTGCGGAAGCTGATGGTCGGTAAAATCGGGCGGGGGAAACCGCTCCACGGCCCAGACGGCCGAAGCGGTCGCCGACATCAACCCAATCGCCAGTACGATTCCAGCGATCCGTCTCATGCGCCCTTCTCCGTATGCTTGAGGAGATAGGGATTGGCGGCCGGCACGCGGACAAATGCCTGCGAGGGGCACGCTACCGCGATGGCGCATTCGTTGCAGTTCACGCAGCGGTCGTGCCGCACCTGCATGTAGAGCGAGCCGTTGCCGAAGGCATTGCACCCCTTCACGCACTTGGCGCAACCGATGCAGAGCGGTTCGTCGATCGAGTATTCGTAGTACGGTTCCTCGATGAACTTTCGCACGATCGCCCCGGTCGGGCAGAGCTGGTTCTCGGCGCCCGAGTTGAGGCCGTTGGGATCGGGTTCAAAATAGCCGGTGCAGAGTTCGCAGTAGCCACACATCGGATGGCTGTGTACGCACTTGGCCGCCGATTCGTCGAGCACGCAGTAGGTGGCGCAGTTGCCGCAGGCCACGCACTTGTTGGGATCAATCTGCCAAACCGTGTCGTCGGCATTGCCGCGACGACCGGCGAGAAAGCCGACGAATCCACCGATCCCGATGGCCCCGGCGATGCGTACGCCGTTGCCGACGAACTGCCTGCGGTCGAGTTGCTTGCCGAAGTCCGCCATCAGACGTCCTCCTTGCCGGTTTGCTCTTGCCGAGTCTGCTGGGCACGGGGCAGACGGCAATCGGCCAGAACCGAGCAGTCGCGGCACGGCAGACTGCTGGGGCAACAATCATCGGCCGGCGCATGGAAGCTTCGCGCGGCCAGGCCCGCCGACGCGCCGACGAGCCCCGTCGCCGCCGCCCAGCGCAGCCACTGCCGGCGATCGCTCTTCTTCTCGTCACCATCGATCACGATTTCGTCTCCGTTGTGTGTGCTGGCTGCGGTCGAGGGGGTCGGGAGTCTTTTTCCGTATCGGCCTCACCGCGACTTGGCACGTCCGATGCCGTCTCCGGCCGATACAAAAAAAGACTCCCGACCCCTTCTTGAACCGCGTCGCGCCGCTCGAAGATCCGCACCTTGCGGGCCGCCGGATCGAGCACCAGCACCCGCCCACGGCTATCGGCGGCCACGTCGACAACCGCAAGCTCGTGGTCCTCGCGAGTCTCCTCAGTAATGGTCATCGTCGGCGCCAAGAGGTCGGGCCCGGCAACGACGCCGACAAAGGCCCCGTCGGCGCCGTAGACCTTCACCCGCGGAATTCCCTTCTCGCCCGTTACGTACCCGCCGCCGGGGAGCACCGCCATATTGGCCGGATTGCAGCAACCACAGAAGCCCTCGACGGCCAGCGCCGCCTTGCCCCAGGCCAACGGCTCTTCGAAGTGGCCGTCGAAGGTGTAGGCTTCAATGCGGTGCATGCCGGGATTGACGGCCCGAAGCAACCCGTCGGGCGTGACGGCCACGTCGAAGTACGGGCTGGGAATGATGAAACCGCGGATTCTCTGCTCGCGGTCGAGCCGGCCGATCTCGGCCAGCCGTTTTCCCGACGAATCGTAGCGGAGCACGATGCGATTGCCGGCGTCGGCAACGAAGACGTCCGGCTCGCCGGCCGCGTCGGCCACGGCGATCGAAGTGAGAACCGCCTTTTCGCCCAGCCGCTCCCAGACCGCCTGCCGCTTACCGTCCGGAGCATACACCTCCACATGGTCCCGCATTCCGACCAGAATTCGTCCGGGCGGATCGTGCTCCGCGCCGCCCACTGCCAGGCACCGCGGCGATTCCTCCAGGATGATTTCCGCGTGCTTCGTTCCATCGGCGTTGTAGACGACGACCTTCTGATCGCCGACCACGTAGATGCGATCCTCCGGCCCCACGGCCACCGCACGGGCAGCCGACATCTCCAGCGGCAGTTCGCCGGCCTGCCGGTAAAGGATCAGCGACGGATCGACCGTCTTGAAAGTCTCGAGACTGTAATCGAATCGCTGCGGCAGCCCGCTTCCGGTGTCGCCGGAGAGATCCACCCGCGACACGGCCACCGCGGCGACCGCGACCGCTAGGACGACAGCGACGGCGATAGTCCACCCGCCGGTAAGGTTGATCTTGCTTGAGGGCATGGAGAAACTCATTTGTGGGGTAACGGGGACCGCTGCCGCGCGTGTTAGGGCTTCTCCGAGACGTCGAGGCAGGCGAGGCGGGTGAAGTCGCGGACGAGCAGGCGATTGCCGACCAACGCCATCGGTCCCCAGGCGTCGTGACCGTCGAAGACGCGGTGTTCGGCGAGTTGGTTGTAGCCGGTGGGAATCGCTTCGGCCAGCGTGAGCACGCCATCGTCGCTCATTACGTAAATCAATCCGTCGGCGATCAGGTAAGGGCCCAGTCCGAAGCGGTGCTGCCGACCGCTCGTCCAGACTTCTTGGCCTTCGAGGTCGAGGCAGACCAGTTCCTTGTCCTTCTCGCGGATGCCGTACAAGTGCTCGCCCAGCAAGATCGGCGTGTGTTGCGTGGAACCGAACTGGTCCGGCTTGAGCCGGACGAGCGTTTTAGTGACGAAGCGGTCGCCCGCCCGACTCACCTGCAGCAGCAAGGCGCCCGAATTGTAGCCGCCGGAGAAGAAGATCTTCCCCTCGGGCAGGACGACGGGCGAAGGGACGGTGGCAATGCTGATCTTCCAGTCGGTGGTGTCCCAGAGCAAGGAACCGTCGTCCGCCGCGACGCCGGCCACCCCGCCGCTCCCGCAGTAGACATACATCCGCCGACCGGCGATTTCCATCGGCACGATGGAAACGTGGGTCATTTTCCAGGCCCGCGGATTGGGCGTCTTCCAGACTGGTTCGCCCGTCGCACAGTCCAGCGCCATCATCAACGTCTCCGGACCGCCGGGGGCGAGGATTAACCGATCGTTGTCGACCAACGGACATTGCCCGGCATACCAGGGCGGCACGGTGGCGCCGTGTTGCCGCACCAGATCGATGAGCCAGCGCGACTGGCCCGTAACCCGATCCAGGCAAGTCACGTGACACTTTGGCCCCAGGGCGATGACGTACTGGTCCGTCACGGCCGGCACGGTCCGCGACATGCCGTGGTTTCGTTTTACATCGACCGGATAGCTGAACCGCCAGATCTCCTTCCCGTCGCCCAGCGAAAGACATCGCAGCGCATCGGCCGAAGTCTCGCGGTCGTAGTCGAGCAGGTAGACACACCCCTGGTAAACGGCTGGGCCGGCATACCCCTCGCCGAGATCAACCGACCACAAGTGCGGCGGTCCTTCGCTTGGCCACTGGCGGGCCAGGGCAACGCCCGGTTCGCCGATGCCGTCGAGTCGCTCGCCGCGAAACTGCGGCCACGAGCCGGCCAGGTCGGCCGGCTGGCCATTGCCAGTGGTGAGCGTCCCTTCGAGCGGCTTGCTTGGGGTGGCGGTCGCCTCGGCCGGACGATCCATGCCGGGAATCCGCGCGTGCAAGGTCCGCCCCGGCCCGATGCCGAGCCAGACGACGATGGCCGCTAGCCCGAGAGCCGCCAACCCACCCGCAACCAGGATACCAGGACGATCGAATCTCATCCCTTTCAATGTATCAGGAGTCGCGAGTCCTGCAAACGCGCGGACCGGTCCGCCGCCTGGCTGCAATCGTTATTCTGAGGAGCGGTATACTCCCCCGCGGCTCTTGCCCGACGGGTCGGGCAAAACCGTCGTTCTAATGGGATATTTACGCTGCCGGGGTTCCGTCCGAAGGGGCGGCGCCAACCGCCTGGGCCTCATCGTGCTGTCCGACATGGCCGCCGTGGAAGGTCAACTGCTTCTTGCCGCCGATCTCTTTCACCGCGACGGTGATCTGGTCCATGCCTTGGAACTCGCCTTTGAGCAACTCCTCCGAGAGCGGATCCTCGACGAAGTTCTCGATGGCGCGGCGCAGCGGACGAGCACCAAAATCGAGGTTCGATCCCTTCTTGATGAGGAATTGTTTGGCTTCATCGGAAAGAACCAACGCCAGGCCTCGCTCGCCGAGTCGCTCGCGGACTTTGCTCAGTTCCAGTTCGACGACGTGGCCGAGGTCGTCCTGGTTGAGATGCCGGAAGACGATTACGTCGTCGATACGGTTGAGAAATTCCGGGCGGAAATGCTTCTCGATCTGCTCGTTAACGCGGGCCTTCATGCTGTCGTAGGTGGCGTCGTCGTCGGGCTTCTGGAAACCGAAAGCCGACTCATTCTTAATCGCCTCCGCGCCGGCGTTGGTGGTCATGATCACGATCGTGTTGCGGAAGTCGACGTTGCGGCCGAAGCTATCGGTGAGCCGCCCTTCCTCCATCACTTGCAGAAGCATGTTGAAGACGTCGGGGTGGGCCTTTTCGATTTCGTCGAGCAAAACGACCGCGTAGGGCCGGCGGCGGATCTTTTCGGTCAACTGGCCCCCTTCCTCGAAGCCGACGTAGCCGGGAGGCGCCCCGATCAGCCGGCTGACGTTGTGCTTCTCCATGTACTCGCTCATGTCGATCTGGATCAGCGCGTCTTCATCGCCGAACATGAATTCGGCGAGGGCCTTGGCCAGCAAGGTCTTTCCAACGCCGGTGGGACCGGCGAAGACGAAGGAGCCGGTGGGCCGCTTCGGATCCTTCAAGCCGCTGCGGCTGCGCCGCACCGCCTTGGAAATCGACTTGATCGCCTCGTCCTGGCTGATCACCCGTTTGTGGAGATCTTCCTCCATCCGCATCAGCCGCATCGAATCTTCGACCGTCATGCGGGTGAGCGGGATGCCGGTCATCTTGGAGACGACCTCCGCAATCACCTCCTCGTCGACCACGCCGTCGGCCTCGCGCGACTTCTCCCGCCATTCGCGGGTAATTGTCGCTTTCTTTTTCTTGAGCTTGTCGGCCTGATCGCGCAGCGCCGCCGCCTTCTCGAAGTCCTGGTTGGCGACCGCCTCTTCCTTTTCCTTGTTCAGCCGTTCGACCTCTTCGTCGATCTCCTTCAGGTCCGGCGGCCGGGTCATCGACTTGAGGTGGACGCGAGCGCCCGATTCGTCGATCACGTCGATCGCCTTGTCCGGCAGGCAGCGGCCGGTGATGTAACGGCTGGAAAGCTCCACCGACGCCTCGACGGCGTCGTCGGTGATCTGCACGTGGTGGTGCTTCTCGTACCGGTCGCGGAGACCTTTAAGGATTTCGATCGTCTCGCTCTTGCTGGACGGCTCGACCATCACCATCTGGAACCGCCGCTCCAGCGCGCTGTCCTTTTCGATGTACTTGCGGTACTCGTCGAGCGTGGTGGCGCCGATGCACTGGATCTCACCGCGCGAGAGGGCGGGCTTGAGCACGTTGGAGGCGTCGATCGCCCCCTCGGCGCCGCCGGCGCCGACCAGGGTGTGCAACTCGTCGATGAAGAGCACCGTGTTCTTGGCCCGGCGAACCTCGTTCATCACCGCCTTGATCCGCTCTTCGAACTGGCCGCGGTACTTGGTGCCGGCGACCATCATCGCCAGGTCGAGCACCACCACGCGGCGCTCGGCGAGCAACTCCGGCACGTTGCCTTCGACGACGCGCTGGGCGAACCCTTCGACGATCGCCGTTTTGCCGACGCCCGCCTCGCCCAGCAGCACCGGATTGTTCTTCGTACGGCGGCTGAGGATTTGCATCAGCCGCTCGATTTCCTTTTCGCGGCCGATCACCGGATCGAGCTTGCCTTGCTTGGCCAGTTCGGTTAGATCGCGGCCGAAGCTGTCCAGCGCGGGTGTCTTCGACTTGCCGCGCTGCGGCTCCCCGCCGCCGCCACCGCCGGCCGCGGCGCCGCCGCGTTCCGATCCTTCCGCCCCTTCCATGCCATGCCCCAGCAAGTTGAGCACTTCGTCGCGAACCTCTTCCAGCTTCAGCCCGAGGTTCATCAGCACCTGCGCCGCCACACCTTCCTGCTCCCGCAACAGGCCTAGCAAAATGTGTTCCGTGCCGACGTAGTTGTGGTTGAGGTTGCGGGCTTCCTCCATCGAGTACTCGATGACCTTCTTGGCCCGGGGAGTTTGGGGAAGCTTGCCCATGGTGACCATGTCGGGACCGCTCTGGACGAGTTTTTCAACCTCCAGGCGGATCTTGCGCAGGTCGACGTCGAGGTTCTTCAGCACGTTGGCCGCCACCCCGCTGCCTTCCTTGATCAGACCCAGGAGGATGTGCTCGGTACCGATGTATTCGTGATTGAACCGCTGCGCCTCCTGGTTGGCCAGTTGCATCACCTTGCGGGCGCGGTCCGTGAATCGTTCATACATTTCGTTATTCTCCGGTTGGTCTTTTATTCTGTTCCGCCGTCGCCCTAACCAAAAAGGTCGCTTCGGGGTGCGGTTAAACCTCTCAAGCTGCAACATCGGCGGGAGGTACGACCTCCCTCGCTGCCGCTTCGGCCGGCTCAGGTTCGGCCGCATCCGTTTCGCTCTGCCGATTCTCCGCGAGCAGATCCCACTCTCGCTGAATCTCCAAGCTCCATTTTTCGGAGCCCTCGAGCCGCTGGAGCCGATCGAGATGCCGGACTGCTTCGTCGAAGCGGCTTCGGTGCCGCAGCAGGGTGGCCAGCATCAGGCGCGAATCCACGTCCCGAGGGTTGTGATGGAGTTGGCCGACCAGCAGTCGCTCCGCCTCGAACCATTCCCCTCGTAAGTAATGATCCTGCGCTTCACGGAATCGGTCGTTCGGGGTGCTGGGCTCATCCTGCGGCCGATGGCCGCGCCGAAGGGAGAAAAGTGCCGAAAACACCCAGACTGCGAACACCGCCAGCCATGCCAAATTACGTGCCCCGGGAGACAACAGTTCACTCCAGAGAAACGTGCTGAGAATCGCAAGATTCAACAGCATGGCAAACGCAACGGACGCAGCCAGATGTTGCCAAGCCCCGTAAACCCAGAGCTGAGGCAATCCGGGCCACAGGTATACTCCCCACGGCATCCTGCCCATCACCTCGCTCCTCCTTCCTCCGTGAACACTCAGTAACCACCGAATTGTAGCTTTCGGAATAGCCAGGATCAAGGCAACTAGAAACGACGCATCACTTTGACAGAAAGCAACTTACGGAATAATCGGCGAACCAGCCCTCACAACCGGCGAAAAGCACCACGGCGATGAGAGACGGCCGATGGAAGTCGAACATCGCACAGGCGAACGACTTCCGGCCATCCGCCTTCGCCCGAATCCCGGCGGTAATTCGCCCAAAGCGCGGAAAATTCGTCGGCCATTTCACGAATCCCCGAGGCCGGTTCTCGCTTGGAAAAACTGTAGCGGACGCCTCGACTCTTGATTCGCACCCATCGCCCTCTCCGATTCGGTATCCGCCAGCCCTTTGCTTTTTGCCAAATGCACCCATCTTCCCCATTTGTTCAGGGCTCCTTTGGACGACAGAAGAGACAGAGATCTGTGGCTCTGTAGTTCCCCGCTCCCTGCTGCGCGCTCTATACTTGTCGGATATGGAGTACGAATTCACTTCCGCCGCCCACCGAGTCCTGATTCGTGCCGCCCGCTGGTCGGGAAGCGAGTTAGCGGGTGAGATATCGGCGCCGGCGTTGCTGCTGGGCCTGCTGATCGAGACGGAATGTCGGGCCGCGGAAATGCTCGCACGCCACGCAGTGGATGCGAATCTCGTTCACCAGCGGTGGCCAAATCTTCAGGACAGTTCGGAAGAGACGGACAAACCCGAGGATGGCTATTTTGCCGAGAGCCCCCTATCGAAACTCCCCCCGCTTTCCCCTGACGTGAAAGCCTCTTTGGCGGCGGCCAATCGCCGGATGAGGGGGTTCGAGTGCTCCCTAGTTTTTGCCACGGAGCACCTCTTGCTGGGACTCGTTGCCGGCAACCACGAGACTGCCGAGTGGCTCCACGAACGAGGGTTACGGACCAAGCAGGTCGAGGAGGAAATTCACCAGCAGTACGGGCATTGCACCGAGTCGCTTCCAGCCGACGCACAACCGCTTCCCTACGATGATGAAATTGACCAGTCTTTCCGATCGCCGCCCGGGCAAACGGAGGCCGTCGCAGGTCAGGAAACTGCTGCCGGCAGCGATCACGCGCCATTGGGGCAACCGATCCGCGGTGATCGGCTTGCCGGTGAAGTTGCCGGAGAGATCGGTTTGTTGCGTGTGCTCGACGCTGCGGCGAACCGGGCGCGCGAGGCGCTGCGGGTTCTGGAGGATTACGTCCGTTTCGTTCTCGATGATCGCCATCTCACCGAACAGTTCAAGCGGTTCCGCCACGAAATGACTTTGGCCTTGGCCGACGTGCCGCTTGGCCGGCGTTTGTCGGCGCGGGAAACCCTCGCCGATGTCGGCACCGGGGTGACGACGCCGTCCGAATACCGGCGCGAAAGCATCGCGAGCGTCCTGGCGGCCAACTTCGCCCGGCTGCAGGAATCGCTCCGCAGCCTGGAGGAGTATGGAAAGCTGCTTGCCTCGGAATTGGCGGTGTGCTGCGAACGGCTCCGTTATCGGGCCTATACCCTCCAGCGCGCCGTGGAGATTACCGCGTCGAGCGCCGAGCGGCTCGCGAGGATTCGCCTCTATGTCCTTCTTGACGGCGGCCCGTCGGCCGATCGATTTGCCGAGTTGGTTCGGACGCTCGTCGACGCGCAAGTTCACGCCCTGCAGCTTCGCGACAAGCGTCTGGACGACCGCTGCCTCATCGAGCGGGCCCGCATTCTCCGCGAGATCACGCGGCCGAGCGACACGCTTTTTATCATGAACGATCGGCCCGATCTGGCGGCGCTCTCCGACGCCGACGGAGTTCACATCGGCCAGGAAGAACTGTCGGTGAAGGACGCTCGATCGATCATCGGTCCGGACATGCTGATTGGGCTTTCGACGCACTCGATCGAGCAAGCCCGCCGGGCCGTCGAGGAGGGAGCAAACTACCTTGGAGTCGGTCCGACGTTCCCTTCCGGCACGAAACACTTCCAGGCATTTCCGGGGCTGGAACTGATTCGGACGGTGGCCCAAGAGATCCGGCTGCCGGCGTTTGCCATTGGCGGTATTACGGCGGAGAACCTGCCGCAGGTGCTTTCCGCGGGACTTTCGCGGGTGGCGGTGAGCGGCGCAATCGCCACGGCCGCCGATCCTGCCGCGGAGGTGCGACGGATGCTGGGGATCCTGGCGCGCGGACCTTTGCAGGCGTCGTCAGCCGTGCTACGCTGACGTCGTAGGGCAGGTTTGCAACCTGCTTGGTATCGGCAGAGAATAGGCAGGTTGCAAACCTGTCCCACGGTTTCAAGGCGGTCAGTTGTCTTGGCCTGTTCCATCGATCAGGAGTGTTGCCATTTCCACGCGAACCCAGTTCGAGAACGCTTACGTCCTGGAGGTGATGTCCGACGATCACCCGGGAATCGTGGCCGCGGTAACCAGCGCGGTCGAGTCGCTGGGCGGCAATATCGACGCCTGCAGCCAGACGGTCCTTGGCGGTTATTTCACGTTGATCATGATTGTCAGCCTACCCGAGCCGATCGCCCCCGACGATTTGGCCGAGCGAGTTCGGCAAACCGGGTCGGCCGGTTCCGCCTACCAGGTCATGGTTCGTCGCGCCTTGTCCGCCGACGGCTTCTCGCCGGAAGAGCCGCTGGACCGCTTCGTCATCACGGCCTTCGGCACGGACCAGCCGGGAATCGTCCGCCGCTTCAGCCAGTACCTGGCGGGCAAGGACATCAACATTGTCGACCTCTACGGCGACCGCAACGGCGACGAATTCGTCCTCATCGGCCAGGTCGAAGTGCCCACGCGCTGGGACATTCGCATGTTGCAGGCTGACTTGGAACAGATGGGCCAGGAACTCGGCTTCACGGTCAAGCTCCAACATGAGAATGTCTTCGTCGCTACCAACGGCCTCCGTCTCACCCGCGCCCCCCACCCGATCCTGCCAAAGGCCGGCGGGAGGAAGGAATGATGGAATGATGGAATGATGGAATGATGGAATGATGGAATGATGGAATGATGCGAGCGTATTGCGGCCGCAGCGACGGTTTGCCCACAGCGCGATGTGCCCGCAAATGACCAATGACCAATGACAAATGACCCCCAACTAAAATGCTCCGCACCGACGAAATCCTCTCCACCATTGAAATGTTGCACGCCGAGCACCTCGACGTGCGTGCCGTGACCCTTGCTTTGAACGTCGACGACTGTGCGGCCCCGAGCGTGGACCATCTTTGCCGCAAGCTGCGCGGCAAGATCGTTACGCGGGCGAGCCGGCTGGTGGAGATCTGCGACCGGGTCGGATCGAAGTATGGAATCCCGGTGATCAACAAGCGTCTGGCGATCTCTCCGATCGCGACGATTCTGGCCGGCCATGGACGTGCGGCGGCGCTGCAGGTGGCCAAGACGCTCGACGCCTCGGCCGCGGAGTGCCGCGTCGATTTCGTCGGCGGTTATAGCGCGTTGGTCCAGAAGGGCATTACGCCCGCCGATGCCTTGGTGATGAACTCTCTGCCCGAGGTTCTTGCGCAAACCAACCAGGTGTGCGCGTCGATCAACGTCGCCTCGCGCCACGCAGGTATTAACATGGACGCCATCCATCAGATGGGCCATGTGATCCTGCGAATCGCCGAGGCCACGGCCGACCGCAAGGGTTTCGGCTGTGCCAAGCTCGTTGTGTTCGCCAATATTCCCGAAGACAATCCCTTCATGGCGGGCGCCTATATGGGCGCCGGCGAACCCGAGGCGGCGGTGAATATCGGTGTATCGGGGCCGGGCGTGATCTGTAGCGCGCTGAAGCGGCGACTGACTTTGGAAAAAAATCTCACGCTCGGCGACCTCGCCGAAGAGATCAAGATCACCAGTTTCCGGGTCACGCGCGTCGGCGAACTGATCGGCCGCGAGGTGGCCAAGGAGCTGGGCGTGGCGTTCGGAATCGTCGACCTTTCCCTCGCCCCGACCCCCACGGTGGGCGACAGCATCGGCGAGATTCTCAAGACATTGGGTATCGCAAAAATCGGCGCCCCCGGCTCGACGGCCGCCGTCGCCATGCTCAACGACGCGGTGAAGAAGGGCGGATTGTTCGCATCGAGTTCCGTGGGCGGGCTGAGCGGAGCGTTCATTCCGGTGAGCGAAGATGCTGCGCTGGCTGAGGCGGTCGGCCAGGGGCACCTGGTTCTCGAAAAGCTCGAAGCGATGACGAGCGTCTGTTCCGTCGGCCTCGACATGATCGCCATCCCCGGCGACACCCCGCCCGAAACGATCGCGGCCTTGATCGCCGACGAAATGGCCATCGGCGTGATCAACAACAAGACGACCGCGGTCCGCGTGATTCCGGTGCCCGGGGCAAAGCCGGGCGACTGGGTCGATTTTGGCGGCCTGTTCGGCGCCACGCCCGTGCTCGATGTCCGCAACCCCGGCGCCAGCGAAGCGTTTGTCCATTTCGGCGGCCGCATTCCCGCCCCGCTGCAGTCGCTGGGGAATTGAGAGCACGTCAGGCTTTCCAGCCTGACGGAATTGCAGGGTCAGGCAGGCAAGCCTGACGCACATCATTTCCCCAGCGCGCAGACCACCCAGTACCCATAGGCCACCGGTGCGGCGAACAGAATCGAATCCATAATGTCCAGCACACCTCCGAATCCCGGCAACCACGCGCTGGAGTCCTTCCGTTGCACATCGCGCTTCAGTAGCGACTCTCCCAGGTCGCCGAGGATTCCCGCGGTTGCCACAACGAGTCCGAATGCCAGCCAGGCTCCCCAGGGCAACCGGCTGGAACCCTCCGGCATCACTGCCGGCAGGATCCAGCGGAATGTCGCCCAGGCTGCCAGACAGCCCGCCGCCAAGGCGCCGAATGCGCCCTCGATGGTCTTGCCCGGACTGAGCCGGGGCGCGAGTTTGTGACGCCCGACCAGCCGCCCGACGGTATACGCTCCGATATCGCCCGACTTCACCACAATCACCAGCGCCGCCAGCGCACCGATCCCGCAAGCGACGCGGAACTGGACGAGCAGGCCCATCAGCAGGCCGGTGTAGGCCGTCGCCAATACCCCGCCGGCGAGGTTCGCGATCGTTCCGCCCGGCGCCTCGTAACGGCGGATCTCCACGGCAAACAGGGCCAGCACCATCATCGTGAAGGCCAACAGCAGCCAACTCGCACCGTCGGGCGGCGGAATCCCCACCGAACGATTCCCTGCCCAAGACGCTAGCCATGCGACGCCGATCTGGAGCAGGTTTCCCGCGTAGACGAGCCAACCGGGCGGCTGCAGACCGGCGGCGCGAACCAATTGGAGCACCTCGCCGGTTGCCAGGACGGTGAGGACAACCGCCACCGGCATCAGCCACACGCCGGGGATCGCCGCCTGGTAATCGAGCCAGCACAACAACACCAGCCCGGCAATGATCGTGGTTCCCAGAAGCAATCGCCAGCGGAGCATGTCAAGAGTCGAGAGTCAAGAGTCGAGAGTCGAGAGCCAAAGCGTTTGACCGAATATCGACTCCTTGGTTGTGTTTTTATTTTCCGGGCGTGCAGGGCTGGGGGCCGTTCTCTTCGCGAAGACCTCCAAAGCGGCGGTCGCGGGAGGCGAAATCGCGGATCGCCTGATGAAGCTGCGCTTCGTCGAACTCCGGCCAGCAGCGGTCGGTAACCCAAATTTCCGCGTAACTGATTTGCCAGAGGAGGAAATTGCTCACCCGCATCTCTCCGGCGGTGCGGATCAGCAGGTCCGGGTCGGGCATACCGGCGGTATCCAATCGCCGGCCGATGGTCTCTTCGGTGATCGCTTCCGGCGAGAGCGTTCCCTGCCGGACCTCGGCCGCGATGCGGCGGACGGCGTCGGTCAACTCGCCGCGTCCGCCGTAATTCACGGCCAGGCAGAGGCGTAGTCCGCTGTTGGCCGCACTCATCTCGACCGTCTTGTCGATCTCCGCCAATGTCCGCTCCGGGATGCCGGTTCGGCGACCGATAATCGCCACCCGCACGTTCTGATCGAGGATCGTCCCCCGCTCCTCGATCATGTACTGTTCCAGCAGGTGCATGAGGAAGTCCAATTCCGGCTGTGGGCGTTTCCAGTTCTCGCTGGACAGGCAATAGAGTGTGAGCTGTTGAAGGCCGAGCCGGCTGCACTCCTCCACGCATCGCCGCACGCTGGCCACGCCGCGCCGGTGCCCTTCGATACGCGGCAATCCCTGCCGTCGCGCCCAGCGCCCGTTGCCGTCCATAATGACGGCAATATGGCGCGGCCGTCGCTCCGGCGGCACTTCGAGCGGTTCACGGGCGCTGTCATGGGACGAATCGAGCATCGCACTCCAGCACGGTCAGGAGAGAATCGTCTGCTGCCGGTCCGGCCCCACCGACACAATCTCGACCGGTCGGCCGACCAAGCCGCCCAGGCGATTCAGATAGGCATTGGCCTTGTTTGGCAAATCGGCCCGGCGACGTATACCGGTCACGTCCTGCTGCCAACCGGGCATGGTTTCATAGATCGGTTTGACCCGTCGCAGATCGTCGACGTGGCTGGGGAAGTGCTCGATGCGGCGGCCGTCGAGTTCGTAAGCCACGCAAATCTGCAGTTCCGGCAACTGGCTGAGCACGTCCAACAGCATCACGGCCAACACGTCGATTCCGCCAAGCCGCGCGGTGTACCTCGCGGCCACTGCGTCGAACCAGCCACAACGCCGGGGCCGGCGGGTGACGGTGCCGTACTCATTGCCCACGTCGCGGATGTGTTGGCCGATCTCGTTGTCCTGTTCGGTCGGAAACGGGCCGCCGCCGACTCGGGTTGTGTAGGCTTTGACGATCCCGATCGCCTTGGTAACGTAACGCGCCGGCACGCCGGAACCGGAGGCCACGCCGACCCCCGAGCTGTTACTACTGGTGACGAAGGGAAACGTGCCGTGGTCGATGTCCAGCAAGGAGCCCTGGGCGCCTTCGAAGAGGATGTTCCGTTTCGCCTCCACGGCGTCGAGCAGGTAGGCGGTCGTATCGGCAACGTAGTCACGCAGCCGCCGGGCGTAGCCGCTGTACTGGGCATGGATCTCTCCGGCGTCGAGCAGATCGCGCCCGGCCCCGTCGCCCATGCCCGCCAGCATCCGGTTCTTGAAGGCCACGATGTTGTTGACGCGATCGGAGAAATCACTGCGAAACATATCGCCGAAGCGAACCGCGAACGAGCGGCCAACCTTGTCGCGATAGCAGGGGCCGATTCCCCGCATAGTGGTACCGATCAACTCGCCGTCCGAGCAGCGATCCAGAAGGCGGTCCTCCTCGATATGCCAGGGGAAGATCACGTGGGCCCGGTCGCTGATCATCAGGTTTTTGCCGACGGCAATGCCGCGGGCCGCCAATCCGTCGATCTCGTCCAAGAGGCTGGCCGGGTTGACCACCACCCCGGTGGCGATGACGCACTGGACCCGCGGCCGGAAGATTCCGCTGGGAATCAGCGAAAGCTTGAACGTCTGGCCGCCGGTGACCACGGTATGCCCCGCGTTGGAACCTCCCTGGTAGCGGACCACGATGTCGTGCTGCTCGGTGAGCAGATCGACGATCTTCCCCTTGGCTTCATCCCCCCACTGCAATCCGATCACGCAAGTCGCAGGCACCGATCCAACTCCCGGCAATAGCACTCGAAACGGTCGAAAACACCAAACATATCAGTGTAATGGGGCTTCTCCATGCCCGTCAAGCAGTGGGGCTTACGAGAATTGCCGGCGAGAAGCTGCCAATCATCTCCCCATCGGGATAGACCCGGTGATGGCGTTTGCTGTTTCAGTGCTCTGCCTGGCTGCAATCAATGTGCTGAGAAGAGGGTTGCGGTTGCTTGGAGAAGTGCTGATGTGCTGGACGCTCATTTTTGCCGAAGATCGCGCGGCGCGGGGCGAAGAATCTAACTGCATGTTTTTCAAGAGGTTAGGAGCTGGTTATTGTGCAGAACCCGGAATGGATCCTATCGGCAGAAACATCGGCACCGGCGGTGGGCGATCGCCAAGAAGCCCCTCGACGACTTCCAGCCTCGCAAACCCATATTGCCGATAGAATTCCACCGCTTGAGGCTTGGCGTCGACCAGCACGCCGACGCACCCCACACGGTCGGCCATCTCGCGGGCCAACAGCAACACAGCCCTCAGAAGCTGCCGCCCAATCCCTTGCCGCCGCACTCGCTGGTCAACCCCAAGCCGGGCGAGTCGGAGCACGGGCAGTGGATATCGAGGGAGGCGTCTGCGGGTCTTCTCCGGCATCTCATCGACGTGAATCGACGCGCCCGAAACCGTCGCGAAGCCCGCGAGCACCCCGCCGACCACGGCCACGTACGTCGTGCCCACGTGATGGTGGAACTGATTCTGCCCAGCGTATTTGCGGAAGAACCGGTCCAGGTCGGGATCACCCGAGACGAGTCCGCTACGGTCATCGCCGGGTTCCAGCGGACGGATTTCAACCGGCGTCATCAATCAACGCTCTTATGGCGGCGGTGGGCGGTGGCGGGTTCATGAGCCTCTCGATGAATTCCGCACCCGACGTTCTGTTTACCACCAATGCCGGAGGAATGACCACGTCGGCCGGAACCTCCTCCAAGGCGGCAAGATGGTGCTGCAAAGCCCGCTCGATCAAGAACGACCGCTTCACGCCGTGCTCTCGAACGTAGGCTTCCAGCCGGGCCTTGGTCTCGGCGGTGATCAACGCGGAAATTTGGACTGTATCGCTGGGAGTCGTCATAATCTACATTATTGTAGAAAACTCTAGACTTCTGTCAACGCATCTGGCTATCGGGGGAGGATTCCCGCCTTTTTCCGAAGGTTCCTGACCAGCCGCGGAGGACCGGAAGGTGAACTCGTTCGTGCTATTGGGTCAGGCTTCTTAGAGTCGCTAACAAAACGGGGACTGGCTCCGAGCCGAACCATCGCAAAACTCGCAGACTATACGTCCTGGCGAGGTGCCTGTCCCGAATGGCACTGCCGGTTGCTGGGCAAGGAGTTACGCCGCCTGTCGCGGCGTTGGCTTGGGGCGGGGCTCCGTCATGAGCGCGAGGATCTTGGGACGCCGTTTGTTTGCTCTCGGTTCGTTGCGTCC
>JAAYEH010000700.1 GCA_012728855.1 Rhodopirellula sp. | reverse complement strand
CGGCGAGAGTCTCCACTTCGTCGAATGATCGAGCGTAGTAGATGAAGGGACCGAGCAAATTCGTCCCGGCGAAGCTCACCTCGGTGGCCGCGGCAGTAAGCACGTTGGCGTTGGCGTTGCCCTTGAGTTTGGCGATGTCGCGGCCCCCTTTGGCCTCGGCGCGTACCTCGTCGAACAATCTCGCCCAGAGATTGTAACCGGGCCCCGTCAACTGCACCACAAGGGAGTTTGCCGTGAACGTGTCGGATTCGGCTCGGGGGTCGTCCGGGCCGGTGAAGTCGGCCAAATAGGCGGTATCGTGGCCGTTGCCCGTGCTGTAGGCCCTCACGGACGGGAAGCCCAGCGCCGTATTGGAATACCCGGGACGACTGCCGCTGAGTGTCACCGCTTCCGGGTTGCCCACGAGGGTGTCGTCCCATTGGGAATCGGCCATGGCCATCGAGTCGTCGGGGCCGTCGGGGTTGACGCGATAGATCTGCTTGGTGCCGAATCCATGGGCAGCAACCGTGTAGGTCGGTGTGACCAGAGTCGCCTCCAGCGGCTTGATCGTGAACGTGTCCGCGGCGGGCGTGTCGTGAAGAATGAGCTTGTCAATCAGATTGCCGCCACGACCGTAACCGATGATCGTGTCGAACCCTCGTGCGACGTGCCAGACGCCGCCGGTGCCGCTGAGGAAGCGGGCGGAAACCGGCGTGACCCTGAAGAAATCGTTGGCGTTGGAACCGCGGAAGATGACCTTGTCGCTGCCGTTTTCGCCCCGTTCGGCGTCGGCAATCATCGTCTTGAAGCCTCTGACATGGTTGAAATACCCCTCGCCGGACATGCGAGCCCAGACGGGGAAGTATTCCAACAGGTCATCGCCCGGCGAATCGTGGAGCTTCACCACATCACCACCGCCCCTGCCTCTGGCGTAAATCGTCTCGGCCGCAACGACGATCGATACCCCGTCGCCGCTCATCTCGGCGGCGCCGGGCCGCATATCGCAGAGGTTCTCGCCTTGGGTGCCCCAGATGGTGACGGTATCCGTGCCACCGGCGCCGTCGTAGACCGTTTCCTCGATGTTCTCTGCGGTGAACGCATAGCCCGAACCGCGGAGTTCAACGTGATCCGGCCAGATCGTTGCTTCATCGGCTCCGCCGCCGCCGGTGAACTTCACCGTGTCGCGACCGCCGCGGCCGTTGAAGCTCAACGACGCATTGGGCCCGGCAACGAGATAGGGAGCACCGTTGAGGTCGACGGTCCACTCGCCGGGGCCGGAACCAGGCAGGATGGTAAGAACGTCGTCGACGCCGGTGCCGGCCAGCGCCAGGGTGGTGAAGGCGACGGTGATCGGCAACGTCTCCGTGGCGGACTTCGCTCCGCCCGTTCCGGAGTTGCCCTGGTCGTCGGCCGTGATGATGAGCGAGTCGGAACCGCTGTAGCCGGCCGCACCGCGATATTTCAGGCCGGCGGCCGAGACGAGCGTGGCATGGATCGCCGCCGGCGCACCGGTCAAGGTGAGAGCGGCGGTGGCATTGCCCGAGATGCCGTCGACGGCCAATCCGCCGGCGACATCGGTTCGGGCGGTAAGGACGCCGTGGGCAACCGTGAGCGTCACGCGGATCTCGGCCGCGGCGGCGTCGAGATCGCTGACGCCAATTCCGCTGATGACCAGATCGCCGTCCGGTGGAGCGATCTGCGGGAGCGGAACGACGATCACGGGGGCCTGGTTCAGCGCGGTAACCGAAATCTGGTAAGCTTGCTCCACGACATTGCCGGCCAGGTCGGTCGCAGAGAGCGTTACCGACTGATCGCCGCTTTGGCCCGCCACGGGCGTCCAGGTCACTAGCCCCGTTATCGGGTCGACGTCCATGCCCGCCGGCGACTGGACCAGTGCATAGGCAACCTGCCCCTCGGTTGCGTCGGTTTCGGCATGGTAACTGTAGGGAACCTCTTCGCCGGCTTCGAGCAGTGCATCGGAGGTGAACTGCGGCACTACGGTGTCGACAACGATCTCCACGGGCTCGGAAGCCCCGCTGACCAGATCGACTTGGGTATGGAGATTGCCGACGTTGACCTCCTGTCCGACCAAGGTTTGCACGGCCGTGATCGAGTGTGGTCCGTCGGTCAGATCGAAGGCGCCGTTGGTTTCGATCGTCACCGTCTCGCCGGCGGCCGTTGCCCGGCCGATGAGGTGGTCACCCTCGGCATAGAGCGAGACCTCGGCACCGGGGAGCACGCGGGTTACCAGGAATTGCAGCGTTTTTCCGGGAGTGTTGTCGCGACTGGTGAGGCGGTCCTCGGCACTGGCGCCCGTATCGGCGGCGGCGAGCAACTGGGGACCGCCCGGGGCCTTGGGAGCGATATAGACGGGCACGGCCTGATTGTCCCAGGCGGCCCCGCCGGTGGCGCCGACCGTGACGGCAAGGCTATGGACACCCACGATGCCGTTGGTCGGGGTCACCAGAACACTTCCCGTGGAAGCATTGACGCTGACCTGGAGATTCGCGTTATTCGGAGAGGCGATGGCGGAGTATACGATCGGGTCGCCCTCGACGTCGTGCGCCGGGATCATCCACGCGATGGGGATATCAGCGGTGGTCCGAACCGGATCGATCGACAGCAGAAATGGCGGCGCGTCGTTCGGATCCGGCACGATGGTAACATGGAACGTCCGCTCGGCCGATCCCCCTTGACCGTCGCTGACCGTGACCGTCACGTCGGCCTGCCCGGAAGTTCCCTCGGGGGCCGACAATCGCAGCACGCCGTTTTCCTGATCCTGGAAGATCGTCACCGAACTCATCACGACCGGCGTGAGCGGTCTGCCGCCGGCGTCGGTGGCAACGGCATTGATCTGTTCGCGAACGCCGTTACCATCAACCAAAAAGCCGAACGCGGTGCAGGTGAAGTCCAGAAAACGCGCCGCAGCGTTGGAAATGAAGAATTCCTCGTCGTTGGTATCATCGACGTCTTTCGACATCGATAGAATTCCGGCACTGGTGTACTGCAAATCCGGATGGAACTCGTCATCGAAGAGGACACCGGAACTGCCCGAGCCGTTGCCCAAAGGATCGCCGCCTTGGATCGCCACGCTGGGAATGACCCGATGAAGCGTCAGCCCGTCGTAGAACTCGGATTGGGCCAGCTCGGCGACCCGCTCCGCGGTTCGCGGAGTGAGATCCTCGAACAACTCGAACACCATGTCGCCGTAGTCCTGCACGGAGATTCTCATGCTGCGATTGCCCAGGGGGACCGTCGCGGTGAGGGCGGGGTTGGTGCTGGCAGCCGAGTAGGTGAGGGCATCGCCTTCGGCGTCGAAGCCGTCCAGAGCGATATGCAGCGGGGCTCCGGAATATACGGTCACATCGGGGATGAACGCCAGCGAGGGATCCCCGACGGCCAGCAGCATTCGTTCTTCCAGCGGTTCGCATCGCAGCGTCCGACTACTGCTTCGGCGGAATTTTGAGGTTCGCGACATCTTTGGTTGTCTCACTCTGGCTCCTCAAGCTCGGGCGACCGGCAGATGATCGCCTCCCGGCAGCCCGGCCACCGCTAATCGATCAAACGATGGCGCAACGGCGAACCGAAGGCGAACCACCGGGCTGTTGAGTGGCAATTCGATATCTGCCGCTCGCCTTAACGAACGCTGCCGTCAATCCCCGCGACAGGGGTGCGCCCTATTTTCCAGCATAGTTGGAGGAACTCTCGAATCAACGCCCCGGGAGGACTTCTTACCGCAAGAGCGGCAGTGCTGGGAGCGACAGAATCGGTGCGATTCCCCTATAACTAAGACGCAACAGGGCAGATACCAGTTCCCGTCTATTACTGCGCCCCCCCCGCAGGAACCGAGGTTTTCTTACCCTTCTTCGCTCGCGGCTTCACGCCTTCGGCTTTTTCGCGTCCTTTCGGCGCGTCTTCCGCCTCCTGCTCGGGCAGCATCCCGGCCAGCCGCTGCTTGACCGCATCGAACCGTGTCAGGCCCGCAAGGTTCTTCCACTCATACGGATCCTGATGGTGGTCGTACAGCTCTTCGGAACCATCGGCGTAGCGGATATAACGCCATTGCCGGTCGCGGACCCCGTGGTTGCCGCGGCCGTGCGTCGTGATCGCGCCGCGATCCCAGGGCACTTGGGGATTCTCCAAAAGCGGTCGCAGCGACGGCCCTTCGATGTGCCCGGGGATGCCGAGGCCGATCAGATCGATGAGCGTAGGGTAGATGCTCATGAAGTCGACCGGGGCGTCGCACTGAGAACCGGGTTTCGTCACCCCGGGAGCGATAAACGCCAGCGGCGCGCGTGTGGCTTCCTCCCAGAGGGCGAATTTCCGCCAGTGCTGTTTTTCGCCGAGGTGCCAGCCGTGATCCGACCAGAGCACGATCACCAGGTCGTCGGCGCGGCCGGAGCGATCCACGGCGTCGGCCAGTCGCCCGATCTGCTCGTCGAGAAATTTGATCGTCGCCAAATATCCCTGCACCGCCTGCTTCCATTGGTTGTGGGCAAGCACGGCCGCATGGTCGCCTTCGGGCCGGGCCATCTTCGCGCCTGCCGCGGGCACGTCGTCCAGATCGTCGGGTTTCACCTTGGGCAACACGATCGAGTCGAGCGGAAACATGTCGAAGTATTTGCGGGGAGCGTACCATGGCAAATGCGGCTTGACGAAGCCGACGGCCAGGAAGAGCGGCTTGTCGTGTTTCCGTTGGAGTTGCTCCGAGGCCCAGCTCACCAGACGGTAGTCGCCCATCTCTTCGTCCGGCGCGTCGAGCGGCCCCCAGTCGAAATGCGCCATGTTCAAGCCGCTGACGGACTTGACCGGCGGATGAGGATCCCCGCCGCGATCGAAATATTCGTGCCAATCCGCCTGGTTTTCCTTCGCCAGTCCGCCGCCGCCGTGGTAGATCTTGCCGCCGCCGATGACTTCGTAACCCTGCCGGATCAGATAGCGATTCAGAGTCGTGACGTTTCGCAGTGGTTCTCCGTAAGGCTGGCTGTTCAAATAGACGCCGGTCGTAAAGGGCCGCAAGCCGCTCATCAAGGCTGCGCGGGAAGGATTGCAGGCCGGGGCGGCGCATTGCGCATTGGTAAACAGTGTGCCGCGGCTCACCAAACGGTCGAGATGGGGCGTGCTGGCCTGGGGGTGGCCGCCGAGACAGCCGGTCCAGTCGTTGAGATCGTCGATGGCGATGAACAGCACGTCCGGCTTCTCCGCGGCGGCAGGAGCGGCGAGGAGCAAGAGGACCGCCAAAACGCGTCCGATTCGCGCGAGACTGCCGCAAAAAGACATAAAAAGCACTCCTTCTAATCCGGTTGATATCCAAGTACCTGATCGATGAACGCGTACGCTTCTTCGCGCACCTGCGGCGGGAAATCGTGCGGGGCGTCGGGGTAGACCACCTTGAACTTGTCTTCGGCGCCGAGGAGATTGTAGACGCGCCGGGCTTCTCGTTCGGCTTTCTGGACGCCGCGGTAGTCGAAGTTCGTGTCGCCCAGCGGCGAGTTGGAGAAGAACGCCCGCGGCGCGAAGGCGGCAACGACCTCGTAGAAATCGAAGGGAACCCGGTCGGGGTCGAGTCCGTAGGCGTCGCGAAGCCGCGGCATGTAGCGATCGCTGGTCCAGCCGGCGATCTTTCCGCCATAGTAATCGTGGAAGGGAGTCCAGCCGCAGCTCGAGACGATGACTTTCATCCGCGGATCGAACGCACCGACAAACATCGCGTTGTGCCCACCCAACGAATGCCCAATGACGCCGATCCTCGCAGCATCGACCTCCGGCCGGGAAACGAGCAGATCCACGCCCCGCATGTGGTTGAAGATCCCCTTCATCGACCCGGAGGCATAGGCGTCGGCGGTGAAGTCGTACTGGTACTCGCCGAAGGACGGGTAGTCGGGCACGAGAACCACGTAGCCCCGCTCGGCCAGTTCGAGCCCGTAGTCGAGGTTGGCGCTGCCTCGGATGCCGGCGGGCTCCTCCTTGCCCTGGGTGACCGTCTGGTGCAGCGCCAGCATCGCCGGGCGGCGCTGGCCCTGCTTGAGATCGCTGGGAACGAAGAGATACGCCGGCACTCGGTCGCTCCCCTCAGTAAGAAACGAGATCTTCAGCCGGTGAAAGGCGTCTGCCTTGGTCTGGTCAATAATCCGCACGTCCAACGGGGGCAAATCGGATCGATTCGGCAACGGTCCCATCGCTTCTTCGATCCCTTTGAGGATCTGCCGGCGGCGGATCTCCCACTCGGCCGGTGAATCGACGGGGCGCGGTTCGCCCGCGTCGTCCCGATAAACCATCAACGCGGAATGATCCGTTGCGGGTGGCGACTTCTCGGCCGCAACGGCCGTCGAGATGACCGCGAGGACTGCGAGAGCAAGCACGGAACTAATGATCGTGTGCTGGGTGCGCTGCATGGCGGTTCTCCTGTTTGTCCGACGGTCGGTAGGGGCGCGACGATTTCTCAAGCGTGTTTCCAAGGCTTGCGATACTCGTAATCGAGCAGGTCGTTCGCTTCCTTGCTATTGGTAATCGCTTCTTTCTCGGCGTCCCACTCCAGCCGCATCTTCGTGGCCAACGAGATATTGGCCAGGAGACTGAAGGTGGTGGAGCGGTGGCCGATCTCGACGTCGGCGCGCGGCTTCTCGCGGCTTCGCATGCAGTCGAGGAAATTGCGCGCGTGCCGGCAGGTCAGATCGTGGTTTACCTCGTTGGCCTCGACCTTCATCGGCTTCATCCGCGGGGCGCGGTCCTGGAACTGCCCGCCCCGTTCCGGGACGATTTCGAAGGTCCGCGTGTCGATGTAGGCGGTGCCCTGCGTGCCGCGGATTTCGATCTCGCCGCGAGGCATGGCCGGATTGCCGCTGGCCTCATACTGGCCGAAGATCGCCAGGCGTCCCGAGGCGAACTCGAACACGGCCTCCGCCGTGTCGGGCACCGTGCGGTCGTCGTCAACGGCGAACCGGCCGCCCATCGCGCAAATCGACGCGGGCGCCAACTCGCCGCTGAGCCAGCGGATGGCGTCGAGATAGTGGACGCCCCAATTGCCCATCTGCGACGAATACAAGTGCCACCAGCGGAACTTGTACGGAGCGATCGACTCCTGGAAGGGGCGCTGCGGCCGCGGGCCCAGCCACAGATCCCAGTTGAGATCCTCCGGCGCCGCCGACGGTTCGGCACGGCCGATGCCGCCGGGATACATGTTGCTTAAGCGGTACGCGCGGCCGACGGTGATCTTGCCAATTCCGCCGGCTGTGGTGATATCGGCCAACTGCGCGTAGAGTTCGGAACTGCGCCGATGGGTGCCGACCTGCACCACGCGGTCGTTTCGCCGGGCGGCTTCGACCATGCGGCGCCCCTCGCGGACGGTGATCGCCAGTGGCTTCTCGACATAGACATCCTTGCCGGCATCGCAGGCTGCGATGGTTTGGATCGCGTGCCAGTGATCGGGCGTGGCGATGACCACCGCGTCGAGATCGTCGCGGTCGATCAGCTTGCGGAAATCCTCGTAGGTAGCCGCTTTGCCCTCCACTCGTTGGTTGGCTTTGGCGAGCGTCGTGCGATTCACGTCGCACAATGCGGCCACTTCGCAGTCCGCATGGCTGAGAAAGGCGCTGAGCAATTGCCCGCCGCGATTGGCCACGCCAATAAACCCGAGTCGAATGCGATCATTCGCCCCCAATACCCGAACCGGCTGGGTTAACGCCAGGCCCATTGTGGCGGCAGCGCCAGCCTTCGTAAAGGTTCGTCGCGAGAGCTTCTTGTCCATCGATACCTCCGGAAATCATGCAGGAAATGCGGCGTGCTGGGGACTGACTTGACAGGTTCGATGGTAAGTAGCCCTCTGGGGGAAGTCAAGGAAGCCCGAGGCACCCAACCGGCTGCTCTTGGTCGGTGGCGCAATGGTGGTAGAATCTCCCTAAGAGACATCAGGACGCGGCAAAGGGGTCGGGAGTCTTTTTCCGTATCGGCCTCACCGCCGCTCTGTATGTTCGCCGCGGTTGGTAGCCGATACAGAAAAAGACTCCCGACCCCCTCGAACTCGCCAACCGCTGCACATGTAACACTTGTTCAGTATTCGATCATTCCAACGCTCCCCCATGATCCGCCCTACTCGACAAACCATCTTCAGCTTCACGGCAGCGATTCTGCTGGGTTGTCTCGGGCTGGAAACCGTTTCTGCTCAAGAGAGCCTCTTGGCAGATCCAATCCCGATGCCGACCCTGGGCGGCAAACAGTTCTGGGCCGACGTGTTGTTGTTCCACCAGTGGCGGATCCAGCGAAACGTCTTTACCGGACATCACCGCCTGCTGGACGGCCGCGATTTCCGCTATGCTTCGGGCACGCTTGCGTCGTGCCGTGAACAGATCGACCGAATCCGGAACAAAGACAATCTGCCGCCCATGCGCGGCACGGCGGTGCTCGTGCTCCACGGCCTTTTCCGCAGCCACAGCTCGATGGAATCGCTTTGCGACTATCTTCGAGACCAAGGGGGCTACACGGTTTTCAACGTCGAATATCCCAGCACGCGCTGCGAGGTGACCGAGCACGCAGAAACCCTCGCGTCGCTGGTCGAGCACCTCGAGGGCATCGACGAGATCCATTTCGTCGGCCATAGCCTGGGTAACATCGTCATCCGCCGTTATCTTGCCATGACCGAGTCGCCCGAACCCCTTCCCGACGCACGCATCGGGCGATTCGTCATGCTCGCGCCACCCAATCACGGCTCGGAGATCGCCACCGCCTTGGCCGACTACGCAGTATTCGAGGCGGTGGCGGGTAAGGCGGGGCAGCAACTCGGCGCCGAGTGGCCTTGGCTGCAAGCCAGGCTCGCCGTGCCGGTCTGCGAGTTTGGAATCATCGCCGGCGGTCTGGGGAACGAGGCCGGCTTCAACCCACTGCTGCCCGGCGACGACGACGGGACGGTCACGGTGGCCGGCGCCCGCCTCGACGGTGCCCGCGACTTCGTTCTGCTGCCGGTGCTTCATTCCGCGATCATGTCCGACCGCCGCGCCCAGGAGCAGACGCTCCACTTTCTCCGCCACGGCCGCTTCTCGACGGAAAAGGAAACCCGGTGACGCATTCGCCCGAAGACATGGCAACCTCCGGCCGTGTGGCCGGAATCGACTATGGAACGGTCCGGATCGGCATTGCCGTCAGTGATCCGAATCGGACGATTGCCAGCCCTTACGAGAACTACACCCGCCGCGGCCGGGATCACGACGCCCGTCGCTTTCGCCGGCTGGTCGAGGAAGAGCGAATCCAACTGTTCGTCGTCGGTCTGCCGGTCCATCTCGACGGCAGGGAAAGCGAAAAATCTCGTGAGGCGAGACAATTCGGCCAATGGATCGAGACGACGACCGGCGTTCCGGTCGCCTATTTCGATGAGCGGTTCACCAGCGCCGAAGCAGAGAGGTTCCTGCTCGACGCCCAACTGACCAAGAAGCGGCGGAGGCAGCGGTTGGACATGCTCGCCGCGCAGATCATGCTCAGCGCTTATTTGGAGTCGCGCGGCAAGGGTCGCCTGCCGCCGGAACCGCTGGAGGATTGATGGTTCGGCTCATCTTCGGCTGCGGTTATCTCGGAATGCGGGCAGCGCGGCGCTGGCTTGCCGAGCCGGGCGAGGTCTTCGCGGTGACGCGCTCGTCGCGCCGCGCGGCCGAACTTGAGAGCGAAGGCATTGTTCCCATCCTGGCCGACGTGACCCGCCCGGACTCGCTCGTCGGTTTTCCCTCGGCCGACACGGTGTTGTACTCGATCGGTTACGACCCTCGTGGCGAGGCGTCGCGGGAAGAAGTGTACGTCGGAGGGCTGCAAGCGGCGCTGGCGGCGCTACCGCCGGAAATCGGACGGCTCCTCTATGTCAGTTCCACCGGCGTGTACGGGGATTCCGACGGTCGTCCGGTCGACGAAGACAGCCCCTGCCGGCCAAACCGCGAAAGCGGACGAGCGATCCTGGCCGCCGAGCAGTTCCTTCGCCAGCACCCGTTCAGCCGGCGAGCCATCGTCCTGCGTCTGGCAGGGATGTACGGTCCGCAACGGATTCCCCGCATCGCCGACCTGCGGGCCGGCCGCCCGCTGAATGTTCCGGAAGGCGCTCACCTGAACCTGATTCACGTGGACGATGCGGTCGCCGCCATCCTGGCGGCCGAGTCCCGCGCCGATCCACCGGCGGTCTATAACATCTGCGACGGACAGCCGTGCAGCCGCCGCGTTTTTTACCGATGCCTGGCGGGGCTGCTCGGCCAGCCCGAACCGCAATTCGTCGAACTCTCGCGGGAAGAGGCGGCCTCGCAGCGCGCCGGCGCCGACAAGCAGGTGCTCAATGCCCGCATGGTTGCGGACCTGGGAATCTCGCTTGGCTACCCCTCCTTCCGGGAGGGATTGGCGGCGATCGTCGCCTCCATCGACTAATTGTGCGGGCTGTATCGGATATTCCCTCAATGCTTGTCGTGCTGTCTGCCGATGGACTAAGTACACGACTTGCAGCACCGAACTGCCGGCAACTGCGAGATACCGCCGGCGGTTGCCGGAGCAGCTAATACCGAACCTGTTGGGAGGGGGAGTCAATGATCCGCCGGACCCTGCTCGTGCTGTTTTGCGCAGCCGCGTTTCAGGCCGTCCTATGCGTCTCGGAAGCACAGGCCCAGCAAGCTTTCGACCGCCAATGGGGCCATACCTACAACACCCAGGACTGGAACCGTTTCTACCACTATCCCTACGTCTACTACCCGCAGAACTTCTGGAGTTCGGATTATTACCGCAGTTCGGAGCATCTGTATTACCGCTATCCGCAGGAAATGGGGATCCCGGTGTACAACAAGAACTGGCAGAATTACTATCCGTCCGGGCGCAAGTACCACTCGGGCGCTCACTTCATGCTGGACGTCTTCTGAGCGAACTGCCGGCGAGTCATCGCCGGATTATGGGGAGGGGTGACACTGAGGGCAACCTCGGAGGGCGGCAGAGCATTCTGCCGCCCTTTCGAGTTTCTTGGTCGTCCCACTGAAAAAAAGCCCCTCGGAGGCGGTCAGCCTGCGAGGGGCGTGGTGGCAGTGACCCGATGCATTGGTGTCCAGGTCGCCGACCCCGGTGGTCTGCCTTCGGCGTGCGGCCCGTCGGCACCTACTCTCGAACGGTCCGCTCTCGATCGCCGATACGGGTGATCCAGTTTCCTCCTGCCGATCGTGTAGCCGCGCATCGAGACCGTTACTTTGCGTGCCAGGAACCTGGCTGTATTCTCGGCGTTGGGCTAGGGAGGTTTGGCAGCCGTGTCGCCTGCGTTGTTTCGTTTCGCCGGCGGCTTGCGGTAATAGGTATCGGACGGGACGAGCAGCGGGTGCCAGAAGTTCGGCCCCCGCTACTTCGACCGTTGCAGTCCTCTCATCTTCACGTCGGGCACGGTTCGAACTCGAAATGGACGGAGAGAATATCGCGCGTGGTGATCTTGTCCTTCAGGTGGCACAATCCGCCGCCGGCAATGATCCGCGTGGGAGTTATCAAGTCCAGGATCACACGGCAGACATCAACGAGGTGGATCCCCCAGTCGACAAGATGCCCGTGGCCCGTCGTTTTTTCCAGTCGCCAGTTATCCAGTAATGATGTCCGACTTGAGGGCTGCAGGGGATCTTGGGAGCCGAGCCGCACCCTAGTTCCCATTCCTGTGCAAGGATTGCCGGTTTCTTCTTCAGAGCCTACCTCGAAACCTCTCCGTAGAACCAGGTTCTCGGCACGATCTTCAATTGCAGCGAGAGCCCTCCATGATAGTTGAAGTACGTGATCAGGGCGCGATCGTCGATCCAGGTGACCGCCGGGTAGGCCCAGGCATCGCGCGGGTCGTCCTCCAGATTGCAAAAGCTCTGCCAGGTCTCGCCTTCGTCTTTGGAAATTGCGGCGGTGAGCGGATTCCGCTTTGCCGCGCCCGGATTGTGATTCCAGATCGCCAGCAGATCGCCGGTTGCCGGGATGCGGCCGACGGAGACGGGGGCCGCCGTCCCTTTCAACGGCGTCGGTTCCGGAGCGCTCCAGGTGGCGCCGCCGTCGGTGGAAAGGCTCTTGAATTGACCGCCGGCGCCGGTCCGCATCAGCATCATCACCCGTCCGTCTTTGAGTTCGACGCAAGCCGGTTCGTAGCTGGGACCGGCCGCAGGGCGAGCCCGCCCGCCTTCGCGCCAGGTGCGGCCTTCATCGTCGGAGAGGTAGCAGTAGCTGTCGCCCCCTTCCCAAGCCTCCAGCAGGATGCGCCCGCTGTTGAGCCGGATGGAGCGACCGTTGGTCAAGCCGGTGTACTTTCCGGCCGGGCTTAACTGTTTGGCTTCGGCCCAAGCGAGCCCCTCGTCGGCCGAGGTCCGCATCATCACGCGGCAATCGCCGCTCTCGCTGTTCTTCTGGCAGTAGAACAAGGCGATCCGCCCGTCCTTGAGACGGAGAAAATTCACCTCCATCACGTTGCAGCCGCCGTCGTTTTCGACGAGCGTGCGCTTCTCGCCCCACGAGCGGCCACCGTCTGCCGAGATCTTACCGGCGATGCGGGCCGGCCCGTGATCGGCGCCGCTGCCGGCGTAGAACTCGGTCCAACCCAACAGCAGTGTTCCGTCTTTCCGCGGAATGATCGCCGCTTCGCTGTTCCGCGGATTCTGCGGTCCGACCGGCGCGACCGTCAGAGCGAACGGCTCTTCGGCCGCGGCAGGTTGAACGACGAGCAGTGCAGCGAGCCAAGAGATTGCCAAGCCGACCAGTACACGTTTCATCGGAGTTGCCTCGGGTGGATTGAGGGAGATTCGGGGTGGATTGCCGTGGACCGTTATAGCGAATCTCACGCCCGCATCGCAAGTCTTGGAGTGCGGACGACTTGTCGTCGCTCTTCTTTGTCGGGGGCAGAAGGGCTGTCGCCACGATGAACATGGCAGCGAGAAGCTACCGATGTCAGAAAAGCGATTCGATATCTTGTGCGCCGTGGAGCAACAGTTCTTCGTCGGAGTCATAGTGCCCCGCCGCCAATTCCGCTTGAATAAGATGCTGGAGTTCCAAGGAGAAGCCGTTGGCCATATCGGATCGAGCCTCGGACAACCGTAGGACCGGACAAGTAATGGAGCACAACTCGTATGCTACCCATTCTAAAAGCTGTACGATATCCGGTCAACCGCGGAGGGAGAAGCGGGTGTCTCTGACGCATCAGGATCGGTGAATGAATGGCTGCCGTACTTGTCGGTGGTGGCGAGGCCAAGGGGGTCGGGAGTCTTTTTTTCGTGTCGGCCGGAAGAGCGTCTATTCATACACGAAAGCGCCGCCCGGCCGACACGAAAAAAAGACTCCCGACCCCTTCCCGCGTCCAACGTCGATGCCCTCTCCTCGCAATTGCAGCGGGCGAAGGCCCCGGCTATCATGGCGAAGACCGGCGAAGAACCGGTATTCCCCCAAGGAGACTCCCATGCGATCGCCCCTGCCCGCCCGAACCATCGCCGCTTCCGCAGTACTGCTCCTGCTTCTTCGATTGGCGATCACCGTACCGGCAGCAAAAGGAGCGGACAACCTGCTCGCGGTGGCCGGCGATTTGAAGATCCCCGGCGGCCTCTGCGTGCAACTCGGTTGCGACGATCTGGAACCACTGGTGCCGTTGGTTCGTACCGGCAACTACCTTGTCCAGGTACTCGATTCTCGCGAAGACGCGGTTTCCAAAGCTCGCAGCGACGTCTACGGGCAAGGACTGTACGGGCTGCTTTCCGTTGTTCAACGATCTCCCCGGGAAGCGTTGCCCTACGCGGAGAACCTCGTCAATATTGTCGTGGTTCCGGCGGACCTGGCTGACAAGGCGACCATTTCGGAAATCGCCAGGGTGCTCTGCCCGGGCGGAGTTGTGCTCTGGCAGGGAAATGTCGACGCTGTGGACTTCGGACAAGTAGGCATTGAGCCTTTGCAGAACGCCGGCGGCTGGCACGCCGCACGTAAGCCGTGGCCCGCGGCGATGGACGGCTGGACGCATCCGCGCCACGCGGCCGACGGAAACGCCGTCTCGCAGGATACCGCCGTCGGCCCGCCGCGCCGTGTCCGCTGGGTGGCGGGGCCTTCGGTGGAGATTAGCAATATGGTCACGGCTGCGGGGCGCAATTATTACGGAGGCGTTTGGACTCGCGATGCATTCAATGGCTTGCGACTGTGGCAGCGCAGCCTCAGTCCCTCACCGGCCCGCGGCGGGTTTTCCTTTCAATACCAGGCGGGCAGCGTCCGGCCGGTCGCCGCCGGCGACCGGTTGATCGTGGTGACCGACGGCGCCGTCACGGCGCTCGACGGCAGGACGGGCGAACTGCTATGCACGTACGCCGAAGCGGGCAAGCCGGCGGAACTCCTCGTCGTCGGTGATACACTGCTGACGATCGATGCGGCGACGGTCCGCGCGGTCGCGATGCAAAAGGGGGATCTGCGATGGAAGTACGACGCCGCGGAACCGCGCTATGTCGTGGCCAGCGATGACGCGGTCTTCCTTATGGAAGGTTCTCCGCGACGGGGCGAGAAGCCGGTGGCCGTGAGCCTGGCGATGGTCGACGGCAGCGTGCGATGGAAACAGAGCGAGTATGCCTGGCTGCCGGCGGTGCGCCGTTCGGTGATCCACGGCGACCGAATCGCGCTGGAAGTTTCCACATTGAACGACACGAAAGAAGGCAATTCCATCCAGGTGCTCTCGGCCGGTGACGGCAATCTCCTCTTCAGCCGCGACTTCGTGCCGAGCATGAATCACATGAAGCAAGCCCGCGCGATGTTCATCGACGATCTGCTCTGGCTGCTGGAGGATCGGCAATGTGTGGCGGTGGATGCGACGACGGGCGAAGTGAAGAAGACCTACAAGGCCGGGCTGTGCCACTGCTTCCCACCCGTGGCGACCCGGCGTTTCATCTTCTCGGGCGAAATGGAAATGACCGATCTGGCGACCGGCGAGATGGACGCCAACCGCATCACCAAGGCAGCCTGCGGGCGGGACGTCGGTTGGGTGCCGGCCAACGGTCTGGTCAACGTGACACCCAAGCACTGTGTCTGCTGGCCGATGCTCCGCGGCTATGCGGCAATGGCGGGAGAGTCGAGAGTCGAGGGTCAAGAGTCTAGAGCCGGAAAGGGAGAGGAGAGCGGGAAGGAGCGATTGGAACGCGGGCCGGCGTATCCTGGCGTCGGCTCTCCGCGCGATCTGCCCGGCTCTCGACTCTCGACTCTGGACTCTCCGCTTTCTTCCTGGCCGTGTTACCGCCACGATGCGTGGCGGAGCGGCAGCACCACCATGGAACTGCCACGGGAGCTTGCGGTACTTTGGACAGCTTCGCTGGGCGATTGGCCCGAGGGGACCATTGTGGAAGACTGGCGCGAGAATCCCTTCGTTCATGGGCCGATCACGGCGCCGGTCGTTGCCGGCGGGCTGGCCGTGGTGGCGCGGCCCGACGCTCACGAGGTCGTCGCATTGGACGCGGTCACAGGCAAGCCGCGCTGGCGTTTTACGGCGGACGGTCGCGTCGACACTCCGCCGACGCTCGATCGCGGCCTCTGTCTGTTCGGTTCGAAGAGCGGCTCGGTCTACGCCCTTCGCGCTGAGGATGGACAGCCGGCATGGCGATTCCGCGCTGCCGGGAGCGATGAGCAGATCGTGGCCTACGGGCAGGTCGAGTCCCCCTGGCCCGTCCCCGGCAGTGTGCTCGTGGTGGACGATACCGCTTACTTCGCCGCGGGGAGGCAGCCGCTGGCCGATGGCGGAATCCGCATCTTTGCGGTGGAACCGGCCACCGGCGCGGTCCGTTGGGAGAAGCGGCTCGATACGGTGCCCACCCAGAATTTCTACGGTTCGAGCGGGCTGGAGTACGACAACTTCGATCTGCTGCACCGCGAGAATGGCAGTGTGGCCATGTCACGATGGCTTTTCGACGCCAAGACCGGCGAGATGACCTGCAAAGCGCTCGATGCCTTTGCCATGCTCGCCGGGGACGGCTTCGACGCGGTGGTACCACGAAGCTGCTGGAGCTATGCGCCGCGGCACCAGCCGCGTCACGGTGGCAACGCGTCGGGAATGCGGCATTTGGCCGTCTACCAAGGCAACCGCGTGCTGGGGGTGCTTCGCGATGAACGGAGTGTGTTCCGCCGCGATTTCGATCCGCAAAGCCGCGAGAAGTTCAACACCCGCTGGCTCACCGGTTGGGCCACCAGCGAGAACTTTCGCAAGAAGGACGGAGACGTCTGGCAGAGCGACCGGCTCGCCGCCGGGGCGATGTGGCAGTCGGCCGTCTTCGATGAAAGCGAGCCGAAGCAGACCATCGCGGCGTTGCTTCTCGCCGGAGATACACTGCTGGCTGCCGGTTCCGAGGGGGGCCTGACGGCGGTTTCCGTGGTCGACGGCAAGCTTCTCGCCAAGACAGATTTGCCTGCTCCGCTCTGGGACGGCATGGCTGCCGCGGCGGATCGGCTCTTTGTCTCGACCCGCGACGGGAAGCTGATCTGCTTTGGGGTTGGGGCCGGGTAAAAGTAATGAGCAGCCCGGCTGCTGAAAGTACGCCAGGGGTGGAATCACCATGAACGTGCGACGATTCAAGCGACTTCTGCCGGTTCTTGTCTTCCTTGCCGCGTTGCACTCGATTGCTGCCGCGGAGCCACTGCGGTTTCGCGTCGAACTCGCCACGAACGTGGCCAAACAGCCCGTTACCGGGCGGCTCTATGTTTTCCTTTCCCGGCGGTCGCCGGAGCCGCGATTCGGTCCCGACTGGTTCCGGCCGGAACCGTTCTTCGGAGAGGATGTCGACGGACTGATGCCGGGGACGACCGCTGAAATCGACGCGCAATCCGACGCTTTCCCTGCTCCGCTCTCGAAGCTGCCGGCGGGCGAGTATCGTGTTCAGGCCGTACTCGACCACTCTTTCGACGAGCCGCAACCGGGCCGGGCAGCCGGTAACTTCTACAGCGCTGCCGTTCGCGCGAACCTGGATGCAGACCAGTCGGGCACGGTGCCGTTGGTTCTCGATCGCGTGGTGGAGCTGCCGCCGTTTCCTCAATCGCCATGGATCGAGGAATTCCCCGTCCGCAGCCGGCTGCTGTCGGAATTTCACGGCCGCGAGGTGATCGAACCGTCCGCCGTTGTGTTGCCCGCAGGCTATCACACCGAGCCGGACCGGCGCTATCCGGTCATCTATGTGATTCCCGGATTCAGCGGCAGCCATCGGGACTTGGCGCGGGGTTACCTGTACGGTCCGCCGGCGGCGGGAGCGGGGGAGGTGGATTTCATCCGCGTGTTGTTGAGCGGGCAGTGCAAGTGGGGCCATCACGTCTTCGCCAACAGCGCCACCAACGGCCCCCGCGGCGATGCCTTGGTGCGGGAATTGATTCCCGCGGTCGAGCGCCAGTATCGGACCATCCCCGCGGCAACGGCACGGTTTGTTACCGGGCACAGTTCAGGCGGCTGGGCGTCGTTGTGGCTCCAGGTAAACTATCCCGAGACGTTCGGCGGCGTCTGGAGCCTGGCTCCCGATCCGGTCGATTTCCGCGACTTCCAGAAGGTGGATCTCTACGCCGAGCCACCACTGAGCTTGTTCCGCGACCCGCAGGGCAATCCGCGGCCGATCGCCCGTCGCGGGCTCGAGCCGGCGCTCTGGTACGAGCCCTTCGTCGGCATGGACGACGTTCTGAAATATGGCGGGCAGTTCCGGTCGTTCGAGGCGGTATTCAGTCCCCTCGGCGACGATCGAGCGCCGGCGAAGATTTGCGATCGGACAACAGGGCAGATCGATGCGGGAATTGCCGAGGCATGGCAGGCTTACGACATCCGTCTGCTTCTCAAGCGTAACTGGTCGCGTCTCGGCCCCAGGCTGGCGGGCAAGCTGCACATTACGGCGGCGGGCCAGGATACGTTTTACTTGGAAGGCGCCGTGAAACTGCTGGCCGATACGCTGCGGGAGTTGGGCAGCGATGCGGAGGTAACGATCATTCCGGGCGCCGACCACTCCAGCTTGCTAACGGCGAAACTGCACCGCGAAAATCGTCTTCAGATGAGCCGGGTGTTTCTCCAGCACCACCCGATCGGTGGAGAACTCGTGCCGGCGGTGCGGTAATCGGGAGATTCCGCCTTTAAATTTCCGCCACGAAAAAGGCATCGAGAGAAAGCAAGGGGAGAAAGCGACGACAAGTCGTGCGCACTCCAAAGCGTTCAGCCGCCGATCTGGTGCATCGACTGCTCGGGAGCGGCAAACTCGCCGGTGTCGGTGCCGTGCGCTTTCTTCTTGGCGCCAACCGCCGCCAGCAGAAGCTGAGCGATTTCGTCGTCGGTGCCGCCGTCGCGAAGCAACGGGCGGGCGTCCCACTCGTCGGTCGCAAAGAGGCAGTTGCGCAGCTTTCCTTCCGCGGTCAACCGCAGCCGGCCGCACTGATCGCAAAACGGCTCCGTCACGGTGGCGATCACACCGACGCGGCCCCGGCCGTCGGCGAACCGATACACGCTGGCCGGTGCGCCGGGGACGTCTGGGACGACCGCTTCGATCGGTCCCAGGTTTTCGCGTAGGATCTCGAGGATCTCATGGCCCGGCAACACCTGGTCGCTGCGCCATTGCCGAGCGGCGTCGAGCGGCATGAACTCGATGAACCGCAGTTCCAACCCGTAGTCGCGAGCGAAGCGGGCCAGCGGCACGATCTCCTTTTCCGTCCGGCCGCGAATGGCCAGGGCGTTCAGCTTGATCTGGCGAAAACCGGCGCGGCAGGCGGCTTCGATTCCGCGGAGCACGCGCGGTAGTTCGTCGCGGCGGGTGATCTGCTCGAACCTCTTGCGGTCGAGCGTATCGAGGCTGATGTTCAGCCGGTGGATGCCCGCCGCCTTGAGCCGATGCGCGTATTCCTCCAGCAGCACCGCATTGGTTGTCATCGCCAGGTCGCGAATCTCGGGCAGCGCCGCCAGCATCTCGACCAGGTGAAGGACACCGCGGCGCACCAGGGGGTCGCCGCCGGTGATCCGTACTTTGCCGATCCCCAAACGTGCCGCGACGCGGACGAATCGCTCAATTTCCTCGAAGGAAAGAATGGCCGAGTGCGGCCGAAATTCCACCCCTTCCGCCGCCATGCAATAGAGGCAGCGGAGATTGCAGCGGTCGGTCACCGAAATTCGCAAGTCGGTGTGAGTCCGCCCGAAACGGTCAACCAGAGGGCCGCGGAAGCTCACGACGGGCTGTTCCTCGCCGCGGTGGGCGGCGTCTCCAAGCCGGGATGGATCCACTGACTTTCTCCGTCCGCCCAATTCTCGCGTTTCCAAATCGGAACGATGCATTTGATCTGGTCGATGAGCCACTGGCCCGCCTCAAAAGCCGGTTGCCGGTGGGCGGCGCTCACCGCCACCGCCACCGCCACCTCGCCGATCTCCAGACGACCCAAGCGATGCACCATTGAACATTCTATCAAGGGCCAACGCTCGCGCGCCTCGATTTCCAGATCTCCGAGCTGCTTTTCCGCCATTTCCGGATAGCACTGATAGTCCAACGAGGCGGTCCGTCTGCCCCCGGTCTCCTGGCGGGCAGTTCCCAAGAACAACACCGCGGCCCCCGCGGCGGGACTCTGCACGGCACGCAAAACACGGTCAACGTCGATGGGCGCGTTGGCGAGTTCGATCATAAGAACGTGTCCTAGAAAAACGCCGGGCGGCGCAAGGGGGTCGGGAGTCTTTTTCCGTATCGGCCGCCGACCGAGTTGGACATTCCGAGCGGCGGTGAGGCCGATACGGAAAAAGACTCCCGACCCCTTCTTGGTTGCGGCAGGTGTTTTTCGCCGATGCCTATTTGGACTTCAAGTCAAGCACGATCGGCTCCATTCCCTGCTTGACATCCACGGTCAGATCGGATGTCGAGGGGCTGGAATAGATGATGGGCAAGAGGTGTTTTGCGGTCACGGACAGATCCGCGTTACTCGTTGGCGTCGCGAGTTCGGCGGACGGATCGGCAGACTGCTGCGCCGATTCATCGATCTTGCTGACGGTCACCTTATGCTGACCGAGCAAAGCGCCGTCGCCCGCTTCAAAGGTTGTCAGGACAAAGGCGCCGGAGGCATCGGTCACCCCGCGGGCAGGTTGTCCGCCGTCGGGGTGAAAAAGAGCCACAGTGGCACCTTCGACCGGTTCGCCATCCAAGGTAACTTTGCCGCTGACCGCGGCGGTTTCCGGTCGCCCGGAACCGCACCCGGCGACGACGGTGAGGATGCCGAATGTGCCGAGTGCAAGGAAAATGCGTATGCAAGACATGTTGAAAAATCCTTTCCGTGCTGCGAGATGAGATGTCGATCAGATTCAAGGCACAGTGACCGGCACCCCGTCCGCACGATGTCCCAGTCGTTGGTAGAGGCAGTATTCGATCGTTTCAGGAAGGAAGTGGACCGCTCCGTCGCCGAAGACGAAGCCGGCTCCCCCGGGATGGCGCGACTTGTAGCCGAAGGCGGTGCTCCAGTTGCAGGGTTGCCAGCAATCGCCGATTCCGCTGTCCTTTTTGCCGCAGGAGTCATAGTTGATGGGGATGCTGGTGGTCGTCATGCCCTGTTGGCTGTTGGCGCTGGCCCATCCGATTTGCACGTGGGTGCTGCAATCGCGGAGAACCTCTCCCATGAATAGCGTGTTGCTCAATCCGTCTTGGATGTCCTTTATCTTCGAGCACCAGGGATTGGAGATCCTCAAGAAGGCGCCCCTCTCCTGGTTGGGCAGCGACGGGTTGGGAAGCGCCGGCACGCAGGTGTTGAGCATGGCGGCATAGACGGGGCCGTCGGGACAATTGCTGCATGGCGCGCCGCCCGAACTCGATTTTCCCTTCGGCCCTTCCGTGCCGGTATAGTTATGGACCGCACGCGGGTTGCCGCCGATATCCAAGAGGCCGGAGTTCGTGTCGCTGGGGCAAACATAGGCTGGAATGATGTGGTCTTCTACTTGTACTCCGTTGACGAGTTGCGTGTGGACCGAAGCGTTGCTGGTGAAATTGATGGCGTCGTAGAGCGCCGACTGCTCCATGAAAGGGAGAAGATGCACCAGCGTGGAACCGCGCTCCGGATTCGGTCCGGGCCACACCGCGGGCGGCCAGGGATTCCCGTACGCCCACAAACCGCCGGGCGGAAACGAACCGAAGCTGTCGTGGTAGTTGTGCAATGCCAGGCCCAACTGCTTGAGGTTGTTGGAACACTGACTACGCCTGGCGGCCTCTCTCGCCGCTTGCACCGCCGGCAACAACAGCGCGATCAAGATCCCGATGATCGCAATAACCACCAACAACTCGACAAGAGTAAAAGCCTTGTGACGAGTCGACATGACAATACCTCCCATGCGATGAACATTTCATACGGAACGAGTACGGCGAAACGGGGATTTTCCAGGAGGGACGAAACGAGGCACCCTTCTCGGGGATCCCTCACCAAGAGCCTATAGTGCGAAAGTGGGCGTTGTCAACCGCCCGGAGCCCCATTTTGCGGTTTTCGCGCAGCACCATCTCGCCGCAGTTAAATTGGCGATCAGGTAATCGTCCACGGTGCCGAAGGATGACAGGACAGAAAGAAAGAGGGGAGGAAGGAAAGCGGTGACGAGTCACGCGCACTCCAAAGTATGGAACAACACGAGGACTAGCCGATCGGACCGACCTCTGTCGCGGGACGCCGCGACTTCCACCATCGCGAAATCGCGACGCATATCAGCGCGAACAAGACCATCAGCCAGCCCAGCGCGGCGGGTTCCAGAAACAACCACCAGATGAGGCCGGCCAACACTCCGAATACCCCAGCCCATCGGACCAACCATGCGGTTGCACCTCTTCGCATTCGCTTTACCAGAGTGAAAGGGACGAGAGCCAGGCAGGCCGCCCCTAAAAGCATTCTGTGCCAGACGGGCTCGGATCTTTCTGACTCATACGCGATGGTCAACGACGATGCTCCCGGCGAAAGAGCGTAACAAGCGGGTGCCGGCGAAGCGGATCCCAACGCCGTTTGGATCAGCGACGACTCGCCGTCCAGTTGCCGAGAACCGGGAGTTGCCGCGTCCGAATCGTGGCTCCGCTTCACGAGCGCCGCGAAACGCTCGTCGAGCACCGGCAGTTCTTTTTCATATTCCTTCCTCTCCGGCGACGGGACGCCGGCCGCCAGTCGGCGTTGAAGGCGCCCGCGAGCGGCAATCCACCTCGAGAGCCAGAGGCGGTTCCAACCGCCGTCCGCGTCGGATTCGCCGGCGGCGGACTCCGCGGCTTGCTCCCAAGCAAGAGCGAGTGCTTTCAAACGAATCAGGTCGAGGCGAGCCTCATCGACGGGATCGAGTCCGCCTGGCCGGGGCCGATAGTCTTTCGGACTGAAAACGGTCCAGAGAGTCTGCCGCACCGGCAGCGGCCCCAGGGACGGCGCCTCCAGAACGATTGGTCCACCGGAAACCGGGTTGGAAAGCCGGCCGCAATACAGCACCTCGATCCGCTGCGGGACGGCGCGAGAGACCAGTCGGAACCGCCACGACGAGTCGGCCTCTTCCTCCGGTGCGACCGATACGCCGGCCACCCGAAGATAGACCAGTTTGGCGTGGTCCGGCAGCGAAAGCGGCAGATGCGTCTTCCCTGCCGGCTGGAGATCGAAGATCGCCCGCGCGCGATACGCGCCATCGCCGTGCCAGGCCAGATGGACATCGGCCAGCAGCACCTCCGGAGTGCGAACCGCGGGCGGGCTCGGATCCAAGATCGCTTGAAAAGAGTCGTCTTTCGATTCGAAGGCAATCAACGATTCCGACAAATCCGCGGGGATCATCTCGGGGGAAAGCCCCACCGGCTCGAGCCCGCGCGTGTCCCAGCTTATTGCTTGCCCCTGGAGTGTCGCCGGTAGAACACAAATCGTACGTCCCACCTGCGCGTCGAGCATTTGTATGTGGGGAATTCCCACAGACTCGCCATCAACGGGTGTGAGGGGCGATGAGATCTGCAAGCGATACTCCCCCGCGACGGCCAGTCGAGGACGGAGGATCAGTTCCCGACGGCGGTCTTCCGGCGAGTCGAATGTGGCCAGCGAGACATTGGGCGTCACCCGGTAGGGACCGCTCCATTGCGGCGGTACTCGCAGGCGAAACTCGTCGGCGACGCCGCGGCGGACGACGATGCGACAGTCGACGTCCGCCCTCCAAGCTCCCTGGTCATGGTGCAAGCGAATCGTCGGCGCGACGGCAATTTCGGGCCGGTTCGGCGAGATCGTCAATTCGGCCTCGGTTTGTCGCTCGCAGTCGGCTACGGTGAACCACTTCACCAGCCGCCCAAGTTCCGCCTTCTCCCCTCCGACGATCGGCAATTCCACGTCGACCAGCCCGGCGCTCTTGACAACCTCGACGAGGACGGAGGAGTCGCGGAACAGTTGAATCTCGCAGGAGCGCATTTCGGTGCCTTCGACTCGAAGCTGGGGCAAGGCGAGCCGCCCGTTTAACGGCGCCGGCAAGCGCCCCACCAGCGAAAGCTGCTGCTTCTCAGCGGCCGGACCGTTCAAGAATATCACCACCGCTCCGTTTTCGTCGCGGGACCACCGCGCGGCGCGCTCGACCGCCTCCTCCCGCACCGACACTCTTTCCACCAGCAGCTCTGCGGGCGCCAGGACGCGATACTGAAACTCGTATCCGGTCGTTGCCAATTGGGCGTCGAACTGCACGCGCGCCGAACCGGGAGCAAAGCTGACCGCGAGCACCTGGTCGATCAGCACGTGCGGTTCGTCGGGCCAGGTGGCGAGCGACCAGTCGGGCTGAGCGGAAGCGAGGTTGTAGGCGAAGCGAGGCTGTGATTCCGCCTTTCCCCAGGCCACTTCGAACTCCGGCGGCGGAACCGGCTCGAGCTGCCCCGCTTGCTGTTGTTCGTATACCAAAGCGGGATCCACGGAGACCGCCATCCATCGTTTGACGATGCGTGCGCCCTCCAATTCCAAACGCGGCAAGCGAACATTGCCGATTCCCGATGCACCGGTGAGCAGGAAGCTCAATTCCACGACAGCCTGGTCCTCCAGCGGCGCCGCCAGTTCCAATTGCACCGTTTGGGGCTGACCCGCGGTGGCCTGAACCTGTGCGATCGGATTGCCTGCCTCGCGAAACGGCAGCAAACGAAGTCTCGGATCGGCACTCAGCCGCAGACGGCGGACGGCGCCATTGACCACCTTCATCTTGAGCCTGGTGGTAAGCACGATGGAGCCGGGATGAACTCGCAACCAGAGCAATTGTTCGACGTCTATCGCCGGTCTATCACCGCCAGCGGCGGCGGCCGTCTCAAGCCAGCGCACTTCGAGGTGGTCGACGGCGCCGAGTTCGGCCAGCACGCGAGGGGGCTCCTGTTGCCTGACGACGGAGCCTTCAGCGGAAGGGATATCGACCACCGGGGCATTGGAGGGCAAATCGATTTCCACCCGCGACGTGGCCAATCTTGGGATCCGCAAGCGGATTACCCGTTGGCCATCGATGCTTTGAGTCAGCGGTCGCAGCGCCAGTTCGAGGCGATATTCTCCGGGCTCGGCGATCTCGATGGCGAGGGCTTGATCGTTGTCCCGCCATTCCGGTTGGACCGATTGACCGTCGAGCGTCGCCCCGTCCGCCAAGAGGTTCACTCCTTCACGGCCCAGCGGAATGCGAACGGTTGCCGCCGGACTGAGCACTTCCAGATCGAAGACGGCCTTCAGTTCAGCCATAACCAAGGTTTCCGGTCCGGATTGCCGAGCAAGCACGCCGCGGTAACTCGCCGCGCGCAGCAGCCACCCTAGCGGCGCGTCAACGCCGGAATCCGAACCGCGAAGTAGCTCCTGATAGAGAGCCTCGGGGACATAGTAGCTGCCGCCCGTCGGTTTTTCTTGCGCATCGACGGGGATCAGTACATTATGAACGACCCTGGAGGGTTGGTCCGCCGCCGCCGTGGAATCATCGGCACACGCGGCGCCAGCCAGTCCGGCGGTGACCATCAGAGCAACGGCCAAGGAACCGGGAAGCTCTGCTCGGCGATCGATCGGCGGGAATCCCGTCCGAATCGAACTGCTTTCGGCGCTGGTTTGCCGTCCGCGACTGCGGAGCAGCAAAAACCCAAGACAGGCCAGCGATCCCCATACGGCGCCGGAAGCGAAGGGAGCGTAGAAATCGGGCAGCAGCAATGCCGCGGCGGCGGCGGCGCAGAGGATCGCCACCACCCGTGCAGGACGCGTTCCGGCAATCCACCAAGAGAGGGCCAGCGCCGCCAACATCGCCAACCATACGATGACGCGATGCACGTCGCGAAGGATCACCGTCAATCGAGGAGCGATACCGGGGGAAATGTCGATTCGGTACGCCGTCCATCCCATCTCGTCCGAAGGGTCTTCCTCAAAATGAGGTGAGTCCGGCCAAGGGCCAAGCGTCTCGGCCGACACGCTCTTTGCCGCGGCCGAAAGGGGAATCGATTGAGCGCCCCACAGTGTGCCGTCCGCCGTCGGCGCGAGTGGCCCAAAGAGTCGCCGGCTCCAGGTGAGCCGCGAGTTGCCGCCAAGCTGTCGCGGCTCTGCAATACCGTAGCCCGGCGGCAGCCACACCCGCCAGTTCTGAGACAGAACGGGGGCGTCGATGGCCGGCAGGGGCGCTTCGATCACGTCCAAGGTTTCCGAACGGTCGGCGGGCATCGCGAAATGCACCGCGACGACGGGAAATCGTTGTCCCGGAGGCAGATCAAGGAAAATACGGCGGTCCGGGGCCGCCGCGCGCCGCCACGTCGCCGGAGAACTCCCCGGGTAAACCACGAGGGTCCGACAGTCAACCGCCCCGAGAGGCATACGCAGAATGAGGTTTGGCTTGCCGGCGCTCTCGACGCGATAGATCGCCGTGTGCCGAGTGGTTCCGTCGGCTTCGTATCGGGTTTGGAGCAAGCAACTCCAGGCCCACGCCAAGGGCAAGCCCGTGGGCTCGACAGTGACCGTCACCGCCGCGTCGTCGGCGTTGGTGGCGTCCGTGGCCGGATCGTAACGATAGGCTGCGATGGCGGTATTCTGTTTTTCGTAAGGCTCCTGGGGGATGGGCAGGCAATCGAGCCTGGCGCCGGTCGCCCGCACGGTCCGACCTTTCGTCGCACGGATGATCAATGATCCTTGCTGCCGATCGGCTTGAGGCACGCCGGCGAGGCTGATCGGCTGCGTACCGGCCCAATCCGAGACGCGGGCGGCGCCGATTTCGAAGGGGCTCGCTTTCGGCGTTGCGAAGGCGATTTCCCAGGTTTCCCCTTGGGTGTCCAGTCCGGCCGCCGCTTGCTCCGTTGCGGAAAGACGCCGCGTCGAGTGCGGATCGTCTCCGCGGTTGCCAATCGACCAAGTGGGCGATTCGGCGCGCGGAACGGAGAAGTGGACCCGAAGGCGATCGATGTGCGCGTCGTCGGGCACGATTCGTAGCCGGTAGGATTCCGCCAGAGTTCTCTCGGTGAGAGTCGCTTCCACGGCGAGCGTGGCAGAATAGCTCGGCTTGGGAGTGGCAAGGGAGACTTTCAGGCGTTTCGCACCGGCATCGGTCTGCAAAAGGATTTCACCGGGCGGCTGGAGAAATAATCGCTGTTCGGCGGGTTGGAGGGTACCGGGAAGGACGCGGGTGAGCTGATCGGTTCCTTCCAGCTTGAGACGATACGGTTCAACGGTCCGCATCGCCAGCAGATGTCGCTGGCCCAAGACGTTGAGGAACTCCAGTGGCGTCAGATCCTGGATCGTGAGGGGCCGACCGAGTGGGGAATGCAGCCGGCGGCCGGAAACGATCAACCGAATCGGCCTGGCCGGCGACAAGGCCTGGTCGAGTTGGAGCATGAGCCTTCGGGTATCCCGCTTGACACTCCATCCATCGCCAAGCACTTCGGGTGGATCGGAGCGGACGGAATCGATCAACCATTGCCGGCCGATATCCGCCTCGAGTTGAAAGAGTTCGCCTTCCGCGACGGACAACTCGGCCACCGTCTTTGCGGTGATCTCGCCACTGCCCAGTTCCACGGTGGTGCCACTGGTCAGCCGCACCCGAGCCTTGACCGTCGCGACCAACACGTCGACTCCCGCCTCTTCGGAAAAATACTGGACATCGGCAGTCTCGCCCGGTCGTGGCGCCGACAAGGTTCCCGTCTTCGATTGGCGGCCGCCCGAGGGGTTGAGTTGATCGAGGCTCAAAGGGGTCCGGACTGCGACCGTGGCATTGCCCTCTTGCCAGGAAGTACCCTCGGCGTGCAGACCCGGCAGACGCCAACGCCGGTCGACGTGGACCGGGCCGATGGCTCTGAGCTTGATGATGCGACCGGTTCCCTGCACAGGCTCCGGCAACTCGAGCAGCAGTCGTACGCCCTCCGTTTTCCGCGGCCGGGAAAGAACCGACCAGCGAACCGCGGATTCCCCGTATCGGGCCGCGATTAAATCGAGGCCGGGATCCAAAGCAATCGCCAATTCCCGAATCGGCGCGTGATGAACGTCCAAACGCAGTTCGGCCGATAATTCGATCCCGCGCAACGACACGTCGTAGACGAGGAAATAGCGTGCCAAGACCAGTTGCCGCCCCGCCTCGGCCTGCTCGTTGGAAGCGATCCGCAGATCGACGCGGCCTTGTCCACCCAGTTGGATTCGCCAGCGACGCGTCTCGGCGTTTTCAGATGACTCCCGCGTCACGACGCCGGCATTGACGGATGGATCGAGGTCGGCGGGCAGTTCAAGCAGCATCGAATTGCTTGGGGCGGCAGGCAATTGGAGCGGAAAGCGAAGGACGCCGCCGGAATCGCGGCTGCCGCGGAACGACCATCGCCAGCGCAGCTTCGCGGACTGATCGACGATTGCTTCGAGCTTACCGTCGGGCGACAAACCAATTCTGGCCGCGCGCGGCTCCGGGGTTTCCCATCGAGCCTCGGAGATCGCAATGGCGCAGGGCTCCAATGGCAGCACGGCGTCGCCCGGCGCATGGTGAACGACCTCGAGCGTCGCATCGCCTTCGAGCGTCTCTTCGGGAGTCAGCCGGGCGACATATTCCGCCGAGGCGATCGAAGTGGCTCCCGCGGCATCGCCGTCTTCAGGGCTGTGGCCCGATGCGAGCAGTTGCTCGAACTGCTCCGCCTTCATCGGCACGTAGCGCACATGGTCTCGCGGCATTTCCTCCAGTTGATCCGTCGGTGTGTAGACGCGACGGAACTCGACCGCGGCCGCGCTGTCGATCTGTTGGGGATCGGCGGCCACGACGCCCCCTGCGGCGGCGTAGCACGCGACGAGAATCAGCAGCAGTAAGATGTAGCGGTGCGATTTCATGCGTGCGAGTCGGAAACAGGTACTTGGATCGCCTCCGGCGCCGCCTCGGGCGCCGCGTGATCCGCGAGCGGCGAAGCTCGGTGGTGGACCTGAGTCGACCCCTTCTCGAAGAAGACCGAACTGCCGCGATCCAGTGCCGTGGCGCGGGGCCGTTTTCGTCGCAGAGCTTGTTGGAGCAGACAGGCCACCAGGGTGAGAATCACCCCCAGGCACGCCGCCTGTGCGGCGAGCAATGCCGGTCCAGGGTACACCATCGCCGCCCCCGCCAGCGCAAAAACCATTGCCAGCAGCACGACCGGATGCCGCACGGCGGGAACATAAATCAACAGCAGGCCGAGCACCAGCGCCGTGCCCGATGCGGACAACACGAGTAGAGATCGCGTCGCCGTTCGGATTTCGCATCGGGTTGGTATTCCCGGGCTGCTGAAAAGATAACAATTCGCCCCTGAGGGCAAAGGCGCCGACGGTTGCACGCCAACCCAGTTTTCCAGAGCGGTTTGGTCCAAGCTCGGTTCCCGGCTCCAGAAGGCGCCCATCCAGTCCCAGCGAAACTCCGGAGTCAGCCCGCCGGGAGATGCGATGACGTGCTCCGTGCCCGGCAGCACAAGTTCCCAGTACACGCGGCGAGTCCAAACGTCCTCGCCGAGCCGTGGCAGTTCCAGTGCCAGCGATCCCGGCCCTTGACGCACAGCTCGGAAGTGATAGGAAAGCTCCAGTTGCCGCGACTCGGGATCGGCCGCCGGCGTCAACGGCACGATCAATTGGCCGTACGGCGTCGGACGCCCGACGGCGCGGTCGCCGTCGAGAAACACCTCGACGTCTTCGGGGTTGACCCCCGCGGGCAGAACGATCTGGAGTTGCGCTTGCGTGCTATAAAACCGGAAGACTGCGCGGTCCTGCCGCGAAGCGCCGGTAAGCCAGGTTTGCACCCACGCGCGACGGACGACGGTAGACCCGGACTTCCCGCCGTCGTCGAACTGCACCGCGAAGGCCACGCTCCTTGTGGGTTCGACGGCCGACAATCGCAGGCCCTGGCTGCGGGGAGCCTGTGCCTGGTCCCCCTCCCAAAGTCTCCAGTGCTCATCTCGATGCTGCAAACGGATGTTCTCGCTTGCCGTGAGCAACAGCGAATTCGTCGTGACGGTGGCATCGACGGGCACGACCAGGGGGACTTCAGTCACGGCGCCGGCATCGGTCGCCGACGCGGGAAGTTCCACCGCATAGCGAACAATCAGTTCGCAAGGGCCGATGCATGCCGAGGGGAGGACCACGCTCTTGTGCATCCGATTCAAGGCGTCCTCCTGCTCGGTTTGCGAGGCCGCATCAACCAGCGACAATGCCTGGTCTTTTAGCGAGACTTGCAGTTGTCCGGCGGCCGCCAGATCACGTGGCACATCCAGCGTGAGGCGGTCGGCCGGTTCGTAAGAAACCGTATAGGTCAGCTTCTGTTCGACTTGGGCCTTTCGCCGGTCTACGGCAACTTGTGAAGAAACCGCCGTGGAGATGTGTTGCGAACGTACACGAAAATCGGCCGCGAAGACCGCCTTTGCCCCTTCCGCGCGGTAGAACCAGGGGGGCTGCTGCCATTGCGGACGCTTGATCACGGGTTCGATTTGCTGCCGCACCAGTCCGAGCGTCGATTCCGCGTTCGGCGTCATCTCGACGTTGTCCGCGGGAAGAACCACAACCGCCGCCGGACCTGTCAAGCCGGCCTGAGGTCTAGGAAGTTCCAAGAGCAGTTGACGCTGCTCAGTGGTGATCGCAAGACTCGCCCGGATGGTCACCTCCATCTGACCGATCGAGGGTTGGGCCAGTGGAATCGTCAGCACACCGGTTTCCTTATCGACTTCGATGCCGTCGGCATTGATGAGATTGTCCGGGCCGACCTCATCGAGCCGCCATTGCGGCAGATCGACTTTCAGCCGGAACACCTTGGCCCCGCGGACCACGTACTTCAGTTTCGTTTCCAGGCGGACCTGAGTGGCTTCGACCAGCAGGAGATGCTCCGGCTCCACGCTGATCCGCGTCTGCCTGGCGATGATGTGCGCGGAGAGCGAGAACGGCTGTCGAAAGTATTCGAATCCGGCCACCAGGCCTTCCGAACGCAACCATTCCGGCAAGGTGTCGACTTGCCGCACGTGCGAGTCGGCTTCACACCGCACATGCCAGTCGCCCGCGACACTCACCGCGATGTGCCCCCATTGGCGAGCCGCGCCCATCACTTCAAAGCCGGCCAGTTCGACCGGTTTCGCCGATATGCCCGCTTCGTGCGCCATCCGCGCGGCAATCCGGATCTCTTCGGCCGCCGCGGTCTTCTTCGACAACCGCACCTCGACCAACGGCCCGGCGCCGCTTTGCGAAGAGGTATCGCCGGCGACCGGCGTCACCGTATAAGCGGTCGTATTGATCGGCGCCAACTCGGCTGCCTTCGGCAGGCGAACTTGGAAGCGATCCATGGGACTACCGTATCCCCGCACCGAGAGCTTTGCTTCCCAATCAATGCTCCGGCCATCGGCCCGAACCTGCACCTCACCGACGGCCTCGATGACCGTGGGCAACTCGGCGGGCGGATCGTCCTGCTTGCGCCAGGAAAGCTCGAGGTCACCGCCGTTGCCCAAGACAGTCAATTCGGTAGCGCCTTCGGTGATCGCTTCGGGCGGTAGCAGCGTCGCTCCCTCGGAGACCCTGGCCACGGCGCCGGCGATGGGAACCTTGAGCTTCAATTCCCAACTTGTTGTCCGTGGCACCGAGAGTTTTAGTCGTGTCTCGTTGCCGACTTGCAGGAGGGGTACGAGGGTGCGGAAGGTGAGGCGATGGATCTCGCCGCCACCGCCGCGAATAAAGCTGACATAACCTTCCCCTTTTTCGTCGAACCCAAGGAACTGTTCCCCGCTCCCCTCGTACTTGGCTCCCTCGCGAAGCAAAGCCTGGTTGAGACGAAGGGGAACACGAACCCCCCGGTCATCGCGAACCAGGACTTTCAGATCGATGGTCAGCTCCGCGTGGTCGCCCTGTATCGTTCCAGTGGCCCCCATCCACTGGAGGCTGAAGCGTGGCAGTTGATCCCGTTGTTTCAATCCGAGCTTGATTTGAGCGAGTTCCTCAAGTTCTTCCGGGGTCCAGCCAAGCACCGGCTGGAGAGACCCGTCTTTCGGATCTTTCATATACCACAGCGGGGGCTCCACTTCGCGCACCTGACCTCTCGCAGCAGCGGAGGCTGGCGCCTCGTCGGCCGCCGTGGCCGTTTCCATTTCAGCGGGTTTTGCGGCTTGTTGGGCAATACTCGTATGGAACCACAGACCGATGTGGACGGCAATTCCCAACAACAGCCAGTAAACGCGACCCAACAATCCTTGTGTCCCTCAGCGTTGTGGCTATCGGTCCGGAGGATGGCTCGATAGCGGCTTCACGGTCGTCTAGCGCCAGAGTGCGAGCGCGAAAGAGGAGTACTTTCTCCAGTCTATCCAAACACGAGCCTTCGTAGAAGCAAGAAACCGGCGAATTCATCGGGAATGGGCAATGACAAAGTAGCCGAGAAAATCGACCGCAGTAGCCCGCATGGCGAAGAAAGAGTTCCTCCGCGAACGGGGAGTACGCCCCATCTTAACATTCAAAGTAAGTACTTATATCAGGTGGTTTATTAAGGCATGAACGGAGAGTAGAATGCGTTGCGCAGACAATCCCTCCAATCAGAACAACTGAGGTTGGATCTGAAGGGATGGAGTATGGCATCGGGCCGCCCGTGCCGGGCGGTCTGGCGGCGATCCACGGAGCAGAACGGGAACGGAAGCGATGCCGACGGCTTGGCCGGATATGCTGCGACTGCGCCGGAGGGGCAACCCGGCGGCCAAGGATCGCGATTCTCATGTCCGAGGGCGTTTCTGCGCCGTCTTTTCGCAGTCTCTTACGGAACGGCAAGTCGGGGGGGATGCACTGATCTGGGCACCGAAGATCCCACGCGAGCAGCGGGACGATTCTGAGAGAAGCACGCAAGTCGAGATCGGTGAGGAGGCGTTTCGGATTCTCGAACTCTGGCCACAGAGGATTGCACGTGGGCCATCGAGGTTTGCGCGCCCAGCTTTAAGGGGAGCCGGTTCGGCGAATCCAAGAAGAGGATTTCTGGCTGACCATCGTCACTTTGCCGTTAGGAGGTTACGATGAGTGAGGCTGCCATCCGAGTGCTGCTAATCGAAGACCATCCCGGCGACGTGGGATTGATCCGCGCGTATTTGTGCGGACAGGGGGAAGTTCCCATCGAACTCGAACATGCGGAGACGCTCTCGGCGGGGCTTTGTTGCCTCGCCCGGTCCGGCGTCGACGTGGTGCTGCTCGACTTGGGCTTGCCGGACAGTTTCGGACCGGAAACGCTCCATGAAGTCCTCCATCGCTATCCGGCCACGCCCGTGGTGGTGTTGACCGGCGAGGATCGGATAGAGCAGGCTTTGGAAGGCGTCCGCGCCGGTGCCTCCGACTACTTGTTCAAAGGGCGAATCGACGGGCCGCTATTGATTCGCACGCTTCGTTTCGCCGTGGAACGCGCCGAGCGACGGAAGGTGGCCGTTCAACTCGCCGAGGCGGAGCAGCGTTACCGGACCCTGTTCGAAGAGTCGCCGGACGGGATCGTGCTGGTCGATCCGGAGACGGGGCTGGCGGTCGATTTCAACGATGCGGCCTGCGAGCAACTGGACTACTCCCGGGAGGAGTTTGCGCCGTTACAGCGCGAAGACTACGAGACGGGCGAGACGGCCGACCGGGTCCGCGAGCGGGTGGCCGAGGTTCTCCGCGAGGGTGCGTGCCGTTACGAAGCGCGACACTTGACGCGACGGGGAGAAATCCGCCACGTGGTGGTGACGGCGCAGGCGGTCGAGTTGGCCGAGCGGCGTCTGTTGCACTACATCCATCGCGACGTCACCGAGCGAATTGCCGCCGAAGAGGCGCTGCGCGAGAGCGAACAACGGTTTCGCTCGCTGGTGGAAACCACCAGCGATTGGATCTGGGCGGTGAACCGTCACGGCAACTACATCTATTCGAGTCCGAAGGTCAAGGATGTACTGGGTTACGAGGCCGAGGAGATCGTCGGCAAGTCGCTGAGTGATCTGGTCGTGCCACGGCAGGCCGATCGGTTCCGGGCATCGATCCGCAAATGCATGGCCCAAGGGGCCCCGATCGTCCGGTTGGAGCGGATGGCCGTTCACAAGTGCGGGCGTCCGGTCCTCCTGGAGACCAACGCGGCTCCGGTGGTCAACGCCGACGGAACGCTGATGGGATACCGGGGAATCGACCGTGACATCACGGAAGTCAAAGAAGCGCTCGACTCGCTCCGCGAGCGAGAACGCCGCTATAGCCAACTGCTGGCGGCGGTGACAAGCTACGCCTACTCCGTCAAGATCGAAAACGGCCAGTGCGTATCGACGGCCCACGGGAATGGCTGTGTTTGCGTCACCGGCTACGAGCCACGCGACTACGAAGTCAATCCGCATCTGTGGATCTCGATGGTACACCCGGACGACCGCAATATAGTCGAGACGCACGTCGACGCCGTGCTAGCCGGCGAAGTGGTGCCGCCGATCGAACACCGCATCTTCCGACGCGACGGAACGATACGTTGGATCCGCAATACCATGATCCCGCACCGCAACGGCGATGCCTTGGAGCGCTACGACGGATTGGTCGAGGACATCACCGAGCGGAAGAAAGCGGAGACCTCGCTGCGCGATCGAGACATCCAGCTTCTCACCGCCCAGAAGATCCAAGAGAACCTTCTCCCCGGCGAGGCGCCCGCCTTGCCGGGATTCGATATCGCCGGCCTGCTCCACCCGGCCGAATTCGCGGCGGGCGACTACTACGACTATTTGTCGCTGCGCGACGGCAAGATAGGCGTCGTCGTGGGAGACGTCAGCGGACACGGATTCGCGCCCGCGTTGATTATGGCATGTACCCACGTCATCCTCCGTCTGCTCGCCGAAACACACAGCGGCATCGGCGAGATCCTGACGCTGGCCAACGCCATTCTCTCCAGGGAGATGGAAGACGACCGTTTCGTCACCGTGATGCTCACCTGCCTGGATCCGGATCGCCGCTTGTTGACCTACGTCAACGCCGGCCATCCCAGCGGATACGTGCTCGACGCCTCGGGGGCGTTGAAAGCCCAGTTGTTCAGCGGCGGCTTTCCCTTAGGAATCGTCAGCGACGCGGAGTATTCGCCGGCCGAGCCGGTTTCGTTGCAGTGCGGGGACGTGGTTCTCCTGCTAACCGACGGTTTCACCGAGGCCACATCTCCCGACGGCGAATTCTTCGGCACCAAGCGTGCGGTGGAGGCGGTGCGGGCCGAGCGGGGAAGAACCGCTCGCGAAATCGTGGATCATCTATACAAAACGGTCTGCGAATTCTCGCAATGCCGGTCTTCCGCGGATGACATCACTGCCGTGGTTATCAAAGTCACGGCGTAGGCGCCTCCGGTCCCAGAACATCGACCGTGTGGCACTGCTTGGAGTTGAACGGGCTATCCCTCGGGACCGACGATTCTACAACTCCAAGCAGTGCGGCGTTGGGGGTCAAACGGTGCGTCTCACTGCTTGTGATTGTGGCAAGCCTTATGCCAATGGAGAATCCGTCCAATCACAAGCAGTGCCACACCAGAGACGCTTGTCGCGTTTCGCCGTTTGCCTTACGGGCCGTAGACTCCCTCCTCGCGAAACGCTTCCCACATGGCCATGATGTTCTCCGGCGGTACGTCCGCTTGGATGTTGTGTACGGTGTTGAAGACGTAACCGCCGCCCGGCGCCAATGCGGCCACGTTGCGCTTCACGTCTTCCCGGACTTGCTCCGGTGTGCCGTTTGGGAGTACCCCTTGCGTGTCCACCCCCCCGCCCCAGAAGCAAAGATCGCGCCCGAAGTCACGTTTGAGGGCCGTGGGCTCCATGCCGGTGGCGGTGATATGTACCGGGTTGAGGATATCCACGCCGATTTCAATGAAATCGGGGATCAGGCTCCTCACGTTGCCGCAGGAATGAAAGAAGATGAACCCGTCCGGCAAGCGTTTGCGGATGATGGCGAACAACTCGGCCTGCAACGGCTTCAGGAGCCGCCGGTACATCGCCGGGCTGACGAGCATCGACTGCTGGGTGCCATAGTCATCGGCCTCGACCACCACATCGACCGCGTCGCCGAGATCACCCAGCGCAGCCTCCCAGAATCGTCCCTTCAATTCGGCGATCTTGGCAAGCAGATGCATTGCGACGGTCTCGTCGAGGGCCAGATCCATGAGGAACTTGTCCATGGGGCGCAGCCGGCAAGCCATCTCCAGAATGCCCGCCGACAACCCTCTCAAGACGACCGCGTAGCCCTCACGGCGAAACGTCTCGGCCCGCTGGCGCAGTCCGGCCCAGCGGCGCGGGTCGGCCGGGTCGGGCCAGCCGAGGTTGTCGATGGCTTGCCGGGTAAGCGTTGTCTCGGCCAGCGGGCTCTGGCAGAGGCTGAAGTAGTGGCCCCCGGCTTTCGGCATACGATGCTTGCAGTGCCATTCGTCGACAAAAGCCCACGAGTCGCCCTCGTCGTGGATGTCGATGTTCCAGTTGCTGCTGACCAGCGGGAAGAGACCCCGCGTGTCGACCTGCAAGCGCTGCATAACGTCGTCGTGCGGCACGCACACCTGCTGCCCGACGTCCATCGTCTGGGGCTCCTCCGGCGGCAGGCCCAGATAGCTGCGGAGGTTGACGTAAGCCGTGTTGCTGATGGCGGTAACCTGCGTCGACGAGAGGTCGAAAGGCACCCGATCCGCCTCCTGATGGCTCAAGGCTTTGCGGACGCGCTCTCGGGGTGTTCTATCGGTTCGAGACATCGGCGGCTCTCCGGGGATTGTTTCCATCTTCGCATCGGCGAAAGAACAAGTGTCGCAATCAGCGGGAGGCGTGACGCAAGGGGGTCGGGAGTCTTTTTCCGCATCGGCCGCCGACCGGGCTGAACTTGCCAAGCGGCATTGAGGCCGATACGGAAAAAGACTCCCGACCCCTTCCTGGTTGCGACACTTGCATCTGCGCCGATGCTTAGAGCCTATCCCAAAACCGCGTCGGGAGAAGGGGACAGGCACATTTTGCTCCGAAGACTCCGCAAAATGAGCCAGTCCCCAGCGGTTTTGGGATAGGCTCTTAGTGTAAGCCGACCGCCTGCGGTGCGTCAATTCGACGGCGGCGCAATCTTGCGGATCGGCGAAGCACAGGGCATCGCGGGTGCGGGGGTTGACGTATCCGAGGGGAACGCCGATGCTTGGTAGTGTTTGCGGGAATCCGAGGATCCAATGATTCGAGTCAATTTCACACCCCGATGTCAAGCGCTGGTGGACGAATACCGATTGGCGACCGACCTGGTCGTGGCGGCCGTCAATGATCGGCAGCGCACGATCGCGGACAGCAACCACACGCGTCTGATCGCCGGCCGTTGGTTTTTCGGCGACCGGATCCTCCTGGTTGACAGCGAGGTAACCGGCAGCCAGTCGGCGGACGGGCTGAGTCGGATCGAGGAGGTCACCGCCCAGGTCGTCCTCGACCTCCGTCCTCAATTGCCCGCCGGTTCGATCGACCGCGACGCCGACACGGAAACCATCCTGGCAATCGCGGCGGAGAGCTTCGGCTATCCGTTGACTTGCCACGCGGACGAACCTTTCAGCACTCTCTATTCCGGGCCGGGCAGCCGGCAACAGGTCGTCGTCCACAGCGGCTGTATTCCCGTGGAATTCTGGCTCATCGGGTCGTTCGACTCGGCTCGCGGCGACTGCGAGTTGGTCTGGGCATTCCGCCCCGATCGCTACGGCGACTGGCTCGGAGCGTCGAAATGAAAGTCCAGACCCTCAAACGCCGCCGCCGATGCCTACTCGGCCACGGCCTCGACGCCCGCGAGCACCGGCTCGGCAACCACGGCGCCATCGGCGGGCGCCAATTCAATCAATAACTCGTCCGTCACCGCCACTCCGCGGAATTCCTTCACCAGCGCCGTCATCGTTCCGGCTTCCTTGGCGATATCCAATCCCGCCAGGACTTTCTTGCCCTGCAAACGCACGTTGATCCGACGCTGACCGGCTTCGATGCGGTCCGGTTCGACAAAATGGAGACGAACCGTATAGTTTTTCGCCCAAGCCGGCTGCTTGGCCAGCGTGAGTTCGATGCGTCGGACGCCGCGCAGTCCGGACGCGGCTGTCCAGGCCAGCCCGTCGCCTTCCGGCGGTACGGTGATCAGCGAACTATGCCGGCGAAACGTGTCGACTTGCTCGGGTTCGGTCGTCAAAGGCAAGTCGGGCGAGGGGCCGCCGACGCTCGGCCATTCGAGCCAGAGAGTGCCGTTGTCGGCGCGGCGGTCGCCCGGGGCGCCGAAATTGATCCCGACCCGGCGAACCGGCTTGCCGTCCCACGGCAGATCGTTGAATGTCCACATCTCCGCGCTCGGGTCGTGGATCATTGCCAGCGATGTCTGGTTCTGATAGTTGCAGCCGCAAGTGCGCGTGTATTCCGGCGCGTTGAGCAGGCCGCCCGCGGCGATCAGGTTCGACGTACACCCGGATTTGAAACCGCCGAGGTTGCCGGTGCCGCCGTCGCGAGCCAGATCGAAAAAGCCGGCGACCGCGGAACGGAACGTGAGCAGATGGCGGCTGGCGATGGCGGTGTTGCAGCCGTAGTTTCGCTTGAAGGCCCACGGCAGCGGCTCGCCGGTGAGTGGATGCCGGCGAAGTTTGGGTTCGCCGGCCATGAGCGAATAGGCCTCGCCTTGGGTGATGACCGTGTCGTCGTGGAGGAGGCACGGCCCAACGTGACGGCGGTCGAGCGCCTGCCAGAGCAGCGTGCCATCGCTGCCGCGGTAGGCGATCATGCCGGCGCCCGTCTCGTCGGCCGCGCGGTCGCGACTGGCACTGCCGGCCTGAAGCAGCACATCGTGCTGGGCGGAGTAGCTCAGGAATGTGCCGAAAACGTCCTCGCTGGTGCTCCATCGCTCCTCGCGCGTCCGCAGGTCGATCGCCAGCAGTCGCGACGGATAGGCGTCGAGATCCACGCCGCGACGGGCGAGTTGCGACTCTTGGGCAGCCGAAAGACCGTCGACCACAAAGAGCTTTCCGCTTCCGATGGCGATGTTGTTGTGGCGGAAACCGTAGGTCGCCGCGCGCTGCCAAAGGGAGCGGCCCGCGTAGCGGTCGGTTGCGGTCAATCGGCGGCTGGTGGAAGCGTACTTCGCCGGCGCCAAAGGGTCGTCGATGCCCGGCTTGGCATCATCGTCTCCCGCGGCGTTGTCACTGGGCTCCGCCGCCGGATCGTCGGTCGTGGCGGCCGGCGCGTCAGCACGTACGATCATCGGCGTCGACGTCGCCACGAGCACTTCTTCCTCGACGGCCAGGTATCCCCAGCGAGGATCGGGATTGTCGGCATTCGTCTGGACGGGGAACTCTCGCAATATACGGCCGGTGGCCGCGTCGAGCCGGAGGATCGTGCCGCCGCGCGTTACGTAGACCGAGTCGGGCAGCGAGACGTAATTGCTGCCGATCTCATTGGCCCCGGGCTGGTGGCTGGTGTTGTCGATTGGGGGCCGAGGGGGTCGGGAGTCACACAATAGAGATGGCCGTCGTCGGAGGCGAAGTAGACCTTCCCTTGGTCAACGATCGGCGCCAGCCGCACCGGGCCGTCGCTGACGAACCGCCAGAGGACATCGCCTGTCCCGGCGTCGTAAGCGGTGACGCTATCGTTGACCATCGACGGTACGAAGAGCCGATTGTCCGCAGCCACGGCTGACTTTCCGGCCAGGCAGGGCGCGGAGTGGCCAGTTGTCGCATCCACTTCAGGTGCAATTCCGCCGGCAATTCCTCGGGTGTGGCTGCCCCGCGCCCGGCATCGTATCGCCACTGCGGCCAATCGCCGGCGGAGGTCGAGGCGGTGAAGCACAACAGGGAGGCCAGGCAAGTCAGGCTATGTCGAAATCGCACGTTTTCTTTGTTCCGGTGTCCGAGGCCGGGACATTGCTGTTCGATCGGCGGAGGGTGGCACGCAGCAGATCCCGCTTGCTGAGCGGAATCCGGCGCCACAAGTTCTGCTCGGCAAGCAGAACCTACCGGCTGCGACCCCGCCCTGAAACATGCCACAATAAACCATCGTACTGCAAGGGCGGCGGCGGGACCAGTATCGGGCCGCGGCTGGAGTTTTTTTCCGCAACTTCTCCGTGCCGTGCGCGTGGTTGGCTCGTTGAACCGCAACGGCCGAATTAGCCTTCAAGCAGGTCGAGCGGCTCAAAACGCTGCCCCAGTGCAAGTTCGCTGTCGAAGCCCAGCCAGCGGTCCAAGAGTGTGGCGTAGACACGGCGGAAGTCGGTGTGGAACTTCAAGCCGCCGTTTTGCAGGTCGGTGAGGTTGGGGCGCTCGCCGACGAGTCCGCCCTTGAGGCGTCCGCCGACCAGGAACATGGGGGCGGCGGCGCCGTGATCCGTGCCGCGGCGACCGTTTTCCTTCACCGTGCGGCCGAACTCGGAGAAAGTCGACACGAGCACGCGATCGAGCAGGTTGTGGCGGCTGAGATCGGCCACGAAGGCGGCGAGCGATTCGGAGAGTTGCTCCAAGAGAGCGTCGTGGTTGCCGATCTGATTGGCGTGGTTGTCGAAGCCGCCGAATCCATCGCCCCCCAACTCCACAAAATAGATGCGGACACCGCAGTCGGCGCGAACGAGTTGTGCGATGGCGCGGAGCCGCTCGGCAAACTGAAAGGGCGGGTAGTTGGCACCGCTCGCCTCGGCGGCGACCGCTTCGACCTTGCGGCTGTCGGCATAGGCGCCCGAGCAGGTTCGTCGCACATAGTCGAGCAAGGTGTTGTCGCCGCTGCGCGGGACTTCCGCGAGTTGCTCCAATTGCTTGCGATAGGCATCGCCTTTATCGCCCGCCGGCGGTTGCAGCTTCCATTGGTCGAGGGATCGCAACGACAAGACGGGCACTTTTTCGGCATTCAGAGCCAATGGCCGGCTGCCCGGGCCGACCGACAGTCCGATCACGTTGCCCCGCTCGGCGCTGTAGGCATGGTCGATGGCGCGGCCGGCCCAGCCGGTTTGGCAGGTGGTGTCGGCCGGATGGGCGGTGTGCCAGTCGCGCATCGCTTCGAAGTGGTTTCCATTCGTGTTCGGATAGCCGACGCCTTGCACCACACTCATGTGGCCTTCCTGATAGAGCCGATGGAAAGCCTGCATTTGGGGATGGAAGCCGAAGTCCGAGCCGATCTTGTGGAGCCGGTTCTCGGGGAGCCGGATCGTGGGGCGGCTGCGAGCATAAGCGTCGTCGGTGTAGGGGACGAGCGTGTTGAGTCCGTCGTTGCCGCCGGACAACTCGATCATCACCAGCACGGTGTCGCCATCGGTTCGCTTGGCGGCGCCGGCGCGGGCCGTGCGCTCGAGAAAGAGCGGGATGCCGGGCGCAAGCGACAGCAGGGTCGATGTTCCCAGAGCGGACTGGAGAAATTGGCGTCGGGTTTGCGACATGAGGGCGTCCTCCGCGTTAGGCGAGTTGGAATTCCGGCTGCACGACGATGGCGTGGGCGAAACGGCGGAGCGATTGCGCCGGATCGCCGCCCGCGGTGTCGCCCAGTTTTATCAGCCGGTCGCGGACATGGCCGGCAATATCGTTCTGCAGGAATAGTTCGAGCAGGAATTGGCGGGCCTGCGCGGGATCGGTCTTGCCGTGGTTCCTCGCAACCGTTGCCGGGTCCAATGCGTCGGCGTAAGGGCCCGATCCAGAGAGCAGGGCAGCGGCAAGTCGGTCGCGGCCCAGCAGCGTCGCCTGATTGATCCAGTAGGGACCGCCTTCCCATCCGTTGGCCGTCGGCGGGTTGCCCAAGTCCTGACCGAGTTCGGCGAGGTCGCCGCCGAGCGGGACAGTCGGCACCAGTTTTTCCAGCGGTCGGATGATCCCCAGGGCGAACTCGATCGGCGACTTGACCCGACGCCGGTACGCTGCCGGCGAGAAAAAGAGATTCGACCGGAGCATGGTCTCCACCAGCCGGCCGATATCGTAGTCCTTGGCGAACGCCTCGACCAGCGGCGCCAGCAACGGATCGCCCGGCTCGTCGGTTTCGGAAACGAACCATCGGTACACCTTTCGCACGACCGCCCGCGGCGCGGCCTGATGCGCTAGCGCGATCCGCACCACGTCGTCGCCTCGGAAGGGCCCCTGTCGGCCAAGGAACTGTTTGACGCCCGCGTCGTGTTCCCGCTCGATAAACCGGATCTCGTTGCGGAGCACAACCCAGCCGGTGAACGCCCGGGCGACCTCGCGGATGTCGCGCTGAGACATTTCCTCGTCGCCGAGGCCACACCATTGGAGAAACTGGCGGGCGTAGGGTTCGCTCGGCCGCGACTTGCGGTTTTCGTCGGCCCCCAGCCAAAGCAGCACGGCCGGATCGTGCGAAATCCCCGCGACCAATTCCGCGTAGTTGCCCAGGGCGGCCTGGCGGAGCCGCTGCATGTGCTTCCTCATCAACTCGGAACTCTTCACCTTGACGTTGCCCGTGGCGAAATGGCCGTGCCAGTGGACGGTCATTTTCTCCAACAGCGGATGGGGCGACTGGATCATCCTCCGCAGCCACCATGCCTGCAGGGCGTCGATCGATTCCGATCGTGACAGGGACATCTCGTACTCATCGTACGTGCGGATGAACTCGGCGACATCGGCTTCGGGCCGCAGCAATCGGTCGACCGAACGGCTGGGACCATCGGCAAGGGCTTGCTGGAGTTGCCGCCAGTCGCCGCCGAAGCCGGCGCGTCGCAGCAAATGACCGGCGCGGGCGAGGTTCCAGGGACGCTCCGCGTCGGGCTGGTAGGGCGCCCAGGCCCAGCCGGGATCCGACCGGCGGGCGGGCGAGGTCGTTTCCGCATGGGTGGACATGGATGGGTTTCCTTTTCTGGTAACCGTTCACGGGGCGGAAAGGAGGGGGACAGGTCCATGTTTTCGGGCAGCGTCCTTGCCGCCAGAATACATCAACCGGCCGAAAAATGGACCAGTCCCCGGCCGCCCCGTCGAGGTCGTTGTCGGGTCGGTGGACATGGCGGGGTTCCCTATTCTTGCGCGTCAGGGCAGTTTCGGTTCCAGATCGAGTGTGGCGCGGGTGAGGCCGTCCTGGCTGCCGATCTTCAACGTGGCCTCGCCGAGGTACTGCAGTAGTGCGATCAAACCGCCCGTTTCCGATTCGGCTTCCTCACGAGTCTTGCCCTTCTCCACCATGTTGTTGCGAACGAGGTTCTCGCGATTGGCGCTGAGGATCGCGGCGATGGAAGATGTGTCGACCTCCGCGAGGCTGTGCGTGCCGGCGGCCGGCTTGGCGTCGGCCGAGGCGCCCTTCTGGAGCGCTTCGATGATGTCCTTGGTCAGCGCGTCGGTGGAACTGATCACCAGGTAGTCGTTGACACGCGCCAGCGCCGGACGGAAGTTGAAACGCGTTTCCAAATCGGTCTTGTCTTTCACATCGACCGTGGAGAAGTAGGCGATGCTGTATTTCACGCCGCCATGCTCCGGACGATCGATAATCAATCCCGGAAGACCCTGCTGACCCCGGGTGAAATTGACCAGGCCCAGCGCCTTCTGCCATCCCTCTTCGGCAATCAGTGCGAACTTCTCAGGGTGCGCCATGCGGAGGACGAGGGCAAAGGCGGGAATTTGGACCTTCGGCGTGCCGACCTCGGAGTCGTAATCCTGGTTGGCGACGACGAGCCGAACCTCCGGCTCGGTTTCGGCCAGCACCTCGTCGGTGAGGTCGCGACCGCTGAAGAAGATCCCCATCATGTTCTCGAAGAAGATCAACCCGGAGGTGCGTTCGGGGAACAGTTCATCTTTGGCCGCATAGAAGCCGTGCAAGTCGCGATAGAGACTGACGGCGGCGATGCGGCGAGGAACGTCGAGATTGGGCAAAATGCCCTTCTCGGGGCTGTCGGGCTGAGCGAAGGAGGCCATTTCCGTCGTCGCCTTGCCGTCGGTGGTCGCCGAGAAGGCAACTTGCTTCCCCTCGACCGTTGCGCCGACCGCCAGCCAGTTGGACGTGCGAAGCGAATCGAGAACGCCGGAAAGCAACAGAGACAAAAGCGGGTTTTCGCTCCCTTTGAGCGCTTTTTGGAAAGGCGGGAGCTGCTTGAGCGTGGCAAGATCGACGTAAGCCATAGCGTTGGCCGTGCCGGCCGCCTTCTTCGCGGCTTGATAGGAGGCGGCCTTGGCCAGGCTCGACCCGTCGCCGTCTTTGCAGAGATCAATCACAGCCTTCAACGCCTTGGAGTTGTTCGTGACAATAGCGCGGGTGCCGAGAATGGCATGGGCTTCCTCGCCATTGAAGGTCCACCCGGTCACGCCGCGGTAGTCCGCGGAAGCCACGCGCTGGGCGTTTCCGCTCTTTTCAGCCTCCCCTTTGGCGATCGACACTGCGATTTCGTGAAATCGCGCGAGCAGAGCCGCGTCTTCGCCGTCGATGATAATAGCGACCTTGTTGTCGGGCCACATGGCGAAGGTGACGCCGCGGCCGGCCAGCTTGCGAACCGCCTCCTGCCACGAGGTGCCCAGGCTCGCTTCCAGGAACTGCACGCCGCCGAGGAAATCCCGCACGCCCTTCTTCTCCGCCTGTTCCCGGTAGACGGGAGACTCCTCGACGGCTTTCACGACCGCGGGGTCCATGACCCGGTCGAACAACGGCTTGGGATTGGTGAGTTCGATCGAGAGAACTGCCTGTTGGGGGATCCAATGGGTGGCCGGTGGCAGCGGTTCGCCGGCCAGGGCGAATCCGGCAAGAATCAGCGGCAGCGCCGCGGCGAGCAGGGAAAACTTGTTGCGAAGCATGATCTCTCTCCAGAAATGGGGGCAAACTGATTTAGAGGCCCTAACAAAACGGGGACAGGCACCTCGCCGGGGTATATATTCTGCGGGTTTTGTGAAGGTTTGGCTCGGAGCCAGTCCCCGTTTTGTTAGGGCCTCTTAGGGGGCGGCTTTTGTTTTCGGGGGTTTCAGAAATCGCGACGATTGAAACAGACCGTGGCCAGGGCGACACTCAGCGCCGTCGGAATGCCGTAGCCCAAGAGAACGCGGAGCAACGAGAAGTCGTCGTAGCTCGACTGCTCGAAAAAGGCCGGCTTTTTCGCCGCCGGCTGGGGGGCGCCGCCCGACAACACGCTGAGAAACTGAGCCGCCTGCTGAGCGAGGGCTTCCATGTCTTCGCGGTTGGCGGTCGGCTTCTCACTCTCCTCGCTCCAGGGTTGACGCAGCAGCGTCGGCAACGACTGGTTGAGACTGATCGGCGACAGTTCCTCAAGGTGAAACGTGTGCAGCACGATATTGACCGGATACCAGAGCAGCAGGAGCATGACGACCGCCAGCAGCGACCGGCGTAGCAGAGTTCCCATCAGGAATCCCAGCGAGACTTGCAGCATCAGCACCACAGCCACGACGATCAAAGCCGCGATCACGCCGTACAACGTAACGCCGTCGTCCGCCACCGGCCGCTTCGCGAAGACGACGATTGCCGCCACTGGGACGGCCACGGCCAGGTAGACACCCCAAACCAGCAGCACCCGCGCCAGCCAAGTGCCCAACAGGCAATCGTAGCGCGTCACCGGTCGGCAGAGGAAACCGTCGGCCATCGCATCGGCCCGCGAGCCGGAGGTCGGGTTCACGCCCAGCATCATCACGACGAGGAACCAGGGGAAAACGAGGTAGGGAAAGAGCACCATGGCGATGAGCGGGGCCGAGGGGACGGCCACCCAATTCGACATGACGACCAGTGCGGCCAGCAGGGCAGTAGCCGCCAGCCAGACGCGGACGAGCCAACTCTGACAGAGGCCCCAGAGATCATGCTGAAGGATTGCCCTCAGCGGCAGTGTCCTTGTGTCGAGGTTGGAAATCAAATCGCTGGAAGCCATGTGCTTCTTCCTCTTGGAGTAGCTGCAGGTATGCGTGTTCGGTTTCGTTCTGGCCGCTTTGGACGGTTTGGAGTGTGAGGTGGTTTGGTTCGACGAGTTGGAGCACCTCGGCCAAGGCGACGGAGCGGGGGCGACCGTCGAGGATCTCGACGGCCAGGGTTCGCTCGTCCTGAAGGCGAACCTTGACGCCTTCGACAAGCCCGGCCTGCTCGGCCAGTCGCCGCAGGTCGTCGCCCGAGCCTTCCAGGTCGAGGCTGAAGTCGTCGCGGCGGAGCCGTCGTTTCATGTCTCGGACCGTGCCGCAAAAGATCATCCGCCCCTCGTGGACAACGCCGACATGGTCGCAGATCTGGTCGATATCGCCGAGGATATGGGTGGCCACCACGACGGTGCGGGTCTTGCCCATCTCACGGATCAGATCCAACGTGAAGCGTCGCGCGGACGGGTCGAGGCCGGCGGTGGGCTCGTCCCAGATCAGCAGCGGCGGATCGGCCACCAGGGAAGCGGCAATCCCCAAACGCGTGGTTTCGCCGGTGGAGAGGTTTTCGATCCGCTGGTCGGTGAGGCCCAACAGCCCCACGGCTCGCAACAGCGAGGCGATGCGAGGTTTCCTCTCCTCGCGGGGAAGCCGACAGAGCTTTCCCAGCAGATCCAGGTACTCGACCGGGCGGAGGTTTCCGGGGAGGTTGGGGTGGGTGGGCAGGTAGCCGATCAGCCGCCGAACGGCGACGGCGTTGGCGCCGCAAGGGTTCCCAAAGACCTCTGCCCGGCCCGCCGTCGGCCGCTGCAGGCCCAACAGCAGTCGCAGAGTGGTCGTTTTGCCCGCACCGTTGGGGCCGAGCAGGCCGAAAATGGCACCCTCGGGCACGGTGAGTGTCATGTCGTTGACCGCGATCAGCCGATTGCCGTAGATCTTGGTCAGGTGTTCTGTCCGGATTGCGGGTGGCACGGTTGGGATCCTGGCGGTCGGTGGATGGATGGCTGTGTCTCTATACAGGCGGTTCACAAACTTATTCGTCGGGTTGTCTCGGTTCTTGGCCGAACGCGAGAAATAGTTCTACCGCCCGCCAAAACACCAATGCGACGAGCCGGGAAATAAGAGCAGAGTTTCGGAAAACGACCGTATTTGGCCACGATAGCTGACAGGGCGGTGGCCTGCTACAATAGCGGCAACGTCCTCGACCTCGCGGATGGCCGGGGAAGAGACCATCGACGGAGATTCGGAGCAGACCGCCATGAGAGAGAAGCCTGGATGGCATTTCAAGAACTGGCTGATCGCAATGAAAGCGGCCATCGCCGCCACGACGATGCTGAGCGGGTCTGCCGCGCGGGGGGGCGATCTGGCGGAGGAATTGAAGACGTACCCCCACCGAATCGTGTACGAGACCCGGCAGGGCGACAACTGGGAGCTTTTTGCGATCGGTGCCGATGGCACCGTGCCGGTTAATCTGACCAAGACCTCCGACGTCAACGAGATGTATCCGCACGCGTCGCCGGACGGTGCGAGAGTGGCTTTCGTGGTGGACGAAGGCAACGGCACGTCGAAGGTCCGTAACGTCTACTCGATGCACCTCGACGGTAGCGGCCGCGCACGGGTCGCCGAGAACGCCCGTCAGCCCTGCTGGAATGGCAAGGGTACCGTTCTGGCCTACCTCCACGGCGAGTCGGACAAGTTCACCTACACCGACTACGCCACCAAAGGGCTGGCCTTGTTCGATCTCGCCACCGGCGCGCATCGGGAGCATCCCAACGCCGGGCTGCACCACCTCTACAACATCTGCTGGTCTCCAAAAGGTGATTGGTTCATCTCCACCGTTCACGCGGCGGCGGGCTACCGGCACGCGATCCTGGCGATCGAGGCCGAAGGCCAGGGCGTCTACAATCTCAATCTTCCCGGTTGCCGGCCCGACGTCAGCCCCGACGGCAAAAAGGTCGCCTGGGGCGCCAGCGATTGGACGCTCCGCGTGGGCGAACTCGACTTCAGCGGGCCCGAGCCGAAAGTCAATAACATCCGCGATCTCGTCACCAGTAAGGAGCCCATGGAGGTTTACCACGTCGACTGGTCGCCCGACGGCCGCTACGTGGCTTTCAGCCGCGGCCCGAAACTCAAGCGGATGGGCCGCGCCGCGGAGATCGTCGGCATCGACGCCGAGGGGTGGAACATCTGCGTCGCGGACGCAACAACCGCCAACCGCTGGACGGCCATCACCAGCGACGGCAAGTCGAACAAAGAACCCGACTGGATCTACGTGGGCGCGAAGCCATGACAACGGATCGCACCCGCGTGCTCGGCGGCCAATCTCCCGCGAATCTCGCCCTGCTGGTCGGGTTCGTCCTCTTGGTGCTGAGCATCGGCAAAAAGACAACGGTCGCAATCGGTGGGAGGCGTGGCACAAGGGGGTCGGGAGTCTTTTTCCGTATCGGCCCCACCTCCGCTCGGATTGTCCAGCCCGGTAGGCGGCCGATACGGAAAAAGACTCCCGACCCCTTCTTGGTTGCGACGCTTATTTTTTCGCCGATGCTGGGCATCGCCGTTTCTTGCCGAAAGGTGGAGACGCCACCGGCGCCGCCCGGCATGTCCAGCGCCGAACTCCCCCGACCGCAAGTCGTGATGACTGCTGCCGGCAAGCTCGAAATGGTGCTGGTGCCGGCCGGGGAATTCATGATGGGCAGCGCGAGTGGGGAGGCGGATGAGGCGCCTGTCCACAAGGTAGCCCTCGACGCCTTCCTCATCGACCGTTGCGAAGTGACACAGGCCGCATGGTCCGAACTCGCTCCGCAGAACGAGTTTCTTTCCGGCGATCCTTCTCACTTCAAAGGTGCGGACCTGCCCGTGGAGATGGTCCGCTGGGACATGGCGGCCCTCTTCTGCAACGTTCGCTCGCGGAGCGAGGGCTTGCAGCCCTGCTACAACGAAGAGACGGGTGAGTGCGATTTCAACGCAGACGGCTACCGCCTGCCGACCGAGGCCGAATGGGAATATGCCTGCCGGGCAGGGTCCACGGGGGACTATGCCTTCGGTTCCGACGCCCGCGAACTGAAATCCTACGGCTGGTTCGCCGACAACGCCGGCAAGAAGACGCACCCGGTCGGCCAGAAGCGACCCAACGCCTGGGGACTTTTTGATTTGCACGGCAACGTTGCCGAGTGGTGCAACGACCATTACAGCGACCGTTGCTACCAGGCGAATCCGGTCGCCAATCCCCGCGGCCCGTCCGACGGCAAACATTACGTCCTCCGCGGAGG
>JAAYEH010000699.1 GCA_012728855.1 Rhodopirellula sp. | reverse complement strand
TCGTCTACCGTTACGACGGCCGGCCCTGCCAAGCCACTCTCGCGCTAAACAGGACTCTGCCCCGCCTCACCGCCCGGACCTGGTCGTTCCTTCACATCGAGCCCGACGCCTTAACCAACCGCTATGAGATTGCCTACGACATCCAAGACGCCCGCACCGACCGCCTCACCTTTCTCCTGCCCGAAACGACGCCCGAAATGCTGACGGTTCGCGGTCTTGACGAACTGCCTCTGAAAGAGCAGATCAATCGGGGCAGCGAGGGCGGCCGGCGGCGTTGGGAGGTTTTGCTGGCAGAGCCGCGCCGCGGCACGGTCCGCATCGCCGTTGACTTCACCCAACCGCTCTCCCAGCAGAAGACTACGAGCCTGTCCCAAAACCGCCGGGGACTGGCTCATTTTGCGGAGTCTTCGGAGCAAAATGTGCCTGTCCCCTTTTCCCCAGGCGGTTTTGGGATAGGCCCTGGGAAGCTGGCCTTGCCCATCGTCCTCGCTGGCCAGGTTGCCTATCAATCGGGGTTCGTGGCGGTCGAGGGAACCGCGGAACTGGAGGTGGAAATCACTGCCGCTGAACCGGCTCGCCGCGTCGATATCGGCGAACTCGTCGATGCCGAGTATCAGCCCCAGCGGCGACTGCTCGGAGTTTTCGGCTTCGTCGGCGATCCGCCCCCCATCGCGGCCAACGTCTCGCGCCCGCCCGGTTACGGGCTCGACACGGCCATCGTCCAGAACGCCGAAATCTCCACACAACTCTCGGCCGAAGGAATCAGTCAGACGGCGGCCCGCTTCCAACTTCGCTCCAAGGCCCTGTACCTGGTGGTCCGCTTGCCTCGGGAGTCGACCCTTTGGTCAGCCGATCTCGACGACGTACCGATCAAACCGCATCGCGAAGGCGACAACCTCCTCATCGGTCTTCCTGCGGCCACGGCGGACCTGTTGCGAACCTTGCGGATCGTCTATCAGACGCCCGTTTCCAAAGTGTCGCTCGACGGCAAGGTGGACCTCGCCGGACCGCAACTGCTCTTGCGAGCCGACCGTGACACACCGGCCGTCGACGTGCCGGTGGCGGATCTCGTCTGGCGTGTGACGCCTCCCGCCGGCTACCGGGTCTTCCCCTCGGGCGGAACACTCTCCATCGAAGCTGCGCCGCCCGAACCCGCCGCAATTCGCTTGCTCCGCGCTGTGGTTCAAAGGGCGCTCTGGAGTCCGGGACCGGGCTACTGGATATCGAGCGCGCCACTGGGCGTTCAGCTCACCGATTCGTACCCGTACGGCGGCACGGAATTCCGCATTTCCCGCGAAATCGCGCCGCCCGGCATCGCTGAGCCGCATGCCTATCTTCCACAGCCCGATTCGGCGCCGACCTCGCAGCCAATGCCAGGGATGGAAGGGATGGGAGGGATGGGAGGGATGATGGGGAGGCCGGGATCGGGGAGGCCGGGGATGGAGGGAGGGATGCCAGGGATGCCGGGAGCCGAGTCAGAGAGCCTTCTCGTTGACGAACTTAACGCCGGCCGCCAGGCGGACCTCGAAAACACCCGCATGGACCCATTTCGAGCGCCCGAAGAAGCCAAAGAAGCCGAGCATGCCGCACGAGGCAGACGGCGCATTGCCGGAGAACAGGCCGGTCAAATGGGCATGGGTGCGCCCATGCCTGCTGGAGAACCTGCCCAGACACCGGCGTTGATAAACAAACCCGCCGCACCGCCCGCTCCGGCCCAACCTGCCCCGCAGATGCCCGCCAAGCCGCCTTCGCCCCAGGATCGCCTCAGCGGTGTGCGAAGCCTCAAAATCGACTTGGAGCAACCCTCAACCGAGACAACGACCGTCGCGTTTCGAAGCCTCGGCGCCGAGCCGCGACTGACCCTTGCCCTAGCCAACCATCCTCGCTTTGAAACCGCCGCTTGGGTACTCGCCTTGCTGGTCTTTCTCGTCGGCTTTGCCTTAACCGATCGCTCCGCCTCGGCGAAGGCATTCTGGATGCTTTTCGTTGTTCTGGTAGGGACCGTCATCCCACTGCTCCCTGGGTTGGAATCGGTGGCAGCCCCTGCCGATAGCGCCGTCTACGCCGCCGCCTGCCTCGTGCCGTTCTACTTGCTGATCGCGATGATCCGGTTGCTCGGACGGCTGCTGTCCCGCTGGCGGAGCAAGACGGTAGCGACGACGACCGCTGCCGCGGCGCTGGCCGGCTTGTTGATCGTAGCCCCGGCCGACGCCGCCCCACCCAAGCCGGCCGAAGACGGCGACGCGGACCGCGTCGTGGTCCAAGTCGTCAAACCGCCTCAGCCGGTGCAAGTTCCCGACGACGCGATTCTGATTCCCTATGATCCGCAATCGCAAACCGGCGTTCCGTCGGCCGACAAGATGCTGGTCCCGTACGCGAAATACGTGGAACTTTGGAATCTGGCCTTTCCCGATGAGAGATTCCAGGCTGCCAAACCCCCGGCGCAGTACGCCCTGGCCGGAGCATCGTACTCGGCGACATTGTCGGGCGAGCAACACCTGCTCCTCGAAGGACAGCTTCAGGTCGACGTCTTCGTCGACGAGCCGGTAACGATCCCGCTGAGCCTCCAGGGCGCCGTGCTCATCAAGGCCGAACTCGACGGCCAACCGGCGCGATTGAGCGTTGTCCAGCCCGCCCCCGCCCCGCCAAACCAGCAAGCCCCGCAGCAGCAGGCGATGCCGTCCGAGAAGCAAACCGGTCCTCCGCCGCCGCACCCGTTGCTGGCACTTCGCGTCGCCGACAAAGGGCGACGCACGCTCAAGCTCTCCATCCGCATCAAGCTTGACCGCCGCGGCGGGTGGCGCGTGGCCGAAGCCGTCCTTCCTTCCGCGCCGGCGACGGCGCTGGGACTGACCATCCCTCAGCCCGAGACCGAAGTGCGGCTCTCCCATGTCACCGACCGGCAGAGCTACGAAACCGTCAAAGCGGACGAGCGGATCGAGACCACCGTCGGGCCCGGCGGCGCGCTTCACATCCAGTGGCGGCCCAAAGTCGCCGAGGGCCAAGTCGACCGCAGTCTCACCGCCCAGTCCACGGCCACACTCGACGTTCAGGAGGACGGCCTGCGGCTTCAATGGCAGATAGCGTTCGAATTTCCCCGCACACAGCGCGAGCAGTTCCGCCTGCGGATCCCCGGCGGATATTTACTGGAGAGCGTCGCCGGCGGCAACGTTCGCGGCTGGGAGGTCCGCCAAGACGAAGGGCATCAGACGGTCGATGTCTCGCTCTTGAAGGCCGCACGCGACAGCGAGGCGCTGCAACTGCGTCTGGCGAGGTTCGCCCCTGTCGCAACACCGCAATTCGGCGAGATCGAAATGCCGCTGGTCGCGGTGCCCGACGCCGCCTTACATTCCGGCCGGGTCACCATTCGCCGCAGTCCGCTCTTGGAACTCCGCACCGTTGCCGCCACCGGCGTCACCCGCACCGATCTCGGCCCCGAACCTGCCGGCCCGGCAGCCGACGGACTGGAAGAAAGTCCTTTGGGACTCCGTGCCTACGAAGCCTATCGATTCGCATCGGTTCCTTTCACGGTGAAGCTGGCGGTCTCGCCTGTCAAGCGGAAGGTGACCGCCGAGGTGGAAACCGTGTTGCGGATCTCCGAATACCAACGCAGTCTGGAGAGCCGGGTAAGACTCCGCGCCGAGGGCCGGCCGCTGCACCGCGCGGAGATCTTTCTGCCCGCCAACCTGAAACTCGACCACGTGTCAGCCCCCGGCGAATTCCATTGGGCGATTACCCGCCGCGACGATCGGCCGCTGTTGAGCCTCTATCTGGCCGACGGTGTCCAGGGCCAGACGCCGCTGTTGATCCGCGGCACGATCCCGCCTTCCGATGATTCGATGTCGCTTGCCTTGCCCCGAATCGAGGTCGTCGGCGCCGATCGGCAGGAAGGCGACATCGCCGTTCAGGTCGACCCGGCGTTCGACGTCAGTCCGGTCGATTTGAAGAACGTTGAGGCCGTGCTCCTCAAGCAGTTGTTCGGCTGGCTCACCGCCGAGCAGCGCCGCGCGACGCGCCTGGCCCTGCATCACCGCGGCGCGGACTACGGCGGTCGGCTGCAGCTCACGGCCAGACAGCCGCTGGTCCGCTGCGAGACGATCACCAATGTTCGCGTCACCGACCGGGCCGTCGAGGAAACCGTTCTCTTGGACTTCACCATCCAGCGCGCGGGTGTTCGTGAGGTTTCTTTCCTGCTGCCGGAGTCGATGAAAGCCGCCCGCATCCAAGTGCCCATGCTCCGGCAGAAGACGATCGAGCCGGCGGGCGGACCGTTGACGGCGACCGTCCGCGTCAGGCTGGAGCTTCAGGATGAAATGATGGGCGGGCTGCGCGTCCTCGTCGAAAACGACCGAATCCTCACCGCCGACGCCCAGCAGGCCCCCATCCCCACTGTCGAGACCGGACAAACCGACCGCCGCTTCGTCGTCCTCGAAAGCGCGGGCCGCGACGAGGTGATGGTCAAAGGCATGGAAGGGTTCGACCCGCTCTCGCGCCAGCAACAGGATTGGCAACGCCTCGTCCGTCTCCTCGGAACGGGGATCACCGAGGCGTATCTCGCCGGCGGGCAGAAGGAGCCGCGTCTGACTTTTGCCGTCCAACCTCGCAAGGCATGGGAGGCCGCCGGCGCCCGCATCGGCCTCTCCGAAACCGATCTCGTGCTCGATGCCGGCGGCGCCTACCGCGCCCGTCTCGTCTATCGACTCGACAATACCACCCAGCAGTACCTCCAGATCCGCATGCCGCCCGGCTCGCGGCTCTGGACCGCCCAAGTGGCCGGCGAACCGGTGAAGCCGACCAAAGCCCTCGAGTCGAACGATCCGCACCAGATCCGCATCCCGCTGGTGAAAACGGCGGCGGGCGACCTCGACTACCAGGTCGTGCTCAAATACGGCGGCCGCATGGACCCTCTCCAACCGCTGGCCCCGGCGCGGCGCCCCGTGCAATTCCCCTTGGTCCGCACGGTGAATATCCCCGTCGCCGAGAGCCAGGTGCGACTTCACCTCCCCCCGACACACCGCTGGTTCGATTTCGGCGGCACCATGGGCCCTCCGGTCGACGCCGCGGACCTTGCGGCGGGCTATGTCGCCTATCAGACCAAGGTGACCCAGCGCCTCGTCGAAACGATGCAGTCGGCCGACGATTTCGCCAAAGTCCGCGCCGCCGCCAATTTCGGCGACTTCCAACAGCAAGTCGAACAATCCCAGTCGCTGTTGGCTCGCGATGCGTCCAACGAACCGTTGCAGCGGAAATTGGCGGAGAACACCAAAAAGCTCGAACAAGCGCGGCAGCAGGTCCAGGAAGTCGAAGAAATTGCTGGCAAGCAAGTCATCGTGGACAATCGCGCCAAAATGAACGCGCTCTTCGCCGATCAAGATCTATCGCGGGCACGCAACGCCTTTTCCGAGATGGATCGCAACTGGGACTTCTCGGCACTCGAAAGAGGCGAAACTGCCACCGATACCAAGGCACCCGAATTCAATGCCGCCTGGCTCCGCCAGAATCGCCTCGCCGACGAGTCGGATGTCAAGAAAGCCGACAAGGCCGCCTCCGACCGGCCGCAGGAGAAAAAGTCCGGCCCCTCGCGACTGCTCAAGGGAAAATCCGCGCAGATGAAGCCGCAACCGGACTCCAGCAGTCTCGGGCGAGGAATAAGGCTCGGGATTGTCGCCGACGAAAAAGCGAAAGGCCAGCCGCAGGACCAAATTACCAACGGAGTGAAGGAACGTTCTGCCGGCGCGGTTGCTCGTTACCAGCAAAGTCTCAAGCAACAGATGGCGCCACAACCCAGCGCGGACTTCCGCAGCCGCGTTGAACTTCAGGGGCAGCAGCTCGGTGGGCTTGCGTTCTCACGCGACGGCGCAATCGCGGCGCGACAAGAAGAACGACTGTCTGAAATGATCCCACATTCCGCTTCACTCCCGGCTGCTACCGGGCTGGCGAGCCTCGACGTCGACCTGCCGATGCGCGGCGCCGTGTACCACTTCACCACGCCCCAGGGCGACATCGAGATCACCGCGCGTGCCGTGTCGCGCACTCTCGTTCAGCGGCTCGGCTGGGCCACCGTTGTTGTCATGGTTGTGCTACTGGTCATCGCCGTTGCCGCCGCCGCTCGCCGCGGCCGTTTCGACTGGTTTGCCACCTGGACCGGTTGCCTACTGCTGATCGTCGCCGGCGCCATCTCCGTCGTCCTTGGCATTGCCCCGCTCTTAGGCGTCATCGCCTTCGCCGCCGGCGGAACCCTCGCCGTACGGCGGGCGCTGCTGCCTGGGAAAGCTAAGAAGCCCTAACAAAACCGCGACTGGCTCCCGGCCAACGGTCAAAAAAAACCGGAAAATTCCGCATGGTTCAAGCGCGGGTCGCAGCCAGTAGATCCCGCTTGCCGAGCGGGATCTGAGCGGCTAAGTGATGTTTCCACTCGGTGGGGCGATAGGATGCCAACTCCGCGCCCAGGTTCCGCTCGGCAAGCGGGACCTGCCTTCTGTTACCTGCCAACGTCAAGATTTGAACCATGCCGGAGAATCCAGCGAGGCGTGGGTGCCTGTCCCGGTTTTGTTAGGGCTTCTAACGGAGGGCCAGAAAGGGGTCGGGTCTCATTCTATTGCGGAGGTGAGGAGTTTTTGCTACGATGTGCGCATGCCAAGGCGTCGTCGAATCGCAACGGGAGGGTATGTCTACCACGCGCTGAATCGCGCGGTCGGTCGCGCTACCCTATTTGAAACGGTCGCTGACTACGCGGCTTTCGAGAAGGTGTTTCGCGAAGCGAACGAGCAGATTGACATGC
>JAAYEH010000698.1 GCA_012728855.1 Rhodopirellula sp. | reverse complement strand
GGGGCCTGTTCCTCCTCATGATTATGTACACGCCAGTTCTGGCGGCAAGTCCGTTTCCAGCACCTGGCGGGAAGATGAACCAGTTTTCGAGAGGCGATTCCACGATCCGCCTCGCAGAAGCGGTAATGACCCGACATGGCGGAACAATGGCAATATCGCGAAGAGACGATCGCTTGCTGCGGTTGCCATCTTGCGACTCGTTTCATATAGTCACTTGTATGGCGATATGCGCCACAATACTGGTAATCGCATGAGGCTCAATATGCCGAGGAGAATCGGCGAACTCGACACCCGTTCTATCCGTCGAAAACGGCGTGCGCCAACCGATAAGGAGAAGGCGGTTGGCACGGCGTTGTCCGAGTGGTTTACTGAGAATGGGGCCGAATGTATCGGGCAAACCGAACTATCGAAGGGGCGTTGGACAACAACGTGGCGAACTCCGTTCGGCTGTCTGATTGTGACAACTGTGGATAATCGAATCGCTGCAATCGCCGCGCAGATACCGCATGACGAGCCCGGCGCGATGTTGGATCGGTTGACGGCCTGGGCATCGGCTGCCTGGCATTATGATGCAAGGCGTGCGTCGCATAAGGCGAAGTGATACGGAATTGGATTGACGGCATCCGCCGTGCCGCTCGCAGCCCGTTTCCGGTGTCAGGCGAATGGTTCTCTCTTATTCTCCTCAATTCGCGGTCTTGACCACCGGGCCGCGTCACCCTATGCTGGCGTTTCGCTTCTTCCTTCCCCTGTGGCTCCAAGTCGACCGAGGAGATATCGGATCTGACCGTGACAAAACACAGCGTGTGGGTGACGTCGTCGCTTCTGATTGTCGGTTTGATTCTGCTCAAGGGCTCCCTCGCAGTGGCCGCGGCGAAACCTGATATTCAGGCCGGGGTGGCGGTGGTCGATATGACACCGGCCGCGGCTCGCCCCACGCGGCACCACGGTCGTCACTGAACAGGACCATGGGCTGGTGAGGGTAGTCGCAACTGACCAGCATACTGATGCGGTCTTTCTCCGGCAGGTACGCAATGTAGGGAACGGCCACCACACGATTTCACGTCTCCGTAACAATCTGCCATTGGGCCGGAAACTCCGCGGCAACCGACTGGGCGTCCATCTGCAGAATCTTTGTCGCTTGCCAATCGGCACCGCATACTGAAGTCATCATGATGGCTCCCAGCAGTACAAAGCCCACCCTCCTGACCGTGTGCAGTCGGCATCGATTCACGTTACCAATCCTCCGGGGGTTGCTATCTGAGATAAAGCAAACACCCGGGATTATAGCGACTCGGTGACATCGTAGGTGCCCCCTGTGGCAAAGATCGGAGCTAGGCCCGACAGCCGCCAGATCGCGCCTTGGAAAACCTCCGCCGAACAGCACGCCCGCCGCGCCTCAGAAAGTGTTTTCTGCCGTCGTTACCACCATAACTCGGTTCGATCGAAACGCAGACACTTTCCGCGAAATCTGACGCGATCGATTCTCCCGATCACTGGCCATCGGCGATCGACGCGGAGCCGTTATCGCGGTGAAACCTTCACTTGAATAATCTTGGGCGAGCCGGCTGTATTGGTTGAATGAAGGTGAAGTCTTAGCCGCCAACGGCTGGCCCCAAGACCGGATACTGTGTAAACATTGGAGCCGTTGTGGAGTTCCCGCCAACCCGAGTCGGCGTCCGGCTTCCCGTCACCATCGCGATCCGCCTCGATCATCATCTTCGCCCGTTGGGCCCCAAAGGTGTATTGCTCCACGTCTGCAATATCCATGTTCTCTGGGGGGCAGTAATAGGTAGCGGCCACGAACGTGCCGTCGCGCCGACGTTTCAGATCTCCATACCCCGTATCGGTTCCAGGATGCATCGGACCATGCAGCAACTGCGGTCCGCACCACGACTGGCCGTTGTCGTCCGACCAGTAGACCGCCGGTTTACGCGTATAACCGCCGCGGTTGCTATGAATTCCAAACCCCCACAGCCGGCCTTCACCGAGGGCATAGTTGAGCGGGTTGCCATACTGGAAATAGGGGTTGCTCTCCTTGTACAGCCGCGCCCGCTGCCACGAACCGTTGGGCATTCCGCCGTTGATCTGCGCAGAAATGTCGACCAGCGGAGAGAATGAAACGCCCATGTCGGTACTGACGGTCTGCCAGGTATGCCGGTCTCCCGCCAAACCTCGCAACACCGCCACAATCGTCCGGTTTCCCACATACTCGATGGCCGGTTCAAACGTGGCGCCCGAAGCGGGGTTCTTGGAAACGCCTAGCGGGCTCATCCAACTGAGGAAGGCATAGCTCTTGCCATTGTCGGTCGATTTGGTCAAGAGGGAGCCTGCCTTCTGGTTGTAGAGAAAGTACTCGAATGCCATGTAAACGTGCGATGGGTTTTCCGGATCCACGAACCAGTCCTCCGTACCGATCGCTCGATCACCTTCCGCTCCGGTCACCCCGGCGACGTTAATCCTGTCAATATCCACAGCCCACGACTTGCCGTTGTCCGTCGACCGCAGTTGCTTGGTGCCCGCAGAATAGTCGATTCGCCAGAACTGGAGAATCAGATCCCCGTTGGGCATCCGGTAGAGGCCCGGCTCACTGTGGGTTTCTCCATCTTCATAAGGCATTCCTTGGATTGGCGTTCCGTCGAACCAGTGGTCAAGCTTGTTCCAGGTTCTTCCCTCATCGCTCGACGTTAAGAGGTGAATCGTGTCCCGTTTGCGGGGAGTGTCCCAGGCAATATGGTTGATGCCTGAACGTAAGGCCATAATCCAGCGATTTTCATTCACAATCGCGATCATACACCTGCCGTACCAAGTATGCGGGACTCCGCTGGCGTCCGTGTAGGGCGTCTCAGAGCCTTTGACCACGACCTCAATCGTCTGGTTGGTAAACTGGGCTACTGCCGCTCTCACGGCCACCTCCGCGGCATCGATCGTGCCCTGCCACTGATGCCACTGGCTGGTCCACCGGCCTGCGTCGCCGCCCTTCAGGGAAAGCACATTCGTAATCGCGATCTTGTCGCCCGACGCTTGCGCTTGGGCCCAGCTTGCTTGCGATTCCTCAATCAACCACGGCGCCTCGGCAGCGACGCCGGGGGCATGGCCGACCGACATCCCGACCAAGATAACGCTCAATGGCCCAAGCGTCAGGGAATGTCTCATCATGGATTCTCCTCTTCTACGTAATGCGGTGTCGAGAATACGCTGTGGATTCCGAAGTCCACGCCACCCACGCGCAACCGGGTGAAGTACACGTTGATGCCCTCGCCGATCGGCTTCGGGTCAACCTGGTCGGGCAGGCCCGCGCGCTGCGTTCGACGATGGGGCGAGACCCGCGCGGACACCCCACCACGCTCGGCCGCTGCGCTCGTCGTAGACTTGCTGGAAACTTGGATGCTCCTACAAACCCGGCGTGCTTTTCACAAACTTCCCGATTCGCTGGATGGCTTCCCGAGATTCTGGAAGTCCCCGGATTTGGAAGACATGTACCATGCCCGGCCAGATTTCGAGCGTCACGGGGATACCGTCGGCCCGCGCCTTCTTTGTGACCCGGATCGCGTCGTCGCGGAGCATCTCATGCTGGCCGAGTTGAATCAGCAGCGGCGGCAGACCTCGATAGTCGCCGAACAGCGGAGACGCCAACGGCTGGCGCGGATCGGTCTTCGCCAGGTAGCGATCGCGGAACTCGGGCATGGTCCGCGAGCTGACAATCGGGTCGTAAACGGACTTCAGCGCCTGGCTCGTCAACGTGAAGTCCGTGGCCGGCGAGATCGCGATGCCACCCGCGGGCAGCGGGAGTCGGCGGTCCTTCAGGGCCAGCAGCGTGGCCAGTGTCAGATTTCCTCCCGCGGAATCGCCGCCGATAAACGTCGCTTTGGCGGCACTTGGACCAGACGGACCGTTCGCGACGAGCCACTGATGCGCGGCGACGCAGTCGTCCAGCCCCGCCGGAAAGGGATGTTCCGGAGCCAGTCGATAATCCGGCAGCAGCACCACGCATCGGGCGGCGAGCGAAATCTCCGCTGCCAGAGGCAGATAGTTCCCGCCCGACCCGGACACCCATCCGCCGCCGTGCAAATAGAGGAGTCGCACATCGGGATCAGCACCGGGAGTAATGACCCATTCACAAGGCACGTCGCCCACGTTGAGCTTCGTGAGTTTGACTCCCGGAACCGTTGGCTCATGCCGCGCGCCCATGCCGGCCCGCAGACCTGTCAGGTCAAAACTCTGAGCACCAAACGGCGACAATTGCCGACGTTGCTCCAGAAACCGGGCTCCTTCCCGGGATACCTCGCGTTGCCACACGTCGCGCGACGCATGTCGGCGCGTCGGCTCCAGCAGATCGACGATCGCCAGCTTCTCAAACACGAGATGCGATTGACTCCCCTCATACACGATCCCGACATGCTCGCGATCGACGCGCGTGAGGCTCGGATAACCGGCGCCGCGACCTTCATCCAGCAACCAATGATGCGAATCCGGCCAAGTGAGCCCGTCGTCGAAGCTGACTTGCACGGTGTGATGGGTGCGGCCTTGCTGCGAATGGGGATTCGCAAACAGCAGCACGTGTCTCTGCTCGCCGTCGAACTCGTAGTCGAACCGCAGCAGGCTCCCGTTGCAGTTCGGCTCGATGAGCGTGTTACGACTGGTCGGATGTGGCTGCCACGTTTGCCCGAGATCCTTCGTCACGGCGACCGCCCGAAAACGTTCGTGATCATTGCGGACATTGAGCATGATC
>JAAYEH010000697.1 GCA_012728855.1 Rhodopirellula sp. | reverse complement strand
GATGGTTGCCATCCCTGGCCTCCTCCATTGCGTATCTTCTCAATGAGCCGAATCCCACGGCCCAGACTTACCCCCCTCTTGATAACACAAAGTCCGTCACCGCGCGAAGTGCAAGGTGCGCCCGTAGCTGCTGTCGGCGGCCGGTTGCTCTTGATTGCATCGACGCCAACCTGGATAATCCGGCCGATCTTCAACCCGGAAATCGCGTCACGAAGCGACGGAGCATGGAGCATGGCTGCGCGGAGGAACCGCAATCGAATCGGCATGTGGAACGCCGGGGTAGTCTGGTTGGTTGTATCGGCCGCCGCTTGCGCCGCCGACCAATTTCAATCGGGTGCGGTCGAGGCGTGCCGTCGGGGAGTCGCACAGTTGGAGGAAACCCGCTTAAAGGACGCGGCCGCTTCATTCGACGAAGCAATCCGCCTCGATCCGACCTGTGCCGTCGCTTGGCACAAACGTGCACAGTGCCACTTCCTCGCGGGGAATGCCCAAAAAGCCATCGACGAGTGTACCGAGGCGATCCGACTCGACCCGAAGTGCGCCGATTATTACTGTGGGCGTGGCAGTGCCATGCTCGCGGCAGGCAACCTCGACAAGGCCGTCCGCGACTACTGCGAAGCCATTCGACTGGATCCGAAGCTGGCGAAGGCCCGCTACAATCGGGGCCGCGCATTCTTTCAACTCGGCGCCCTGGAAAACGCACTTGCCGACTTGAACGAGGCCATTCGCCTCCAAGCAGACGTTGCGCTGTTCTATCTCGTCCGAGGGCAGATTCACGCACGGAATCACGACTACCCCCAGTTCGTTGCGGATTACAGCGAAGCAATCCGCCTGGAGCCGAACCGTGCGGAAGCCTGGTTCGGACGGGGACTGGCACGGGTCTTCCTCGGGGAAACAACTGCCGCGCTGGAGGATTTCACCGAGGCGATTCGGTTGCGCCCCGACGATGCCGAGTCGTATCGGGTTCGTGGCCATCTCTTTCAGAGCCTGGGTTTGGCAGAGAAAGCGGAAGCGGACCAGACGAGGGCCGCACAGTTGGAAGAGACGGCATCGCGGACGGCCAACGGAAGCGCCCGCTGATGGGGACAGTGTAGTCGTAGTCCGGACGCCAGCGTGCCGAACGAGGGGATGTTCGCGGCGTTCCACGCACAAGAGGCCCTAACAAAACGGGGACTGGCTCCGAGCCAAGCCTTTGCAAAACCCGCAGAATACACGTCCCGGCGAGGTGCCTGTCCCCGTTTTGTTAAAGCCTCTAAGAGGAAAGCGGTTCACAGAGTGCCCAGCCTACGCTGACACGGATCGCCATAGACGCTTCCATCGTCCGTGTAGTTTCGTGCCCATGATTTGCCACCTCGAGCGGGGGCGGTTGCGACGGTAATAATCGCCCATGAGAGCCAGTACCTCCAAACGCGACGGGAGACAAGCCGCGGACTCGGCTAAGGCGTCGAGTGAGATTCGCTGAGCCATCAGCAGCCCGACGGTCCCGATCAACTCGGTCGCGCACTCCGCCACGGCGACGCCCCCGAGAATCCGGGCGGTGCCATGGCGAGTATAGATGACCAGGAAGCCTTCTGCCCGACCCGCGAGCCTCGACGTGGCGACCTCCGATATCTCCGCCCGGTAGGTGTCGATTTCGATCTGCTGCGCGGCGGCTTCCGCCGGCGTGATCCCGACCTCGGCAACTTCGGGATCGGTCCAGACGTAGCGGGGAATCACCGTCCGTGGTACTCGCTTGCGAAAGCAGTGGAAGGCGTTGTGTACGCACAGGCGAGCCATGACCAACGCCGCTTCCGGTCGGTCAAACGCTTCGCCACACACTCCGCCGCCGGCGAACACCCGGCGGTTGGTCGTCCGCAGCCGACGGTTCACCTTGATACCCCGCGCGTCCCAAGCCACTTTGGCTTTGTCGAGCTGCAATCGACCAAGATCCGGCGCCGTGGCGACTTCACGAAACACGCGATCCACGAAATGCTTTTCCCTCTGCCCTTCCTGGTCCACGACGACCATCCGCTGGCCCCCTGTCTGCCCAACAGCGACCGCCGTGCCGCCCAGGAACATCTGCACCCCCTCAAGCGCTAACTGCCTTTCGACTACAGCCCCCGCCAGAGGATTTTCGTCGGGAAGAAGCGATCGCTCCGGACTGATCAGCAGCACCTCGCTTCCGAACCGCCGCAGTGCCTGCGCCCAAATGCATGCTCGCGGCCCGCAGCCAAGGATGGCCAGACGCTGGGGCGGCCTGTTCAGGCCGACGAACACCTCGGGTAGCAGGGACTCGATTTCCCCAGAATTGCCTTGCTCAATCGAGGCCGAACGCCCGATGGCTAGCACCGCCTTGCGGAATCGCAATTTCTCCCCATTGACTTCGATGGCATCGCGGCCCACGAAAACCGGCGGTGTTTCCACCAAAACGATGCCCGAACCGGCCAGATCTTCCCTTATCGCAGGGGGCGATCCGCGGCCGATGGATTCACCAAATTGTCGGAAACTTGCGGACCAATCTGCCGTCCCTCCGGTTTCCCCCGGATCAACCGCGTGATTGTCTAGGAGCGATCGGCGGCCAACCAGACGCAGGAATTGGTCCGCCGACGCGGAACTTCCGGAACCGACGAGGGCCAAGACGACCCGCAGCCCGAGTTGCCGACCTTCATGTGCCGCCGTGACCGCAGGCAAACCCTCTCCGATAACCAACAAATCACAATGCCCCGCCAAGCGAGTGCAGGGCGAATCGGAAGGTACCGGTTCGTTTGGCGTCGAGGAATCGACCATGGCGACCAGTCTATAGAACCTTTGACGATCCGGCGAGGGCCAAGGTTGTGGTTATCTCGACCACTCGGTAAGGAATTGTAGCGATTACGCAAAGTCTACGGGATGATCGGCCGATATTGGGATCAAGCTGATCTGGCGACGTGCCCATCCCCGGGAGATTCGGTAACCACCCGCCAAAACAGCAGGACGCCAGGCTGCTCTTTTCGATCAACGTTCTACTACCAGGAATATGGACCGGCCCGTGGCCAAGCTCACCCGGGAAATATCGGCACAAGTCGAGGAGACATGCCGCTGCGGTGCTTCGGAAGGGGCGGCGGCATTAGCTCGTGCTTTGGGCGTGGACGTGAAGCTGAACGTCGGCACTTCGAACCCGGTCAACGCAGCTTCTCTGCCCCAATGGATGAGCGGTGCGGGCCTGGTTGTCGTGCTGACCGTCGGCGATGAAGCAGCTTTGGTGCTGATTGCCGCGCAATCCGGGCTCGTTCCGAGCTGGTGTGCTCAGCCGGATGTGACCGGTCAGAGCAAACTCGCCACATTGGCACAAGAATTGGGCATGATCTTCTTGCCGGAAGCGTTCATGCCCGACGATTCGAAGACCGGCTATGTCAAATCACTCCAAGGAGCGGCAGTTCGCGGCGGCCTGGCCGGTGAGGCCTCGCTGGTGCCACTGTCCTTTGAACTGGGTGATGACCAACTGGCAACTGGCGCCTTGGTCTGGCCTGCAACCCGCCCTACAATGGTTCTCGGCGCCGCGGCCTCGAAACCCGGAAGCGAGCCCACAATCAGGCCGCAGACCCAAGTGAGTCCCCCGGCAGCTTCTTCGCCTCATTCCGCCTCGACTCCCAATCGCCGGGCAGTTGCCGCCAATTCACTGCCCGTCTATACGCGCAGCCTCTTGCGAATCAAGGTTCCGGTGGTGGTCACCTTGGCCCGGAAGCGTCAGTCACTCGGCCGGGTGATCGAACTGGGGACCGGCTCCATCATCCAGTTCGACAAGTCATGCGAGGAACTGCTCGAACTGGACGTGGGCGGCCGACCGGTCGCGATGGGAGAGGTGGTCAAAGTGGGGGACAAGTTTGGGCTGCGGATCAAGTCCGTAGTGCTGCCGAACGAACGATTCGCGCCGGTGAATCCGCAGACCACGTGATTTCGGGCATGGTTCAAAAACTGGGACTGGCTCCGAGCCAAATAGCTTCTGCCGGTGAAAAAACACGGTTCGGCGAGGTGCCTGTCCCCGTTTTTGAACCTGCCTGATTTCGCCGTCCGGCGTCGTTCCTCTTCTCCCTGCGACCGAAAACCGGGTACACTGATCTTGTTCAATCTTCCGTCCACCCCCCCGGAAGCCTCGGATCGTGTGCCATGATCGTTCTGGTCGACAATTATGATTCGTTTACTTACAACCTTGTGCAGCGGCTGGGGGAGATCGACCCCTCGGTCGACCTCGAAGTCCACCGCAACGACAAAATCACTGTCGATGAAATCGAGGCAAAGGGACCGAGCCACCTGATCATCTCTCCCGGGCCGTGTACTCCCGACGAGGCCGGCATATCGATCGAGTGCGTGAAACGTTTTGCCGGCCGGATCCCGATGCTCGGTGTCTGCCTGGGCCACCAGTCGATCGGGCAGGCATTCGGTGCCAGGATTGTGAGGGCCGACACCCTCATGCACGGCAAGACCGACATGATCCACCACGATAACCGGGACTTGTTCGAAGGCTTGGAGAATCCGTTCCGCGCCACTCGCTATCACAGCCTCGTCATCCAACCGGATTCGCTCAGCGACGCATTCGACGTTTGCGCCTGGAGTGAAGCCGCCGATGGAAAGCGGGTTATCATGGGGGTGCGGCACAAGACATTTCCGCTTTGGGGCGTTCAGTTTCATCCGGAGAGTTTTCTCACCGACTGCGGCGTGGTGCTGCTGGAGCGGTTCCTGAAAGTGGACCAATCGTGCTGCCGCCGGGCCTAGAATGCCGGGGGCGAAGAAACCAGTCATGCGCCTTCTTGCGAAGAAACTCCAGGCAGTCCTCCTTTCCACCTGCGGACTTGCCGCACTAGGCGCCGTGCTTTTGTGGGCGGCGCTGCCGCCGTTGGATCTCTGGCTGTTGGCATGGATCGCCCCCGTGCCTTGGGTGCTGCTGATCCGCGGCAGCGCACTGCCGGGAAAGCGGCCTTACCTCGCTCTCTTCTTTGTCGGATTCTTCTTCTGGCTGGCGGCGATTCACTGGCTGCGGCTGCCACACCCGGCAACCAGCGTGGGCTGGATCGCGCTGTCGCTGTACCTCGGTTTCTATTTGCCCGTGTTTATTGGGATCAGCCGTGTGGCGGTCCACCGTTTCCGGTTTCCCGTGACGCTCGCCGCACCCGTGGTCTGGACCGGCCTGGAACTGGCCCGCGCCCATCTCATCACCGGATTCAGCATGGCCGCCATAGGGCACACCCAGTACCGTTGGATCGATCTGATTCAGGTCAGCGATCTGGCCGGGGCATACGCCGTCGATCTTCTCATTGTGTTGGTGGCCGCCTGTCTCGCTCGCACCCTGCCACTGGAAGGACGCCGTGCGACGATTTGGCCGCTGCCGCTGGTCCTGATTCTCTTCGCGGCGACAATCGGCTACGGACGGGCGCGGATTTCCGCGGGCCGAATTGCCGCGGGGCAGCCGGCAGTCCGTATCGCCTTGATTCAGGGCTCAATCGACAGCAGTCTGAAGTACGACAAACAGAAACGATCCCAAGTCCACGCCGACTACATCCGTCTCACGCGTGACGCCGTTGGTCGCTACGGTCATTTGGATTTGATCGTCTGGCCCGAGACCATGTTCCGTGTCCCGTTGGTGACTTTCGACGACAATCCACAGACGCCGTCGGCGTGGGAATGGTCGCCGGAGCAGTTCGCCACAGCGATGGAGCAGGCTGCCCGTGTGAGCCGGGAATCGATGGCTTCGCTGGCCGATCAATTCGACGTGCCTTTGTTGCTGGGCGTCGACACGGAACATTACGGGCCCCGCGGCGTAAAGCGGTACAATTCGGCCGTTTTCGTCACCGCCGAGGGAGATGTCGTCGCACGCTACGACAAGATGCACCGAGTGCTGTTCGGCGAGTATGTTCCCTTCGCCGATCAGTTTCCCTGGCTTTTGGAACTGACGCCGCTGCCGACCAGTTCCAGCGCGGGGCGGCAGCCGGTGGCGATGGAGGTCGGCGGGCTGCGAATCGCGCCGAGCATTTGCTACGAGACCGTTCTCGCCCACGTGATCCGCCGGCACGTGACCGCGCTGGCCCGGGCCGGACAGGATCCCGACGTGTTGGTGAATCTGACCAATGACGGCTGGTTTTGGGGTTCCAGCGAACTGGACATGCATCTGGCGTGCGGCGTATTCCGGGCGGTGGAGACCCGCAAGCCGCTGTTGATCGCAGCGAATACCGGGTTTTCCGCCTGGATCGATGCGGATGGCCGCCTTCTGGCCAAAGGACCGCGGCGGTCCGAAGCCACGCTGCTGGCAGAAGTGCGGGCCGATTCAAGGAAGAGCTGGTATCTGGTTGTGGGAGAGGTGCCGGCCGGGATTTGTTTGGCCGTTTGTATTGGATTGGTCATTGGTCATTTGTCATTTGTTATCGGTCACGGGGGACGGTTCCAGCTTTTTGGCGGTTCGAAATGAGGCAGTCCAATTCGGCTCGCAGCTTGTGGAGGACTTCGTCGTAGGAGAACCGACCAATAAGCTCTCCGCCGCGTTTGAGATTGACGAAGGTAGGACCACACCAAAGGCCCAGGTCGGCGTCGTCGGTTTCGCCGGGCCCGTTGACGCGACAGCCCATCACGGCAATGGTAATCGGCTTATCGGTCAGATCTTGAGTCAACTGCTTGACTTGCTGTGCCAGATCCACGAATGCCTCGTTCTCCACGCGGGAACAACTGGGGCAACTGATGATGTTTAGCCCGCCGCTGCTGAAATCGACTAGGTTGACGAGGCGGCCGGCGGCGATATCCGCCAGGATCTGCCGCCCTGCCTCGATCTCCTCGTGTTTTCGCGGATTGGGAACGGTGAGGGAGACCCGGATTGTGTCGCCGATCCCCAATCGGAGCAACTGCTCGAAAGCGATACGCGTTTTGAGGATTCCCTCGGGCGGCATGCCGGCTTCGGTAACCCCGAGGTGCAACGGTACGTCGGGACGCTCCGCGGCGAATCGGCGGTTGACTTCAACCACCTTGAGGGGATCAGAGTCCTTCAGCGAGACGCAATACCGCCGAAAACCCAGCGAATCCAGCAACTCGCAGTGCTCCAGCGCGCTATGGAGCATGGGGCTGATCGAGTCGGCCGGGTCAAACATCTCCCGCTTCGCCGGATCGACCGAGCCGCAGTTGACGCCGATGCGAATCGCACAGTCGTTCTCTCCGGCGGTATCGACCAGAAAGCGGACCTTGTCCTGCCAGGAGCGCTGCGGTTCGTGATGGTAGAGATGGCCCGGATTGTAGCGGACCTTGTCGACGCTCGGCGCAACGTCGCGGACAAGCCGATAATTCTCCTGCAGGTCGACTGACAGGTTCGCCCGCGTCCGCTGCCGAATTTCCGCCAAGGCCTCCGCGTCGCGGCGGCTGTCCACGGCGATGCGGACCACCCCGGCCCCGGCCTCGGCAAGGCAATTGGTTTGCGCAACGGTCGCTTCGACATCTGTTGTCTTCGTTGCGCACATGCTCTGGATGACGATGGCGTGGCCTCCGCCGATCGTCACGGAACCGATTCGCACCGCCCGGGTCGGATTTCGCGGAAGATTCAACTTTCTAGACCTCGCTGAGAAAGGAGGACAGTTTTATCCGAGAAACTCGTTGCCCACTTTGCGGGCACGTTGCGGTTTGTCAAGGTTGATTCCGTTGGCCACTCCCACACTGACCAGCACGTTCCAGCCGGCGAGCAACTGCAACACCGAATCGTAGCCCTCGACCTTCGGAATGCGGATCGTCGGAAATCTCGTCTCCTCCGAGGCAATGGCGACGACCGACATGCCGACGCCTTGAACGAGCACCTCGTGGAACTTCTCAACCTCCGAGGGAAACGGATCGACGACGATCACCACTTCGGTCGGATTCATCACTTCTTCAATGCCGTGGACCGCGTAGGTGCCTTCGAGGAAATCGCTCTTCTTTCGCGTGATCTCGTTGGTCTTCAGCGTAAGTTCCTCGGCCACGCCGTCGTTTCGCCCGGCGAAATAGATCACGTCGGCCGCGGCGATGGTCTTGACGATTTCCGCGTCGAGTTGGGATTGGAGGACTTCCTCGGCTTTGTCGGCGGCCTGCTGCTGGTGCTTCACCAGAGCGCCCGTCGCGCCGTAGACACCCAACAGCGAACGATAGAACAATGCCTGTTCGACCACGCTCTTCGTAGCGGCCACGGCGTTCTCCTTGCCGCAGTTGAGCGTGTAGCAGCGGTTCGAGGCGGCCTCCAGCCGAGTCTCTCGATTGGCCGTCAGTCCGAAGCGTTTCTGATGGCCCTGCTCAATCAGGTGATGGAAGAGGGAGATCACTTCCTTGGTCTGCCCGCTGTTGCTGGCCGCCAGCACGGCGCTATCTCGCAGATTGTACTGATGAACCTGACGCGCCCCGTCGGTGAAAACGGCAAGGGGAATACCTCGGCAAAGGACATCGAGCATGAAACTCTTGGCCGGGAAGATGCGGCTGGACCCCTCGCCCGTCAACACGAGTCTCCCGGTGCCTTTGATCGCCTCTGCCGCTTCTTTGCCCTGCGAAAAATCAAACTCCCTGATAATCCGGGGGGTTTCAAACATTTCCTGAACGAGTGCGGACTCTTTGTATCGGGGATCCGTCAGATTCATGTTGGGGGTCTCACATATTCGGTTGTGCGCAGTCTACACGCAGAATTCAGGGATCGGCCGAGGAAACGGCCGAAACCGCATAATGTACCACCAATCGGCCATCCGCTGAAGTGGCGGCGGGTCGCGCGGAGAGATCACAATCCACTGAAGGTGGGGGGATTGCTTGCCGCTGCTGACCCGAACGCGGTAAACTTGTTTTAGTGACATTGCTCGGGGCAGCCGCTGCCACGGGGTCGAGCCGGAACAGACGAGTTGCTTTTCATGGCCACGGCAGATCACGATTCCAGCCTGGACATCACCCCATATCGGGCGGGAAGTCCGGGCGGGTCGCCGTCTTCTTCTGCGAGCCAGGAAATCCGGCTCGATGGCGATGTGTTGGCTTGCGCCTGTCCGGATTGCGGCGCACCGATGTCGATCCGGCTATGGCTGATGGTGGCCGACTGCTGGCGGTGTGGCGCGAGTATCGAACTTACGGAGGAGCAGGAAAAGGAAGCGCTGCGGCTGCTCAGGGAGCAGGAAGAAGAGCGACAGTCCGCCGCCAGTCAGACTCAGAAGGCGGTCGCAGCGATCGAGCCGACGATGCTCCGCAAGCCGAAGCCACCGCCGGCGCCTCGCACGCCTCCCCTTCCGCCTCAGACCAATGCGCCACGCGTTGCACCCCGGAAGAGCCTTCCTGCCACAGCGCCGCCGGCGGCAAGACAACAGCCTCCTCCTCTGCGGCGCAGGCCGGCAGCGACCCGGTTGCATCCCCATTTGCGGGCGCGCCTGAAAGCGGCCCATGAAAAGGGGCTTTGGGGCCTTTTCTTCAGCGAGCTTCTCCGGAACCTGCCCGCCTGGCTCGTCAGTCTCGTTTTTCACTTGGTGGTGATTTTGCTGCTGGGATTGTGGATGATCGGTCCGGAGGAGGAGGACTTATCGATCACGCTGGCCACGCGTATCAGCGATCGCGATATCGAGGGCGGAATCATCGTTCCCGATCCGGAGGAGGAAGCGTTCGAGTTCGAAGATCCCGGCGAACTGAAATTGCTCGTGTCGGCGGCGCTTCCCTCGACTGGGATATCGCCCGAGTTGGAAACGCCGGCGCTACATGTCCCCGATCCGATCGGTGAATTGCCGCAGTTGTCGCAGTTGGCCACGGCACTTCCTTCTTCGGCGACGGGCACGATGTTTTCCGGCCGCGACCCCGCGCTTCGTTCGCAGATCGTCGAGAAGGAAGGCGGAACCAGTTACACCGAGGCGGCCGTCGCCGGCGGACTGAAGTGGCTCGCACGCTACCAGAACAACGACGGAAGTTGGAGCCTCGACACGTTCCACTTGGCGCCGCGAGCGACGGGCAAGGAATCCGGGCAAGGCGGACACAGCGACACCGCCGGCACGGCTTTGGCCCTCTTGCCTTTTCTCGGCGCGGGCGAGACGCACGAGCATGGCGAGTACAGCGAGGTCGTGCTCAAGGGGCTGCAATGGCTGATCGACCGTCAAGAGCCGGACGGCGACCTCAGCGGTGACGGAATCGGCCGGATGTACGCGCATGGCCAAGCCGCGATCGCCTTGTGTGAGGCCTACGCGTTGAGCCGCGACCAGCGACTGCACGAACCCGCGCAACGGTCACTGGACTACATCGTCAAAGCCCAACATCCGGCGGGGGGATGGCGGTACGAGCCCGGTATGGCGGGCGACATGAGCGTCGTCGGGTGGCAGTTGATGGCCCTGCGAAGCGGCACGATGGCCTACTTGATCGTCCCGCGCAAGACGTTCGAGGCTGCGGATCGGTTTCTCGACTCCGTGGCGGCCGACCGCCGCGGCTCCCGCTACGGCTACTTGCCGGGTCAGACTCCCACCCCGCGAATGACTGCGGAAGCCCTGCTTTGCCGCCAATATCTCGGCTGGCCGCGGGACCACCTCGGTTTACAGGCGGGCGTCAACTTCCTTGCGGACCGCTCTCCGCCAAGCCAGGCGAAGGCGGATATGTACTATTGGTACTATGCAACCCAGGTGATGCATCATCTGGGCGGCAGCACATGGCAGCGCTGGAACCAGCGGATGCGGACCGTGCTGGTCGATTCCCAGGAGACGAAAGAACCGCACGCCGGCAGTTGGGCGCCGCGGGGTGAGTTCAGTCAAGAGGGGGGGCGGATATACATGACCGCCCTGGCCCTCTGCACCCTGGAGGTGTATTACCGCCACTTGCCGTTGTACCGTGAAGACGTGCTCCAGGGAATCTGGCAGGAATAGAAGCGGAAACCTTTGTCGAGGCCGTTGGGCGTCGGAAGCAGAACATTTATAATCACGTTGTCGGATCGGCTGGCGGTTCGATCGAAATGGTCCAGTCACCCAGCAGGTACACGCCCGGATGGCCAAGAGCAAGATTCTTATCGCGGACGACAATCCCACCAATGTTGAGTTATTGGAAGCCTACCTGAGCGATGTCGATTGCGAAATCGCCATCGCCGTTGACGGGCGCGACACGCTCGACAAAGTGGCTCAATTCCGGCCGGATCTCATCCTGCTGGACATCATGATGCCCAAGCTGAGCGGGTTCGAGGTCTGCCGCACGGTGAAGGACAGTCCTAAGGATCGGCAGATCATGGTCTTGATGGTGACCGCGCTGAACGAGTTGGGCGACATCGAGCGGGCGGTGGCGGCCGGCTGCAACGACTTCATCAGCAAGCCGGTCAATAAGATCGAATTGCTCAAGCGGGTGGAGAACATGCTCAGTCTTCGCCATGTCACCGACGAGTTGGACCGGTTGCGTCGATATATCGACGGCATGCAGGATTCGGCCGGACCGGGGGAGTGAGCGACTCGACCACCACCATCATTCGGTCTCCGTCTTAAGGCCCATCTCCGTCCGCAGCGTCTGGGCAAGCCGGCTGGACAGCACGGCCAGGCTTGCTGAAAGATTCATGTTCTCGACGATCACCGACTCCGGCACTTCGAGGCCGATCGGGGCATAATTCCAGATCGCCCGGATGCCCGAGAGCACCAACAAATTGGCCGCGTCCTGGGCGGCCTTGGCCGGCACGGTGAGGATGCCGATCCGCACGTGCAACCGCTCGGCGAGATCGGGCAGCCGTTCCAGGGCAAAGACCTCCTTGCCGTGAACCGGACGGCCGACTCGCTCCGGGTCGATGTCGAAGGCCGCCAGGATATTCAGCCCGTACTCCCGAAAGCCGTCGTAACCCATCAACGCCCTTCCCAGGCTTCCGGCGCCGACGATAAAGGCGTCGCTGGTGTTGTTCCAGCCGAGGAACCCCTCGATCGCGGCGATCAATGCAGGCACGTCATACCCGACCTTTGGGCGACCGACGATGCCGGTCATGGCGAGGTCTTTGCGGACCTGGGTATTGACCAACCCCAACTCATGGGCAATGTGCGTGCAGGAAACGACCTGCCGGCCGCGTGACTTAAGTTGCTTGAGAAAGCGGAGATAAAGCGGCATCCGCCGAACGCTGGGGACGGGCGCGGATCTGAGCATGTCGGGGTTCACTGGCGGCTCCAATCAGTAAACAGGTATCGATATTAAGATATCGATAATAGATTCTCTGTAGTTTACTCTTTGTGGTCGATTCGTCAAGAAGAATGAAGAGAATTGCCTTAAGTTGTTTATAATAAGCATGTTAAGAGTACTGCGCAGCGGCAAATCCGGGCATGGTCCAAAAAACGGGGACTGGCCCCGAGCCAAATAGCTTCTGCCGGTAAAAAACACGCTTGGGCGAGGTGCCTGTCCCCGTTTTTTCGACATCCTTCTTCTTATCCGTGTGCGCTCCAGGGGCTTTGCACGCGGACAGAGACAGACGGATACGAGGCTGGTCTGCCGCTCGCCCACAATCATGAAACCCTTCCGTATAACGGAAGCAGGTTGGTCCAATAATCCTCGTTGGTTGCGGCCGAAGGCCTAAATGATTCGGGCCAGTCTGCCGGCGTGCTTGACTTGCTTAAGCCGCCACCCTACAACGAGAGGGTCTCACCGCGGGAGGAGGACATTTCCAACGACCTCGACTTCTGCAACGACCCCGCCAAGCCAGGAGGATCTCCCATGCAAAACCCATCAACACGTCGGCAATTCCTTGCGACGGCTTCGGCCGGCGCGGCCCTCGCCTTCACCGCCACCAGCTATGCGAAAATCGTCGGTGCCAATGAGCGGATCGCCATCGGCCTGATCGGTTGCGGCGGACGAGGCTATGCGGCGCACATGCCTGGCGTCCATGCCCACGACAAAGCCGAGAACGTGGAGTTCACCGCCGTGAGCGATCCCTGGCAGCCTCGCCGCGAGCGAGCCTCGGCGCGATGCCAGGAGTGGTACGGCCGCCCGGCCCGGCAATTCGTCTCGTATCGCGATATCCTCGGGTTGGACGACGTCGACGCCGTGATGATCGCTTCCTGCGACCACCACCATGCGGCCCATTTGACGGCGGCTGCCGAGGCCAAGAAAGACGCCTACTGCGAGAAGCCGCTGGCGATGGACATGCCGTCGTTGAACCGCTGCGTCGACGCGGTTAAGCAGAGCGGCATCGTCGCGCAGATGGGCACGCAGGTCCGCAGCTATTCGACCAGCACCGGCTGCCGGGAACTATTCCGCTCCGGGGCGATCGGCAAAATCTCTCGGATCGAGCAGTGCCGCAACGGCAGCAAGCCATACTGGTACTCGTGGATGCAGCGGGCGGAGCCGATCCGGGAGGAGGACGTCGACTGGAAGGAGTTCCTCATGGACCGGCCCATGCGTCCTTTCGACGGCAAACTGCTAACCGGTTGGTACGGCTATCGCGAGTTTACCGACGGGCCTCTGGCGAACCTGGCCTGCCACTTCATCGATCTCTACAACTACGTCGTCGGCACGACGCTGCCGCTGAGCTGCGTGGCGCAAGGGGGCACCTTCACCTGGAAGGACGAGTATAACTTCACTTGCCCCGACCATTGCCAGGCCGTCTGGATCTATCCCGAAGGTTTCATGGTTAGCTACACGACGAACTTCGGCAACAGCAATGGCAACGTCCTGAAGCTCTACGGCGATCAGGGCACGATTGATATGACCAACTGGAGGGCGCCGACTTATTCCCGCGCCGGGGCGATCAAGCCGACCGAACTTCCCAAGGACGAAACGCCCGTCGACCCGGTGGAAACGCCCGACCACTTCCTCAATTGGCTCCAGTGCCTCCGCACGCGGAAAGTGTGCAACGCGCCGATCGAGGCGGGCATCCATCACTGTGTGCCGGCCCTGATGGCCGCGCGCGCCATGGACACCGGCCGCCGGCAGGTTTTCGACGCGGAAAAGCGCGAGATCCGCGAAGGCTGACCGCCTGTCGCCGGCAGAAGAGGGATGAAGGGCGTGAACAGCCCGAGGGGTAGATTTCAAAAAGCCTCATCCGCTGCGCTTTCAATCGCCCAACTGTAACGCTCCGGTACGTGCCTAGCGATCGCAGTTAGAAAAGATACCATTTTCGCAGCCAGGAGGGGACCAGCGGGAACTCACGGCGGCTTCACCCACCTCTGTGAGCCGCTATGAGTTCCAGTTGGTTCCCGTGCCTGCGAAGCGGGACCACTTGGCCGCGAAACTGGCCCCCAGTTGAACTAAACCGCTTCGCGGTGGTTGTGGATGGGCGGCGGACAGCAGGGCCGCCTTTTTCTTTGGCTCTTCCGCAGAATCTGTGGGTAAGCGTAAGCCGTTGAGGCTCAAACACACCCGAATTTCCCGTCAATCTGACGAAAGCGGTACGTGGTTTTCCGTTATCGGAAAGACGGCCACAGAGAAGAGGCACCGGTACTTCGGACAAAAGTACCGGTGCCTCTTCTCTGTTGACGGGTTTCCCGAGCGATGCGAGGTCGCCGGACCATCGACAGGCGCAGGGATGCACTGGCTGACGACATCCCAACGGACCCGTTATGCATTGTTTTTGCCCACAAGAAACCCGGAAGAACCAAGAAACGCCTGTTGGAGCTTCAGAAAGACCTAATTCCGCCCACGAATTCTGCGGAAGAGCCTTTTCTTTGCGCGATGCTCTTTTTCGGCACAGCAGGTCCATTCCCTGCATCCGGTTGTAACGATTATTCCAATTTGCGCGACGGCCTTTTGTAGCGCAAGATTCGGTACCGAACGTTTCCTTCCTTGCTCGAATTCGTAGGAGAGCCGTGATGACCGAACTGCGCCAACGCATGATCCAGGACATGAAGATCCGCAACTACTCGCCCAAAACCATCGAAGCCTACACGCGCCACGTGGCCTGTTTTGCCCGGCATTTCGGCCGATCGCCGGACCAACTCGGACCGGAGGAGATCCGCCAGTACCAGGTGTACCTGGTCGAGCAGAAGAAAGCGTCCT